>JAUHXY010000160.1 GCA_030426785.1 bacterium
GATCGATGCGCCAATACGCGAGCTGATCGGAGCTGCGCTCCGGACCCTCCAGCACCGGGACCACGCACCAAGCCCCAGCCCCTAGGTCTTGCGCCAAGCGCGCGCGCCCGTCGGCGTTCCAAGCGATGGGCAAGTCCTCCAACTGCTCCGCCGTGCGCAGCACCGTCCAAGGCCCCTTTTGCGCGCAAAGGTCGAGCGAGCGCACCCCGCCGTCGCGCCAAACCTCCAGCAGGCGCGCTTCGGTGGCCGTATCGGCGATGCCTTGCTGCAACCGCACGAGCCGCTCCGGCGCTCCCGGCCAAGGCTGCCGCGGGTTCCACACCACGTCGTACCCCGATTGCAACTCCACGGCATCGCCAGCCCCCAAGATGGGGTGTTGGTGCACGATCACGAGGTTCGGAGCGGCGAGGTACGACGCAGCATCGGCGTTCCACTCCAAACGAGCGCGCTGGTAACCCCACAAGGGCCCTTCCAGGGGACGCACCCAGCGCAGCTCCTCTTCCAAGGCTTGGTGATGCAGCGGGCGGCCCTCCGCCACGCTTTGCCATAGCTCGCGCTGCTGCCAAGTGCGCAGCAGGTACAGGCGTTCCAAGAAGCTGGTCGGTACATCGCACGGGGTCAGGCACAGCAAACTCGAACCGAGCATGCGCAGGTTGCGATCGCGGCGCTGCGCTTCGCTGAGGCTAGGGCGAGGACCTTGGGCGGCGCGCACGGCCGGACCGATCCAATCGAACACCGGACGCCGCGTGACGGACGCGGGCAAGGGAGTCGCGCTGCCTGGGTCCAGCAGCTCGATCTGGATCCAGAGGGCTGTCCAGCCGAAAGGATCCTGCTTGGGTTGGCTCTTGCTCCCAAGGGCCTCCAACGCGCTGGTAGCCTTGCCGGCGGCCCGCGCAGCGGCGGGCTGGTTGGGGTTTTCGATAGTGCTACCGTCGGCGCGGATGCCGAGTTGGTAGTGAGGTTCCTCGTGGACGACGAAGGTCGGCAACCACTCGGTCTCCCCGTCGGCCAAAGCCAGCATGGCCGACTGCCAATCCTTGCCCTCCGCGAGGCCGGCCAACCTTGCCGGCGCGGTCAGAGGGGTCGTGATGAATTCGATCGATTCACCCGCCGCATCCATCGTGCGCAGGTCGACACTGACCAACGAAACCTCGTTGCGGGACTCCTCGGTCCAAGCCTCCGCCACGGCAGAGAGCCGCACGGTGCGGTACAAATCCGCGGGCAATTCCTTCGGACTCCACGTGACCTCCGGCTCGAGCCAAGCGTGTCCCGGCGCCGCTTCCCGGTGGATGGGATCGAGGTCGATCCATGGGCCTTCCGCTGCGCCGGAGGGCGCGACTTGCACCCACACATGCGCTTCCCCCACGGAAGGCCAAGGCAGAGCAGCGGGTTCGGCCAGCCCTTCGAGTGCGAGGGCTTCGCGCAAGGCCGTCGTGACCGCGCGCACGCGCGCACGGGTTTCCTGCTGAGCTTGCTCGCGTCGCCAACGGGCGGTCTCTACGCCGACCTGGAACGCTTCCTCCGAGAGGCGCGCCTCCCGGGCGAAATGATCGAGCGCTCCGTGGGGCGGCTCCTGCAGGTGATCGGGGGTACCCCAATCCCACGTGGGTTTCGCAAGCTCCAACGCTTCTTCCGTCCACTTGGCTTGCACAAAGCGTACGGGCCAGCCGCTTTCCTCGCACAGGGCCGCGAGCAACAGCGCCCGATCCCAATCGTTGCCGAGGCGATCCATCAAGACCCCTTTGGGACCGCGCAGGATGCCCTCATACGGCACCCAACCGGTGTGCTGCACCACCCAATCCAGCGCGGCAGCGGGCTCAGGCTGCAAGCTGGCGTGCACCGCGTCGACCGCCCAATGGTCCCGAGGTGTCGCCTGCAAAGCACGTCGAATGCCTCGGAAGAACCGCTCCGCCACTTCGCCGCGCGCTAGCGGTTCCCCCGGAGCTTTTTGCCCCTCCCCCTCTTGGGTCGCGCCGAGGGGGACCAAGAATCCAGCGAACAGGACGGGCAGGAGGAGCGATCGATAGCACTTCATGACGATAGGACGGGGAGCCCGAACGGGCCCCCTAGGGACGCGGAAAGGACTGCGTCGACCCGCCAAGTCTTTGCAAAGAACTGTCGAAAAAAAGCCACCCCAGGGCCCCTCGTAGGGGCCCTGGGGTGGTGATCCACGCTAGCGGGTCGCTTAGAAGCCTTCGATGTTGCGCTGCAGGAGGTCAACCTCGTGCTCGAGCTCCGCCAAACGCTCCCGTTCGGACTCCACCACGTCGGGGTCCGCCCGTTCGACGAAGTTTTGGTTGCCGAGTTTGCCCTGAATCTGACCGATGCCCTTCTGGGCCTTGGTAAGGCGCCCTTTGAGCACTTCCACCAGCCCATCCAGGTCCACGTCCGCACCCAAGGTCACGAAGGTTTCGAAACCGCCAGCCACGGAGACCGCGCTCCCCGGGGGCCGCTCAGCCGCCGCCTCGATGCGCAGTTCTTCCAGAAAGCCCAACGACTTCTCGATGTCCGCGTAGCGTTCCAGCACCGCTCGCTCTTCGTCGCGCGGAGCCACGCACAACACCTGCAAGGGTTTGCGCTCGCCGATCATGGTCAGCGCGCGCACCCGTCGCACGCTCGTCACGAATTGCTGCACCAACTGCATTTCCTGCATGGCGTTCTCGTCGTGCTGCAGGCCCTCGCCGTTCGGCCAGGGCGTGGAAATGAGCATGGCCTCGGGCGTTTCCCCGATCACCTCATGCAATTGTTGCCACAACTCCTCGGTGATGTAGGGAGTGAAGGGATGCAAGAGCCCCAGGATGTCGCGGATCAAACGCACCAAAGTGCCGCGAGCCGCCGCAGCACTCTCCGCGTCCTCGCCGGTCAAGCGCGCCTTGACGAGTTCCACGTACCAGCTGCAGAAATCGTCCCAGACAAAGCGATACAGCTCGGTGGCCGCATCGTTGAAACGATATTCCTGCAGCGCTTCGGAAGTCGTTTGGATGGCCGCCAACAAGCGCGAACGGATCCAGCGATCCTCCAGATGCTCGGAATGCTCGCGGCGCTCGCCCCCCATGTTCATCATCACGAAGCGCGCCGCGTTCCAGATCTTGTTGCAGAAGCGGCTGCCCTGCTCGATGCGATCGGGAGAGAGCTTCACGTCCTGCCCCTCTTTCGTGAGCAGGATCAGCGAGTAGCGCACCGCGTCGGCGCCGAACTGCTCGATCAGGTCGAGCGGGTCGATGCCGTTGCCAGCGGACTTGGACATGCGCTTGCCCTTGGCGTCGAGCACCGTGGCGTGCAGGTAGCAGGTCGTGAACGGGTTGCGCTGCTCGGGCGGCAGCTCGTCCATGAAGGCGTAGCCCGCCATGACCATGCGGGCGACCCACAGGTAGATGATCTCGGGAGCCGTGGACAGGAACTGCGTCGGATAAAAGCGCTGCAGGTCGGCGCTGTCCTTGTCCGGCCAGCCCAGGGTGGCGATGGGCCACAACCACGACGAGGCCCAGGTGTCGAGCACGTCGGGGTCTTGGCGCACGATCGGCTTGCCCGTCTCGGGGTGCGCATCGCCTTCGCGCAAATCTTCGATCGACGCCACCGGGACGTCGTCTTCGTCGTACCACACCGGAATGCGATGCCCCCACCAGAGCTGGCGAGAGATGCACCAATCGTGCACGTTTTCGAGCCAGTGCAGGTAGACCTTGCTCCAGCGCTCGGGACGAAATTGCAGCCAGCCCTTATGCACCGCTTCGATGGCGGGTTCGGCCAAGGGCTTCATCTTCACGAACCATTGCTCGCTGATCATGCGTTCGACCGGCGACTTGGAGCGGTCCGAGACCGACACGTTGTGTTCGATCTTCTCGACCTTTTCGAGCAGGCCCATCTCGTCGAGCTGCGCCACGACTTGCTTGCGCGCTTCCTCGCGCGGCAAGCCCGCGAACGGGCCGCCTTCGGCGTTCAGCTTGCCGTCCTTTTCGAGGATGTTGATCTCGGGCAGCTGGTGGCGCTTGCCGCGCTCGTAGTCGGCCGGATCGTGGCCCGGGGTTATTTTCACCGCGCCGGTTCCGTACTCCGCGTTCACCTCGTCGTCGGCGACGATCGGAATCTCGCGATCCAAGAACGGCAGGCGACAGGTGGTGCCCACCAAGTCCTTGTAACGCTCGTCCTCGGGGTGCACCGCCACGCCGGTGTCGCCCAGCATCGTTTCGGGGCGCGTGGTAGCCACCACGATGAATTCGCCGGGTTTGGCGGTCAGGGGGTACTTCAGGTACCACAGGTTGCCCTTGCGCTTCTGGTATTCGATCTCGTCGTCGGAGATGGCGGTCTGTAGCACGCAGTCCCAGTTGATCAGGCGCGAACCGCGATAGATCAAACCGCGCTTCCACAGGTCCACGAACGCCACCCGCACCGCGTGCGAGAGGTTGTCGTCCATGGTGAACGCGGTCCGATCCCAGTCGCACGAGCAGCCCAGCCGCTTGAACTGATTGAGGATGATGTTGCCGTGGGTCTCCTTCCAATCCCAGACGCGCTGCAGGAAGGCTTCGCGGCCCATCTCTTCGCGCTTGAGGCCCTCTTCGGCGAAGACCTTCTTCTCCACCACCGCCTGGGTCGCAATGCCCGCGTGGTCGGTCCCCGGAACCCACAGGGTGTCGAAACCGAGCTTGCGCCGGTGGCGCACCACGATGTCCTGCACCGTACCGTTCAGGGCATGACCCATGTGCAAGACCCCCGTCACGTTGGGCGGCGGGATCATGACGGTGAAGGTCTGCCCCGATCCTTGCCCCTCTGCCGGGGGCCGGAACGCGCCGGCCGCTTCCCAGCGCGCGTAGATCGTTTCTTCGATGTCAGAGGGCGAATAACGGGTCGATAGGTCCATGGTGCGTCGCTGGCGTTTCGGGCGCACAAGCTACCATTCGAGGCCCGGAGCGTCTCCCCGCTGTGCGGCATTGATGCCCAATCCCCGCTCGAATCCAAGAAAAGTGGCGAGCGGCCGTGGAATGGCCGCTCGCCAAGGGCCTTACGGGGAACTCACCTGCGCAGGGAGATCGAACCCCAAACGCGGGCAGGGACCTACTGTCCCGGCTTCGACAGGAAGAGCAGTTGCCCGCCCTCGTCGAGGATGGGGTTGTCGCCGATCTTGCCGTCACGGATACCGTGCGCTTGCACGGTCACGATCAAAAGGCGCTCACCGGGCAAGGTCTCGAACAAGTGGGTCACGTCGAGGACGCCGGAGCTCTCCCAATGGCCGATTTCCCCAATGCCGATGTCCGTCGAGCCGGCAGGGGCAACCGCGCTACGGTCGATTTCCGCGATCCGGGTGAAGTTGTGCGTGATGGGATCGAGCTGCCAAACGGAGGCTTCAATGCCCGTCGCCTGTCCGAACAACGAGGAGGGGCTCGTCGAGCGGTCTTCTTGGATGTACAGCTTGCCGTCACGACCCCAATCGAGGTTGTCCGGATTGCGGATTCCCTCGTCCGGAATCGCCAGGCCATCGGCATCGTGCACGATGATCAGATCTGCAGCCATGTTTTGGAAGTCCACGTCCACCACGTAGACCACCCCCCAGTTATCGGAGGGATACAAGGATCCGCGACCGGTCGAGGCAAAGACGGCTTGCGTGCCATCCAGGGGGTTCGTCGAAAGGTCTTCGGGACGCGAGAAAGAGAAGCATCCCAGAGCGTCCGCTTCGTCTTGGAGCGTATCGATGTCCGCGTAGCCAAAAGCGTCGTAGCCCGCGGCGCCGGCCATCGCCGGATCTTGTACGGTCACTTCCACCCAAGTCCCCGCACGACGGGAGCAGTCGCCGTTGAAGTGTTCCGGGTTCAAGTCTCCATTGTCCGCTTTCCACGCGTAGAGGTTTCCGACTTTCAAGCCGTTGCGATCGAGGAAGCTTCCATCTCCCACGGCGTCCTTCTCTCCGATGTAGAGGTACAACGGCGCCGCAGCGGTGTCGTCGCCACACAACAACCCCACGGTGTGGGGGTTGCCGGTTTCGAGCGGCGTCACGTTCTCCCAAGCCATACGGCCCATGGCCGGAACAGCCCACAGGGAGCGGGTGCTCACATCGAGAGCCCATTCGGAACCACCATGGGGGTGGAAGGGCTTCCCGGTTTCTTCGCCGGTGAAGAAGATGTCATCCACGAACCCGTAGGTTCCGGCTGCTACTCCGGTGGCCGAGCACAAGCGCGACAAGCCATCGATGTTGTTGCCGGTTTCGTTCACTTGAGCAGGGTCCGTTACGATCGTGTAGTTTCGATCATAAATGCGGCGGATGCCGAGTACAGCTTGCTTGAAGATTGTATTGGGGGTGCCGGAGGTAACGTCGCGCTCCAAGCGGAACTTGGTGATGCGAGCCCCCGTCAATACGGTGCCGTTCGCCAGCGCGAAGGGATAGCCATTACCGGCGCCAAGCTCGTGGTTCACAAACACATCGACCTTCTTTCCATTGCGCTTGAAGGCTCCGACGCCATCCAGGATGCCCGGAGCTTGGTATCCGAACACGCGCTCGCTGACGGTCGTCAGAGGCTGCACTTCCCATCCAGCGCTGGTCGCAGCCGAATCGGTGCGCAACATGGGAGCTTCGGAAGTCACGAATCCAGAGATCGTCGGGACGGGAACACTGACAAGGTTGCGCGCACCAGCTTGAGGGGCCTGGGGCACTACGGAACGAATCGTCTGAGCAAAGGACGGGGCTGCAAGGAGGGCAGCGGCGCCCATCCAGAACGGCAGGGTCGAGAAGGAATCTCGTTTCATGGGATTGGGTTGGGTTGCGGTCTAGAAGTTGGAGTGGATGACTTGCCGGAGACGCCGGACTCTCCACTCAAGCGCCGAGAGTTTGGCGCGGCTGCATCAATCCCCCGTAGGAGCCAAAACAAGACCTTCGCAAGGCTGCGCAAAGCCAAGGTGGTACGGCCCATGGGGCGCATCGAACCCTCCCGTAAGGGTCATGAAGCCTTCGGCTTAAGCTTCGGTTGGGTCGAAGCCTTCGATCCCTAGCGCCGCGTCCAACCCCCTGCGAATGCCGAGCAACGGTGTCTGGAGTGCGCGTGCAGCGCGTGCGGCGTTCAGACTGACATCTTCCGCACGCGCTGGTCCTTCGGTGAAGTCCAAGCGACTCGCTCGACGCACGTGCGATGCCGCATCGGTTTCGGACAACCCCATCGCTCGGAGGATGGCAATGCCGAGGTCCCAACGACTCACCCGCTGCTTCGGGGCCAAGTGCAACAGGCCGGTCAGGTCGCTGTGGGCGGCCTCCAAGAGTGCATCGGCCGCGTTGCGCACCTCCATGGGGGTGCGGAATTCGTCTTCGAACAGGGCGGGCTGCTGGTCCGCTTCGACGGCCTCCAAGAGCGAATCCGAAGCGCCCAAACCACGGCCGCCCGAGTCACCGTAAAGCAGCGGCAAACGCACCACCAAAGCCTCGGGGTGAGCCTCGAGTACAGCAGCCTCGCCTGCGGCCTTGGTGCGTCCATACACCTGCAGCGGCGCGACGGGATCGCTTTCGGCAAAACCGCCTTTCGGCGCCGGCTCGGCCCCAAAGACTTGGTCCGAGCTGACGTGCACGAAACGCAAGCCCCGCCCCCGGCAAGCCAGCGCCACCTCGCGGGGCAACTCCGCATTCATGCGCTCCGCCAGGGCGGGATCCTGCTCGCACGCGAGAGCCCGCGACAGCGCGGCCGCCAGCACCACTGTGCTTGGCGCCATCTCGTCCAGGCACGTTTCCACCGCCCCCTCGACCAGCAAATCCACAGAACGCCACCGGGCACCATCGCGTGGGTTGGTGTAACGCGGCGCGAGCTCGACCGAACGCGCCACCCCGGTCACGGGCGGGCCGAAGGGGTCCGCCATGGTGGCCTCTTCTTGAGCCCGCGCGAAGGCGCTCGCCACGAGATGGGGTCCTAGAAAGCCACTGGCCCCCAAGATCAACGTTCCGGACATGGGCTTACCCTAACGCCCCGCTAGGCCCGCCGGGAGCCACAAGCGGGCCTCGGCCTTCGAAGTTCGCCCCCCAGCGTCCTAGGATCCCGCTGCCCAGCGCAAACCCGTAGACTACCTGCCATGAATCGCCCCTCGCCCATCGACGTCCGCGGCCATCGCTTCGGAGACGAGCGCCTGTTCTTTCTGTGCGGCCCCTGCGTGCTGGAAAACCGCGAATTGGCCTTCGAGATCGCGGGCACGCTCAAGGACTGGTTCGCCCAGCGCAACCTGAGCTTCGCGTTCAAGGCCAGCTTCGACAAGGCCAACCGCTCCAGCCTGGGCGGCGGACGGGGTGCGGGCATGGAAACCGGCCTCACATGGCTCGCGGACATCCGCCGCGAGCTGGAGATCCCGGTGCTCACCGACGTGCACTTGCCCGACCAGTGTGCGCCGGCCGCCGAGTGCGTCGATGTGCTGCAAATCCCGGCCTTCTTGTGCCGCCAAACGGACTTGCTCGTGGCGGCCGCCCAGACCGGCGCGATCGTGAACGTCAAGAAGGGTCAGTTCATGGCGCCTTGGGACATGGGCAACGTGGCCCAGAAGGTGCGAGACTCTGGCAATCACAAGGTCTGGCTGACCGAGCGTGGCACGAGCTTCGGCTACGGGCGCTTGGTGGTCGACATGGCGGGCTTGCAGGACCTGGCCGAGTGCGGCGCGCCGGTCATCTTCGATGCCACCCACTCGGTGCAACAACCGGGCTCGAAAGGCACCGCCACCGGCGGCGATCGCACACGCGTGCCCGCCTTGGCCCGCGCCGCAGTGGCCACCGGTCACGTGTCGGGCTTGTTCTTCGAAGTGCACCCCGACCCCGATTCGTCGCCCTCCGACGGACCGAACATGGTCCGCCTCAACGAATTCGAACGGGTGCTCGACGGCGTCTTGGCCGTGCACGCCGCCTTGGTCCGCTAGGCGGAGCGCCTCTCCCCTGCTCGTAAGACTTGGGGAGGTCACACGGGGCGTGGCAGCCACCACGAATTCCGATCCGCGTTGGAGACGGTACGTTCTCACTCCAACGGGGATGCGCGATCCACACCTTACGCGTTGAGCAGAGCCGGGCACCAAGGACCCGGCGACTTGATGACCAGCGCGAGCATCCCAACTAGATACGCTTCCCCGCAAGTAGCGGGGAAACGCTCGTGCGGAAGGGAAGTTTGGATACTCTCTGTCCAGCGAGGCCTCCACTCGGTGAATGTAGGCCGATCGCACGCCTTCGATAGCGCCCTGCCGGCCACCATGATTCAGCGCATCCACCACCTGCTCCACCCTCGAAACATACCTGCCCCCGACCCCTCTACATTGATTGAGAGTGAAGGCCATTGCCTCTTGCGGCGTGTGTTTTCCCAGAACGAGGTGGCCAAACTGCGGGAAGACATAGTCCGCGTTTATGAGGAGTACCAACCCGATCATCGCCCGGGTAGTCGGAGTCCCGAGTTTGCCGCTATGTTTCGCTACGAAATGTTCAATCGCAGCGAACGGTGCCGCAAAGCCATTGGGAACGAACAAATCTTGCAAGCTGTCGAGCCCCTTTTGGGCGAAGACTGTCACGTCATCTCTTGCACCGCGTGGCGCAACCCTCCTCAAACGCCGGAAATGCCTAGGGGACAAGAGTGGCATATCGATCATGGGCCCCATGTCCCACGCGCCGAAGGCGTGGCTTGGCCTTCCGACATCCCCTACCCAGTGTTTGTGATCGGAACGCACATCTATCTCGATCCCGTCGGAATCGACGATGGGCCATTCGCTG
>JAUHXY010000161.1 GCA_030426785.1 bacterium
CCCTGTACCGCAAACTCAAGCGTTTTGGGATCTCCTAGCGAGGCGGAAACCGGCCAAAAACTCTAAGAGTGCGCTTTCCACGAAAGGCGGTCCCACGCTGGGGGGCCGCCTTTCTTGATTGGTCGGTTCGGGAACCGTCCTTCCCGCTGCTTTGAATGGGGTTCAGAGGGCTAAAAAACGAAACGTTTTGGTTTCTTAATCGAGCAGCGAATGGAGTTCGTAGCTCGAAACCTCGGATTCGAGCCGTTTCGTTTCGGTGATGCCAATTCCCACTAGGGGGCCTGTTTTCCTGGGATTCAACCCACTAGCTGCCGGAAAGGCGGACTTTCTCCGAAGGATTCCCCATCGGTAGACACTTCTACCAATCCGCAAAGGCTTCCCGTCCCATGTCCGTCCCAGCGAGAATTCTGCTCGTCGATTCCGATCCGCCCGACCGGGGGATTTTGCGGAATCGATTGCGCGATGCCGGCCATTCCGTCGTGGAAATGAGTGCCTGGCAAGAAGGTCTCGACGCAGCCAAACGCAACGCTTGGGATGCCATCATCGTTTCTTTTCGTTGCGAGGGAGTTCTCCTGGGAAAGTTGATCGGTCAACTGGCCCAGGACTTTCCCGGCCGTAGCTTGCAGGCGGTCATCGCCTACGAGTCGCGCGAAGGGTCGCAACCGGAGGATATGGAAATCGCGTTGCAGGCGGGCGTAGACGCCTATCTAGGACGCGACGAAATGCCCGCAATCGTTGCGACGCTCCATCGGCGCCTCGAACAAGGCCGCAACCTGCGGCAGATGCACGACGTACATTCCGGCTTGCTGCACCGCGAGCGAGTGCTGAAGGAAGCGCCCTTGGGTGCTCTTCCTTCGGCAAACCCAGGTGGGGTGGAAGCGGTCATGCTGACCGACTTGGGCGGCACGGTGTTGGCGAGTGACGCGGGTGCCGGCCGCCTGGCGGGCCAGTCTCCGGTTGGACGCCCCGTGGGTCAGGCGTTTCAAAAGTTGAATGCCGATCGCCTGTTCGCCCGCGCGAGTGCGCGCACGCTCGTGTCCGAGCCCTTCGAACCGCCGAGTTCCTACGGTTCCGCGGGCACTCCGCTGGAGCTCAACGTGGTCGAACTCCTGTCCGTGCCCGGAGAAGATCCGATCAAGTTGGCCCTCGTCACCCACAACTGGGGTACGACGGCCGCCGCTGCGACCACCATGGAGCCAGCGTGCCGCCTAATGCACCGCAGCGGACTGGAAACCGCTGCACAGTGGAAGATGGGGCTCTCCTCGTACCTCGGACACGCGCCTTCGATCCAAGCCTTGCGCGAGTCCGCTCGGGAAGCGGCCGAGAGCGTCCAACCGTTCTTAATCATCGGCGCACGCGGTGCGGGCGCACGTCGTTTGGCCAAGGCGATTCACTGCACCGCCAACCCGCTCGCACCCCTCAACCAGTTGCAGGCGGGTTTGATCCCCAGCTCCTGGATCCTGCAGTCCTTGGCACAAGTCGACGGCACGGTGCCGCACTGTGGGCAGCGCACGTTTCTGATCTCTCAGGTCGAACAGATGACCCTGGAGGATCAAGCGACCTTGGCCGAACTGCTCGACTCCTCGCGGGTTCTGTTGACCTCGTCGCAACCGCCGACGGCGCTGCACCCCAAGCTGGCCCGTGCGATCGGAGAGAACTTCCTCGTCGTCCCCACCCTGCGCGAACGCATGGACGACCTGCCGGAACTCGCTCGCCACATCGTCGCGCGCATGAGCCGAGGAGCGGGTATCGAGGACTCTGCGTTGCAGGCACTCATGCAATACCCTTGGCCGGGGAACGTGGCGGAGCTGGAGTCCTGCTTGCTCAGCGCTCATATGGCCGCTGCGGTGCACGCCAGCGCCGACGAACCGGTCGTCATCCACCGCGAGGATCTGCCGGAGGCGGTTTTGAACTACCGCTTCCAGCGCCCCGGTCCCAGCGGGGTTCCCGCCGGAACCCTGCAACCGTGGCAAATCACCGATGCGGATCCGATCAGTTTCGACCTCTACGAGAAAAAAGCCATCCTGCGCGCCTTGCACGTCTGCAAGGGCAACCGCTTAGCCTGTGCGCGTATGTTGCGCCTCGGCAAAAGCACCCTCTACCGCAAACTCAAGCGCCTCGGCATCGACGAGTGACGGGGTGGCGCGACGGGGGCGCGCTAGGGCTGCAGGTCCCAGGTCAAACCCGGCGCGACCGGCGCAAGCGGGTGAGCGCGGCTCACCCCAGCGTGGAAGAGTTGCGCTTCCAAGGACTGGATGCGGTGCCGCCGCAGGTCTTCCACCGCGAGGTTGAGCAGCCGATAGGTGCGCCGGTGCGGTTCTTCCAACAAGAAGGCGGGCAGGCTGACCTGGTCTTCCTGATCGGGCACCAAGCGTCCGCTGGGTTCCACCCGATAAACGCCGCCTTGGCCGTCGCGGGCCCAAACCACCAACTCCACCATTTGCGGGAAACCGGCCGGTGCCTCCGGCCCGGACCCGGCCACCTCTAGCCGCAATTCGCGCGTGGTCTGCTGCCAACGCAGTTGGGGCTCGGCGCCCAACTCTTTGCGGAAATACACGAAGTACGGTTGCGCGTAGCGCACGCCCGGGTGCCAGATCGGAAGGCTATGCAGCCGGTATTGCTCTTGGAGGATGGTGCGCACCTTGGCCCGCACCCCGTCGCTCTTGGACGCCATGGACAGGAGGCGCGGTCCCATGCCCCACAGCATGGTCGATTCGTCCATCGAAACCCCAAACGCAAGGCCGGGCAGCACGATGTCGGGCTGACGTTCCAAGGCGTGGTCGAGGCGCGCTTCCAAGGTCGCTCCGTAGGGCAAGCGTTGGGGCTCTTCCCCTTCCGAGCGCAAGCGCCCGAACCAATCGTCCACGCGCAGGTCGGTGTGATACGCGATGTGCCCCACCCAGGGCGTCAAAACGCGCAACTCCGGGGGGGCGTGGTCGCGTAAAAACTCCGCCACCAGCTTCAAGTAGGACGAGTTGTGAATCTCGCTGTGCAGCTGCGTGCGGCCTAGGATCGTGTCTTGACCCAGTGGGGCCACCGATTTCGCGCTCAACCAGCGGGTGTGGGGGCGTTGCAGGGAGAGCGGTCCGACGTCTCCAGGAAACTTCGACGCGGTGGCCGCGCTGAAGGCGGTCAGGAACAAGATCACCCAACTCGCGGCTTCCATCGAAGGCCGATAGGTGTCCAGAGCCGCCACGATGGTCTCTTGGATCACCAGGCACATGAGCGGCATGACCGGCAGGTAGGCGAGCCCAAAGGGCATGCTGTCGCCACCAACCCAAACGACCCAAGCCACCCAGATCAGCGACAAAAACAAGGCCCGAATGCCCGCACCGGAAAGCCGACCAGCCAACAGAAAGAGCACGCCGATCGGAATCAGCGCGGGGCTGACCGCGACGATGGCGAAGTCGCGCAGGTGCCACAGCCCTTGCTCCACGAAGGGTTGTTGCCAGCCCGCTTGCAGCACGCCGAGGTACAACCCGACCGTTTCCCCCGGCGGCACGTACCAAGCGCCGACGCCCCATATCGCGAGGGCGGGTAAAAAGACCCAGGCGGGGTGCGTACGTTTGTGGCGCCCTTTGAGGCGATCGATCCCCCAGAACACGGTCCACAGAGCGATCAACAGCAAGCTCTCTGCGCGTGTGGCGGCCAAACACGCCAGCGCCAGCGCAAACCAGCGCGGGCGGCCCTTTTCAAAGCTGACGAAGGCCATCACCGCGAAACAAGCCAA
Organism: bacterium; assembly: GCA_030426785.1. GTDB lineage: Bacteria > Planctomycetota > UBA1135 > UBA1135 > NORP259. Next base: position 3,731 of record JAUHXY010000161.1, read on the forward strand.
GGCAACGTGCTCGGTGCCGCTGACGGCGCCGCACGCCATCGTGCCGCTCAGCACCAACAGGAGCGGTGGAATGACGCCCGCCACGCGGTCGTAAGCGATGCGGGTCGAGAGGGAGATCAACAGCAGCGCTAAGAGCAGTCCGATCGTCTGCGCGAAGCGGTCCGGCGGAAACCCGGTCTCGTGCGCAACCCAAGCCAATCCGACCCACAGGGGCGATGGGTACGCTTGCAGGCCGGGGCTGTCTTCGTGGTCGCTGAGTCGCAGCCCCTCGCCCTCCGCCAGGTTTTCCCCGAGCGCGTACGCTAGGTGCGCTTGATCAAACGGCTCCGCAAAGTGCCACTGATAATCCCGGTGGATCGACAGCGCATGGGCCAAGAGGATGCCCAGGGCGAGGAAGATGGCCGTCGTGCGATTCATGCCTTAGGCGCTCAAGTTAGCGCGCCCGACCTCCTGCGACGATCCCAAGGCACAATCCTGCAAGGACGCGGCCCGAGCCGCGCCCGTAGAGCAGCTTGCCGAGGGGCGCAGGAGAAATCCACGTGGCGTGCATCAGCGATGGGGGGTGGTCTTCAGTCGAAAGGATCGACCCGCTCGATGACGGTCCCTTCGACGGCCCGTTCGACCAAGTCTTCGATGGCGAGTTCGGCTTCCGCCGCCGCGCACTCCTCGGGGTGCCCGAAGATGACCGGCGACTTCGGCTGGAACAGGGTACAGCAATCCAGCTCGGGTCGATTCGAGATCTCAAACGTCCCGATGCGCCGAGCGACCGCGATGATCTCCTCCTTGTCGAAGCCGACCAGCGGGCGCAGGACCAAATGCTCCGCCGTGCGGCCGATCAGATCCATGTTTTTGAGGGTCTGGCTTGCGACCTGGGCCAGGTTTTCCCCGGTGAGCAGAGCTTTGTAGCTCTGACGGTGCGCGATGCGACTCGCGATGCGGTTCATCATCCGGCGGTAAAGAACCACGCGGTAGCGTTCCGGGGTTTGATCGCGGATGGCTTCCTGGGCCTCGGTAAAGGGCACCACAAAAAACTGCGCGGGCCCTTGGTAGCGGCAGACCGCACGGGCCAGATCCTGGATCTTGCGCTTCGCGCTCTCACCGATGTACGGAAAGGAATGGAAGGTGATGAAGCCCATATGCAGGCCCCGTTTCATCCCCAGGTAAGCTGCGACCGGAGAATCGATACCGCCGGAGAGCAGGCACAGGGCGCGCCCCGAGGTCCCCACGGGCAACCCTCCCGGTCCGGCCAAGCGCTCGACGAAGACGTAGTTTTGCTTGCCCCGGATCTCGACGCCTAGCTCGAGTTGCGGCTCCTTGAGGGAAACCTCCAAGCCCTCGTGCCCGGGCAGCACGTGATCGGCGATGCGCCTTTCCAGCTCGATCGACGACATGGGGAAGCGTTTGTCGGCGCGCTTGACGCGCACGCGAAAGGTGAGCGGTCGCGGGCGCTGATCGCGCAGCAACGCATCGTCGAGCAACTCTTTCGACAGGGCTTCGATGGCGTCCGCATCGGCGGGCACCGTGTACGCGGGCGAAACGGATTTGACACCGAACACTTCCGCGGCGCGGCGAGCCATCTGTGCGCCGCGCCGGCTCGGGTAGGCCAAAATGCGCGCGTGGATCGCCTGAATGCGCACGTCGGCGATCTCGCGCAGGGCCTTGCGCAGGTTTTGCCGCAGGGCTTTTTCGTAGGCGGCGCGATTGCCCCCTTTGAGGGCCAGTTCGCCGAAGCGGATCAGCAGGAGGTCGGGTTCCCTCAAGCCGGAACCTCGGCCAAGTGGGGGGCGAGCTCGCGCAGAGCGTTCACGAGTGCTTGCGCGTCCTCCACGCGGCTGTGGCGCGAAAAGGAGATGCGCAACACGTGTTGCGTCTCGTCGTCCGCCAGGCCCAAGGCCTTCAAGGCCGGGCTCTTTTCCCCGGATTTCGACTGACAAGCGCTCCCGATGCCGACCTCGATATCGCGCTGTTCCAAATGGTGCTGCCAAACCTCGCCGGGAGCGCCCGGAACCTGCACCGACAGGATCGAGTCCACCGAGCGCACCGAAGGGCGCGCGTAGAACCCGGGCAGCTCGCGCAATCCCGCTTCCAAAGCCGCACGGCACGCGCGCGCCGACGCGCAGAACTCGTCCTGGTGCTCCACCGCCTGCTCCACCGCTTCGGCGAGGCCCACGATGCCGCCGATGTTTTCGGTCCCAGCGCGCAACCCATCCTCGTGCGGGCCACCCAAGATCAAAGGCGCGATGCGCGCATCCTTCCGCACGATGAGAGCGCCGGCCCCTTTCGGCCCGTGCACCTTGTGCCCCGAAATCGCCAGGCTATCGGCGTGCAGTTGGAGCAGGTCCAAGTCCAACTTGCCCAAAGCCTGGATGCAGTCCACGTGCAGGTGGGCCTTGGGCGCGATCTGCCGCACGGCGGCGAAGAAGCGCGGGATGTCGTACAACGTCCCGACCTCGTTGTTGACGAGCATGTGCGCGACCACGTGCGTGTCCGGTTGGATGGCGGCCAAGGCGGCTTCTTGGTCGAGATCGCCGCGGTCGGTGAGGGGCAGGATGTGCACGGAGTGGCCTTCGCCCGCGAGCACTTTGCCGGGCACGCGTACGGAGGCGTGTTCGGTCGCGCCGATCCAGATCGGGCCGGGACCGCGATGGCGGGCGGCGCCGAGTACGGCCAGGTTGTTGGCCTCGGTTCCGCCGCCGGTGAACACCACGCGATGGTCTTCGGCGGCCAACGCGCGCCGGACTTTGCGGCGCGCTCGTTCCACCGCTTCGGCGGCGCGCACGCCTGCCCCGTACTTGGCGGATGGGTTGCCGTACTCCTGTGCAAAGAACGGCTGCATGGCCTTCCAAACCGACTCGGCGACCGGAGTCGAAGCGGCGTTGTCCAAGTAGATCGGGCGCATGGCTTTAGAGTAGCGTTTCAAGCCATGGGAGAGTCCCCCGGGTCTCGAATCCATCGCTCCGCGAACCGATCGCAGCCTGCCCGATGCTCGCCGCCTTCCGTCATGCGCCCCAGCCGGCGTGCTTGGCCCGCCTCTTCGCGCTTGCAGGCACCATGCGACCCTTCGGTGTTCTCACCGAGGCGCGGCTCCGCTTGCGGGACCGGAAATCCGCGCGGTGCCGGCAAGTACCGACATGGGACGGATGGCGCTCAAACTCATGCATCCGGCTGGCTGAAACCGGATCGCAAGGGCCTTAGAGCTGCACTTCGAGGGAGGTGCGCGGGTCGAGCACGACCTCTTGCTCCCACTGCAATCCGCCGCCGCGCACGCGGATGCGATAGCGCCCCGGGGGCAGGTCGCGAACCGACCAACGCCCGTCACGGTCCGTTTGGGCCGGAGGGAGCACACGGGTTTCTCCGCGCTCGGTGTCGGGGTCGATCAAGGCCTCCAGCATGACCAAAGCCGAGCGCACCGGGCTGCCCTCCGCGCGCAACTCCCCGTACAGCTCGCCGGCTACCAACTCCCAGGCGTCGGTAGGCGGTCCGCTGCCGTGATCGAGCCGCGGAGCTTGCGCTCCCCAAGCCACCAGCAGATTCGGCTCGAGCGCTCCTTCGTGGTCGGGTGGCAACACGTGCACGTGGTAGGGGGCGTGCAACAGTTCCGGGATGCGGAAGCTTCCGTCCGCGCTGGTCGTCACGCGCCGCGGAACGCCCGAGCGCAGGTCGTCGGCGGGGCCGATCGGCACCAACCAAACCTCAAAGTCCGCCAAGCGGTTGGGGTCGAGGGGGTTGCGGATGCGTCCGCCCCAATCGGACGCGCTCCGTTCCGGCGCGACGGGAGCCAGGTCGCGCGGTCGGGTGAGCCGCAACTCGGTCTGCAGGGTGGGTGCGGGTACCGCGAGGATCTCGGGGGTACGACCGGGCACGTTGACCGCGAGCTGCAGGGGACCCGGGAACAAACCCCGCAGTTCGAAGCGCCCGCGCTCGTCGGTTTGGGCCCACAGGAGACGGCCGTCTTGCTGGGTCGACAGGTCCGCATCCGGTACGGCGAAGCCCTGTTCGTCCAGCAGGCGACCCGCGAGCACTCCGTCGGGCAGGGCTGGAGGCAGGGACTCCAGCTCGCCGGCGAAGACCGGTCGATCCTGAGCTCGCTCCAGCGGCACGTCCCGAAAGGCCACCCAGGTCGCTAACGCGAGGGTGCCCAGGAAGATCAGGACGGGGATGTGGAGCCAGGGACGCACGTTGGGTGGCAGCGCTGGGGCTGCGGCTGGGAGCAGGGGGGTGTTAGGCGGGGTGGTCCGCGCGGAAGTCCTCGAGCTCGATCCACTCGGCGCGTAGGACCTGCCACAGTGTGGCGAGGGTGGAAAAGTCCGACCAGTCCTGCTCGTCGAGGCCCCGCCCGAATTCCCACAGACCGCGCTGCCCGGTGCGCAGCAAGCGCAGCGCCTCCAAGCCCAAGTGCAGGCGATCGCAAGCTTTGACGAAGCGAGCCGCGCGGGAGTCCTGGGCGCGGTAGGCGCCCCAAGCCTCTGAAGCCTGCGAACCCAGGGGGCCGAGCAGTTCGCCCGCCAGCTGGTCCTCCATGGCGGCTTTCGCGCCCGCCGGCAGGGCTTGGCCGGCTTTGCGGGGCAGGTCACCCGAAAGGGCTTCGGGAGCATCGTGCACGAGGGCCATGGCGAGGGCCGCCCCCACGTCCACGGCGGGTGTTTCGTCGGGGGCCAGCGCCAGGACGAGGTTGGCGACCCCTAGGGTGTGCCCCGCCAGGCTTTCCGGTCGGGAAACCCCCGCCAAGGTCCACCCGGTGCGCGGCAGGGCGTCCATCCTGGACAAAGCAAGGAGTGCGTTGACGAGGTTCATCGGGGGCGCTGGGGGTGGTCCGGGCGAGGGCCTCAAGGCCGAAGAAGCCGCTTTTTGCCCGCAAAAAGTGGGGCAACGCGCGTCCGGGGCCCGGGGCTAGGTTCTATACTGTTCGGCCTTCCTGAGCGCCGCAAGGGCCCGGAATTCCTCGCGGATTCTGCCCCGATCGTCGAGACCGCCCAGGCTACCGTCCGTTTTTGCCCTGCCCCGCACCCTCTCCGTGACCCCGCAAAGCACCACTCGCCGACCGTTGATCGCCGGCAATTGGAAGATGAACCTGGATCGACGCAGCGCGTCGGAACTGGTCGCTGCCGTGCGCGCGGAAGCGGGGAAACAAGCGGGTGTGGACGTCGCGTTTTTTCCGCCCTACGTCTATCTGGAGAGCGTGCTCGCCGGGTGTGACGGCAGTTCGATCCGCGTCGGGGCGCAAAACGCCAGCCAACACGAAAAGGGCGCCTTCACCGGCGAGGTTTCGGTCGGCATGCTCAAGGACATCGGCGTGCCGATGGTGTTGCTCGGTCACAGCGAGCGGCGCCACGTGTTCGGCGAGACCTTGGCGGACATCCACGGCAAGGTGCGCCGCGCGCTGGACGCGGGCCTGGACGTGATGTTGTGCATCGGCGAGACCTTGGAAGAACGCGAAGCGGACCGCACCGAAGCGGTTTGCGACGAGCAGCTCGCGAGCGCCCTCGAAGGGGTTTCCCGGGCGGAATTGTCCCGCATCACCCTGGCGTACGAGCCCGTGTGGGCCATCGGCACCGGGAAAGTGGCGACCCCTGACCAAGCCGGCGCGGTGCACGCCTATCTGCGCGGTCGTTTGGCGGCCTTGTTCGATGACTCGGGCGCGCAGTCGACCCGAATTTTGTACGGTGGCAGCGTCAAAGCGGAAAACGTCACCGATCTCATGACCAAGCCCGATATCGACGGGGCCTTGGTCGGCGGCGCTTCTCTGGCCGCCAACACCTTCTTGCCGATCATCCGAGGCGCTCAAAGCTAGACCCGGCTCACCCTGAATCCGATGGACCTTTCCC
>JAUHXY010000162.1 GCA_030426785.1 bacterium
CGGTCGCGCCGTCGGCCACGCAGAACGCGTAGTGGTCCTTGTCGGTTCCCGTCACGGCCAGGCCGGTGTAGGTACCGTCGGCCATCGGGGTCGCGGTGGCGCAGTCATCGTTGTCCTCGAAGCTGTCGTCCGGGAAGGCCGCGCAGGGATCGGGGTCCACGGAAACGTCGAAGGAGTAGTCCGAGCAAAGGAAGTCAGCACCGGTCCACTGGTAGGCTTCGATGATGACGTCCTGCGCGGAACCGCTCAGGTTCTGGTAGGTGAAACCACCGAGGGCACCGGTAACGAATTGCGTACCGCCACAAGCGTCGTACGCGTTGGAGTCGGTGTCGTTCGAGTCGAAGGTCTCGGTGAAGGTGAGGATGTCACCAGCCGGGACGTTGATGCTGAAGAAGTCAGCATCGGGGTCGATGACGGTCAGACCGGTGTAGGAACCGGGGGTGATGACGGTCGCGGTGGTGCAGTCGTCGTTGTCCTCGAAGGCATCGTCCACGGCGCCCGCGCAGGGGTCGACGAAGGGAGCGATGTTGAGGATGCCCGGACCGGCGCCGGAGCCGAAGCCACCGACTTGGACCACGAACTGGTCGCCGATGTTAACACCGGTGACGGTGATGGAGCTGAGCAGACCCGTGCCGGAGTCGTCGTCGTCATCGACGCAGGTGGCCGAGCAGTCGGTACCGCTGTAGATACCCAGTTGGGTGTCAAAGGAGCTGCCTTCGGTGTCGAAGACGATGTCGCCCGCCACGGTGGCGGTGTAGACCCAGAACATGTCCTGGTTGAACGCGTAGCCGCTCAAGCAGGTCATTTCTTGGCTGCCGACCATGGTGGTGGTGTCGAAGGCAAAGCTGCCCTCACCGACGGCGGTCGGCGTGGTGCAGGTGTCGGTGCCGTTTTGGGCAACCGCGGTACCGGCGAGCATGACGCTAGCGGCACCCAGAAGAACGCTTTTCTTCATGTGTGATGGAGATTCAGGAGTTGGTTAGGAGAAGCAAGAGCTCGAGATTCGCTGCGGACGCAGCGTTCCCGAACTTTGGCCTTTAATTCTCACTGGTCAGCGCGATCCGGGATACCAAAATTGGCGAATTCTCAGACCGAGAGGGCTCGAAGCCGTCCACGCGACGGCGCGCAACCCATGGATGCGCCTTTGGAGCCCTTGTCGCGTGGAGGGTTGGTGGTTTGGGCAATCCCCAAAACGAGCGGCGGCCCCCAGGTTGCCCTGGGAGCCGCCGCGATGGCCTAAGCGAACTCAGGCCGCGTGAGGTTTCACCTTACGGGAAGGTGACGCTGAGGCCGTTCGAGAAGTTCGACGAGCCGGCGCCCGCGGGGGTGTCACGGTGCCACAACTGGAAGTGCCAGGTGGAGCCACTCATGATCGTGCCGCCCAAGGGGTTCGAGGTGGCGACGTCGTAGCCGTAGCCACCGTTCGAGGTGGCGGTGCCGACCAGGTTCTGGAAGTCACCGGCCGCGTCGAAGGCGCCGATCGAGTTGGTGGTGGTACCGAAGTTGTAGCGACCGAATTGGTTGCCGCCGGTGACCGCCAAGCAGAGGCGACCGTTGCTGATCACGATGCCCGGGTCGTCGACGCCGGTACCGATCAGGAAGTAACCGAATTCGCTCGGAACGCCGTTGGAAGCTTCCAAGCGCAGGCCACTTTCCACACCGGTGCCGAGGGTACCGATAAGGGCGGTGGACATGGTGGTGGAGTTCGGATCCATCGGGTCACAGAACGGGGTGCCGACGGAGGTCGGGCCACAGCCGGAGCCGGTGATGGTCATGTCGTAGTTGTTGCACTGGCTCGAAGAACCGGTCCAAACGTTGACTTCCAGCACGACGTTCAGGTCAGAGCCGGTGCTGTTGGTCCAGACGATGTTTTCGTTGTCGGAGGCCGAGAAGCCGTCCGCCAGTTCGTTGACACCGTTGCCGGTTCCGCACTCCACCGCAGCGGCGTCACGCAGGAAGCCGTCGATGTCGCCGTTGGCGTTGGTGAAGATCAGGTCGATGGTCACGGTCGCGCCGTCGGCCACGCAGAACGCGTAGTGGTCCTTGTCGGAACCCGTCACGGCCAGGCCGGTGTAGGTACCGTCGGCCATCGGGGTCGCGGTGGCGCAGTCATCGTTGTCCTCGAAGCCGTCGTCCGGGAAGCCGGCGCAGGGATCAACAAAGGCAGCGATGTTCAGGACGCCAGCGCCAGCGCCGGAGCCGAAGCCACCGACTTGGACCACGAACTGGTCGCCGATGCTGACACCGGTGACGGTGATGGAGCTGAGCAGGCCGGTGCCGGAGTCGTCGTCGTCATCGACGCAAGACGCCGTGCAGTCGGTGCCACTGTAGATACCCAGTTGGGTATCGAAGCCACTGCCTTCGGTGTCGAAGACGATGTCGCCGGCCACGGTAGCGGTGTAAACCCAGAACATGTCCTGGTTGAACGCGTAGGCGCTCAAGCAGGTCATTTCCTGGCTGCCAACCATGGTGGTGGTGTCGAACGCAAAGCTACCTTCGCCGACCGCGGTCGGGGTAGTACAGGTGTCGGTGCCGTTTTGGGCAGCCGCGGTGCCGGCGAGCAGAATGCTGGCCGCACCAAAGAGGATGGATTTCCGCATGGATTTTCCGTCTGGATAGGAGCTTGAAGATTCAGGAGAACACACTCGGTCCCCCTTCCGGAGAAGGTCTTTGGACGTGTGCCAGTCCCTAATGGTTCCAGGTTCAGCAGTCTGGTGACCAAGAAAAACCTCAAAACTCGCCACCCCCCGTAAATCCCATGTGCGCTCGATCGCCCCTTTTCTAGATAGAGCCCCGACCGAAGATTGTTGACCGGTCGGTTTGTGCCAAAGGGGGACAGTCCTCAGTGCTGGAGCGATCCAGTGTCCCGGATGCGCTCGGGGGCATGCCCGTGAGCTGTGATACCGTGCCTAGCCAACGCGAGAAGGTCCGTACTTCGTTGGGGGTGCTGGAGCTCCATCCGCCGCAACCTGAGGACCCAGCGCTCCGCGTTCGCTTCGAGATCCTCAGGTCACGGAGAGGAGAGGCGAACCCGGGCGATCGGTGGCGCTCCGGAAGCACTTTCCCGCTTCCCCGGAACCGGTGTTTCGGGCTGAGAGCGAGCAACGCTCAGGGCATCGGTTTGAGGCAAGGTGCGGCTTTCCGGGGCTTCTGCACCTCTCTCCTGCCTTCCGCTAGGGGTAGGTTTTTGGCGTTGAAACGCAATCCCTTCACCACCATGAAACGACCTCTTCGAACTTTGACCCTGGCAGGCGGCCTAATCGCTTTGAGCGGCGCGGCCCTGGCCGACGGAACCGAATCTTTGGGTGCCCCCGCGGGCATCAACCTTGCCGAGGGCAGCGACTACCTACTGGCCGGTGCGGGCTTAGCCGACACCGGCTCGGGAACGGCCAGTCTCTCCGTGCCGGCCGAAGCGACCGTCGTCCAGGTCCTGGCCTATTGGGACGGCTTGGCCCTCCAAAACGACCTGCCCGGATCCACGGACACGATCTTTCTCAATGGGGTCGAGGTGACCGGGGACCGCATCGGTGGACCGAGCGCCTTCATCGGACAGTTCCACTCCTTCGCCTACCGCGCTGACGTGACGGGCTTGGGCCTCATCGGGGCCGGAGAAAACCTGGTAACGGCTACGGGCCTCGACTTCGGTTACCGCAACAACGGGTTTGGCCTGATCGTGATCACCGATGACGGCAACGCGACCGAAACGGTCGGTCTGGTCGATGGGAGCGACTTTGCGTTCGGTGACTTTGCGGCGCCCTACGACACGACCGTCGAGCAAACCTTCAGCTTCGAGCCTTCGAATCAGGTGCGCTTGGCTCAACTCGGGCTGTTCGTGACCGGCGTCGATCTCGACCGGCCTTCGGTGATCGAAATCACCATCGGCGGCAATGTGACCCGGCTCGCCGACATCTTGGGCAGCAATGCAGGTGCCCAATGGGATGTGCAAGAGTTCACCTTCGACATCGACCCGGGCGTTACGAGCCTAAGCGTGCGGGTGCTCTCCGAGGACTCGGGGGTGGGCCCGGCGGCGGGCGGCGACATCGCCTCCCTCAACTGGATTGCGGCCAGCCTCTCGATTGAAGCGGGCGATGATCCGGTCCAATACGGCTGCAGCCCGCACGAGTGGATTTGTAACTGGTGGCGCTGGGATCCCTGGTGCACCGGGGACAACGCGACGGCCAGCCTGGTCTTGACGGACCGCTTCAACCAAGTGCTAGGCGTGACGCCCTGGCAGTCCGGCGTGAGCAACCACAAGAAGCTTTGGCACGTGATCCACGGTTGGAGCTGGGGCGGCTGGGCGCGCCGTGCGCTCAACCGACACGTGGTCGCCGCCCTCCTGAACGCCGATGCGAACATCAACTACCCGTACACGGTAGAGGAGATTCGCACCCTGTACCAAGACGCCGTCGGTGCGATCGACGGGCCGCAAACCATCTACGGATTGCTCTGCACCCTGCACGCAGCCAACCACCTGGGTTGCCCCTGCTGGTAAACCTCGAAAACCTCTGCTTGGGTTTTTGGCAAGGCCTCCGCTTCGGCGGGGGCCTTTTTTTGGTGGCTCCATCCCGCCGCCTAATCTACGACGAACTCACAACTCGGGTGCAGTGCGCGCATCACTCCCAGACCGTCGAGGCTGACGTGGGAACGGCGAATCTCTAACCGTCGAATCCCGGGGTTTCTCTCCATCAACCGGGCCAGTCCCTGGTCGGTCAACAGACTGTCGTCGATCTCCAGGTGACGCAGCTTGGGGTACTCGCTGAGGCTTTCCACATCGCGGTCACCAAACTTCAAGAAGTTGAGTTTGAGGGTTTCCAGGGCCGGCATCGGCGGAGTGGAAACCAAGTCCTGGAGGTCGATTTGCGAGTGGCACAGATGCAGGTGGCGGAGCGAGTCGGTCGGCAGCCAGGGCAAGCCGGCTGCGGTTACCTGGGTGCCGCGCAGATTGATGCTCTCTAGTTGCGTAAGGCCGGCGAGGTGCCACAAGCCGGCGTCGGTAACGTCGGTTCCGTACAGGGAGAGGCTGGTGAGCTCTGAGAGTTGGGCGATCCAAACCAGATCCTCATCGTTGATCTCGACGCCGCGCAGATCGAGGACTTTGAGCTGGGAAAGATCCCCGTCGGGGAGCTGCTCCAACAACCCAGGTTTCTTGGCCTCCAACCACTCCCGTAAGGTTTGCGGGCCGTCGACCGGAGGAGCCTGCTCGCGTGGATGAGCGAACCCTTGCGGTACCACCGCTTGCGAAACGCGGTCGCCGGTGTCGCGCTGCGTCGTGATGTTCGGCTCCTCCAGGTTGGGAGAGAGCGCAGCCGAATGGTTTCCGTTCGGCTGAACCAGCGCCGGCGCGATGGAACCGGCATCCGCCTTTCCGGTACCGACCGTTTCCCATAGCCATACGGCGGCACCGAACAGAATCACGAGGCTCAGGCCCCATCGGAGGCGGGTGGCGACCATGTGTCCATGCTACCAAACATCCCGTAATGCGCTGATTCCCAACGGAGGCGTGACCCGCTCTCCATCCCGCGATCACGGTTTCGAGGGTAGCAAGCACACTCGCGGTAGCCCATGCTGGCCCTGCCCTGGGAATCGCTCCCCACACTATGGTCCACGTCAGCGTCATCGTCCCGGCTCACAACGAAGAGCGCTGGCTCGCTCGGACCCTAGAGAGCATCGAAACGGCCTTTGCGGGGCAGGGGGTTTCGCACGAGGTCCTGGTCGTCAACGATGCCTCCACCGATCGCACGCCGGAGATCGCACTGCGGTTCGGAGCCCGGCTGGTCTCGGTGCAGCATCGCCAGATCGCTGCGACGCGCAACGCGGGGGCGCGGGAAGCGCAAGGTGAGGTGTTGCTCTTCGTCGACGCTGACACGGCCCTGCGTGCACCGGTCGTTCGGGCGGCATTGGAGGCCCTCGCTGCGGGGGCGGTGGGGGGCGGTTGTCGCGTCGAGTTTGACGGCCCGCTTTCGGGTTACGCTCGATTTTTGGCGCGGGTCGGCTACCGTGCTCAACGCGTGCTGCGCTTTGCTGCCGGCTGTTTCGTGTTCTGCACGCGGGCGGCTTTCGAGGCAACCGGGGGCTTTGACGAAGCCATGTACGCGGCCGAGGAATACGAATTCAGCAAAGCCCTCCGCAAGCAAGGTCGCTTCGTCGTCCTGCACGAGTCCGTGCTCACGTCGGGCCGCAAGTTGCGCACCTATTCGGGTGGTGAATTGACCAAAACCCTGTTGCGTTTGGGTCTGGCTGGCAAACGCGGTGTGCGCCGGCGCGAAGCACTACCCGTCTGGTACGAACCCCGGCGAGAGGATCCTATCGAAGTGCCGCGGGCCGACCCGGTGGATCAGGGGCCGTCGCGCTAGGGCGCCACTAGTCTTCTTCGCGCACGTACGAGGACCTTAGGAGGGCGGCGCGGCACGTCCTCCTAGCCTGGTTCTACCCTTCGCTTTCGGCCCAGCCGCGCCCAGCGATTCCACCTCGCGTAGCGCGTTCGGGCGGGCATGCGCAGGAACCGACCTGCAGGGTTGCAAGCCGAGCCGACCAGCGTCACCGTACCTTCCGGGCTTTCTTCAGAGCCCTATCCATCGGATTCCCTGCTCTCCATGCCGGATCACCGCGCCAACCCGACCGGACGCTTCGGAACCTTTGGGGGCGTCTTCACCCCCAACACGCTCACGATCCTGGGCGTGATCATGTTCCTGCGCTTCGGGCAGGTCGTAGGAAACTCGGGGGTTTGGTTGGCCTTGGCGATCATCGCCCTGTCCAAGACGATCACCACCCTGACGGCCTTGTCCGTTGCGGCGATCGCGACCAACACCAAGGTCAAGGGCGGCGGCGCGTATTTCATGATCAGCCGCTCGCTAGGCGTCGAGTTCGGCGGCTCGATCGGGATCGTGTTCTTTTTGGCCCAGGCCATCTCGGTCGCTATGTACGTCATCGGTTTCACCGAAGCGTGCGTGGCCACCTTCCCGAGCATGGCGCCCCACGCCGATGCGCTCGCCAGCACGATCAATCTGCTCGTGTTCGTGTGCGTGTTCATCGGTGCCGGCTGGACCATCAAACTGCAGTACGGGATTCTGGCGGTGTTGATGATCTCGATCCTGTCGTTCGCCGCCGGGGCGATCGGATCCTTCGAGATGGGGCGGCTGACCGAGAACTTGGGGGCGGGTTTCACCGAAGGGCAGAGCTTCTTCACGATGTTCGCCCTCTTCTTCCCCGCCGCAACCGGCATCATGGCCGGTGCGAACATGTCGGGGGACCTGAAAGACCCGGCCAAGTCCATTCCACGCGGGACCTTGTTGGCGATCGCGTTCACGGGGCTGATCTACGCGGGGATGGCGATCCTGATGGGGGGCAGCGCTCCGCGCGGCAACCTGCAGACCAGCAACATGGTCGTGCGCGAGTTGTCGGCGGTGCCGGTGTTGATCACCGCAGGCATCTTTGCCGCGACCTTGTCGTCGGCGATCGGCTCGATGATGGGAGCACCGCGCATCCTGCAAGCCCTGGCGCGCGATGGCATCTTCAAGCGTTTGCGCTTCTTCGGCGTCGGAGCGGGGGCTTCGAGCGAACCGCGCCGTGCTGTGGTGGCCACCTTCGTGATCGCTCAACTGGGCATCCTGGTCGGCGAGCTCAACCTGATCGCGCCCATCATCACCATGTTTTTCATGGTGACCTACGGGTACTTGAATCTCGCCACCTTCTACGAGTCCTACACCCGCAACCCCTCCTACCGGCCGACCTTCCAGTGGATGCACTGGTCCCTAGCTTTGCTGGGAACCTTGGCCTGTGCGGCGGTCATGTTCCTGATCGCGCCGTTGTGGGCTTTGATCGCGGTGATTTTCATGGCGGTGCTGCATCGCGCCATCGCTCGCCGGCAAATCGATGTGGCTTGGGGCGACGTTCGCAGCGGAGCGGCGTTCGAGCGAGCGCGCAAGGACCTGCTCAAGCTGGAAGAAGAGCGCTACCACCCCAAAAACTGGCGCCCGTCGATTCTGGCCTTCAGTGGCAATGCTGGGGCGCGCCGCTCGATGGTGGTCGTCGCCCATTGGTTGTGCGCCGGGCGCGGTGTGTTGAGCTTGGCGCAGGTCATCAGCGGCGAGGTCGACAACTTGGTGGAACGTAGGCGCGGCCAAGAGCGCGCCTTGCGCAAGTTCATCAAGGACGAAGAGCTCGATGCCTTCCCGGCGGTCGTGGTTTCGAAAGAACTCACCAGCGGTATGGCAGCGCTGGTGCAATGCCACGGGCTGGGGGCCTTCCGACCGAATACGGTCATGTTCGGGTGGTCGAGCGACCCCGAGCAAGCCGAAGAGGGGCTCGATCGCTTGCGCACCATCGCCAACCTGGGCAAGAGCATCATCTTGTTTTCCGCCAAGGCGGACGAAGAAGAAGATCCACGCGTGGTCCCGTTGGGCCCCATCGACGTTTGGTGGCGGGGCAAGAAGAATGGCCCGCTGATGGTGTTGTTGGCTCACATGCTCGTGCAAAACCCCGAGTGGCGCGAGCGCTCCATTCGGCTGTTGCGCGTCGTCGACAACGAAGCAGCCCAAGAAGAAACCGAACGCCATTTGCGGGGCTTGTTAGGGGACGCACGCATCAAAGCGACCGTGGAAGTGGTGATCTCCTCGAACCCCATCGAAGCGATTCACAACACTTCGCGCTACGCATCGATGGTTTTCCTGGGGTTCCAGTTGCCTCCCGAAGACGCTCCCGTGGCGCCCTTTTTGGCCGGCATGGAGCGTTTGCTCGAGGGCCTCGGCAAAGTCATCCTCGTCGAGAGTGCAGGGGACGCCGCTCTCGAGGTTTAGGAGCCTGCGCGCCTACTTTTGCTGCGCTCGCAACATGGCTTCGAGGCCGTCGACCCGTTGCTGACGACCCGGTGCCTGCGAGAGGTCGACCAGCCCGCGCAATTCGTCGATGGCGGCCTGGGCGTCTTCCAAGCGCTGCAGCCGAATCAACGCTTCGATGCGCACTTGGCGCGCGTTCCATAGCTGCGAGTGATCGGGAGCGAGGGTGCCACGCATCGACTCGACCTGCGCTTCGGTGACCTGGAGCGCGCGCTCGAATTGCCCGTCGTTCATCAATGCTTGCAACCAATCCTGTTGCATGGCGACAGCGAGACGGGAGCCGGCACCGTGAGCGTTTTCGGCCGTCGCAACCAAGGCTTCCAGGCGTTCAAAACCCTCTTCTTTCCGATCCACTCGGATCAACAAACGTGCCCGCATCGCTTCGCACGACAATCGAATGGGGTCGGCGGCCGCGAAGTTCTCGTCCATCATCGACACGGCACGGTGGGAAGAGGCCAAAGCCTCCTCAAAACGCCCCAGTTGCATCAACACGTAGGCCCGAGTGTCGGCCTGCAACACCCGATTGCGCAGGGTCATGCGCGCGTACGCTGGCAAAGCCTCGATGCGATCAAAGGCCTCCAACGCCTTTTGATAGTGCCCGTCGCGCACGTACACGTCGCTCAAGATGACTTCGGTCAGGGCTGTTTCAGGGTGCTCGTCCCCGAGGAACTCCGACGCTAACTGGGTGGCTTCTTCCAGGTACGCTACGGCGGGTTCC
>JAUHXY010000163.1 GCA_030426785.1 bacterium
TCCGATCAGGGGGCGGCTCGGCATGGCCGGATTGTAGGAACGTGGCTCCCGGGAGCGAGCCCGAACCCGAATCCTATCCCTCGCGTTGGGGGGGCTAGGCGAGCCGTCACGGTCCTCGGCGCCGCGCGGGCGTGGGGGGCTCCCCATTTCCGAGCTTTCCGGAACCTCGAGCAGGACCCTGGCTTCCAACGAGGAGGTGGTGAGCCTCGGCTCGCCCCCCCCAATTCTCAGGACATCACCCCAATCCCCACCATGAACAACGTCGGCACCCCCGATCGCATCGCCCGCATCCTGCTGGGCATCGCCCTGATCGCTATCGTATTCGTCGGTCCGCAAACCCCTTGGGGCTGGATCGGCGTCGTCCCGCTCTTGACAGGCCTGCTCGGCACCTGCCCCCTCTACACCTTGCTCGGCGTCCGTACCTGCAAGAACGCGTGAGTGGCTGCACCCCCATGGGGACGAGTCCTTGGGGGTCATCCGTTTGCTGGAAGGACTTTCTGCGGATGGAGCGTGCGGACTCTATGCGCGACGGGCAACCCGGTGATCGTGAACTGGTCTAGCGATCCCCAAACATGGTTTGGTAGTGGCGGTACCAGTCGCTTTGAAAGCGTTCCTCGGGGTCGTACTGCCGCTTCTTCCGCAGGAATTCGCGGAACTGGGGATAGGCTGCTTCGACCTGGGCCTGGGTGGCCCAGCGGTGGTAAGTCAGGAAGTAGCTGCCGTCTAGATCGAGTGCGATGTCGGTGATCGCGCGGAACTGGCGTTTGGCATCGGCCAGTCCTTGAGGGTCGTGGGTCACGCGCAGGTTGAGGACCGTGCAGGCGTAGTCTTGCCGGGCCCAAGCCAAGAACGACTCGTCGTCTTTGGCAATGAAACGCACGGTGCCGTAGATCAAGTTCGCTTGGTTGGCTCGCAGGGACTCACCAGTGCGCCGCAGAAAGGCAACCAGTTGCGGCCGCGGAACGTAGTATTCGCAGATCATCAAGCTGCCCGGGGCGCGGGCGGAGAGCAAGCGATCGATCTCAGCATCGTGGTCTTGCACGTACGTGCTGAGTTGATGGGTATCCGTCCAGTACGACTGGCCGTGGGTGGACAGGTAGAAGTCGCTGTAGACGGAAAATGCGCGGGCCTTGTCGGTGTGCGCCAGCTCGTACAGCCGCACCCAGTTTTCGTAACCCAGTTTCTTGTTGGCCTTGGGGGCGAAGCGGTCGCTCGGCCGATACAGGGACAAAACGCCGCGCTGCAGGAAGTCGGGCGAGTTTTCATCGGTGAGGAACTGGAAGTCTCCGTAGGCGTAGCCTTCTTCTACGCGTTCTTGCACGGTAGCCACCACGTCCGCGGCGGAAACGATCGCGACTTCGCGCACCAAGGCCTCCCGGGGCGTCAAGCGTAGAGTGACGTCGGTGAGCACTCCAAACAGGCCGTAGCCCCCGATCGCGAGGCGGAACAGCTCGGCATTTTCTTCTCGGCTGCAGTGCAGAAGCTGGCCCTCGGCGTTCACTAGGCGCAAGGACTCCACATCGCCGATGATCGGCGGCAAGGTCAATCCACGCCCGTGGATGTTGGCGGACAGGGCCCCGCCAATGGACAGGCTATCGGCGCCGGTTTGCTTTTGCCGAATCGCCCAAGGTGCCGCACCTTCGCGCTGGTGTTCCCACAGCCAATCGATGAGGGCTGGCCACTGGATGCCCGCTTCGACGGTGACCAGGCCGTGCTCGGGATCGAAGTGCAGCACTCGATCCATGGCGGACATGTTCAGGTGCAAGGTATCGGTGCCGAACGCTTGGCCGCCCATAGCATGGCGTCCTCCGCTGATGCTGATCGAATGCCCGGTACGCTTGGCTCGCTCGATCACGGCGATGATGTCGGCAACCGTTTGCGGTTGCATCCATTCCGCGACCGTGGTGGGGTTCAAGCGCGAGTGCACATCATTGAGGGTCAAGGGGTTGTGTTCTGGCGTAGGCACACAGGCTGTGAAAGCCCAGCAGACCAGTCCAAGTGGGAGGTTCCAGGGGCGGGGGACTGCTTTCATCGGGGGGGGGCGATGCTATGGGGCTGCCAGGTACCTTTCCATTCTAGGGGAACCCAGCCGCGACGGTCAGTGCGCGCGCCACCTAGGAGTTGGCGGTGCCCTTGTAAGGGGGCAGTCCCAAACCAAGGCGTGGGAGTTTGCGCTCGTCGATCCTCAGCCCAGAACGCTTCGATGTTGCTATCCTGACCCTTCCTACTGGATCTAGTCTCGTTTCCCCTGGGAAGCGTAGGCTAGCAGCTATCCAACAACAAAAAGCGAGCCCAGGAACAACGTGGAAGGACAACTCGACCAGTGCGACATGCAGGTGATTTCGGGGTGGGCGTGGAACGCCGCAGCTCCGGAAGAGCGAGCGACGTTGGAAATCTTGGATGGAGATCGCGTGGTGGGAACGGTCGTAGCTCAGGACTATCGGGCCGACCTCGAGGCCGCGCAGAAAGGTGATGGACACTGCGCCTTTCAATGGCGCGTCCCTCCCCAGTTGCTGGATAGCGCCCAACATGAAATCCATGTGCGCTTCCAAGGGACGGAAGTGGAGATTGGAGCGAGCCCGAAGACGGTGCAATGGGATGCTGGGAAGCGTCACCAGCTCGCAGAAGAGCTGCGCGGTACCATGCGTGCACTCCCTTGGGAAATCTCCAACGCGGTGTATAAGGATGGTCAACTGACAATCCAAGGGTGGGCGATCCCTCCCTTGGATGGCCGCGAAACCAGTTTCCTCATCCAGGGACGTCGCTTCGAGCGCGTGCAGCACCACCTGGATTCCGAACGCATTGGAGACTTGTATTGGTACTGGCCCGGCAGCGATCGATGCGGATTCGAGTGTGCCCTCTCCATCGATCCCGCTGAGATCTTTCGCGGTGGCAGGGCGGAGCTGCACTACATCGACAGCGTTTTAGGGACCCCCTTCGACACCGGTCAGATCGTGTTTTGGCCTCAGGGCATCTTCGACCACGTCGGCGTACCCCCGGTTTCTAACATCAAACGAACTTCGGGATACTCGGATGCCCACTTGTACCTACAAGAAGGGTTCACAGCCTTTCTGCGCTTGCAATTGCTGCTCAAACGCCTGCACGGGGAGTGGCCTCAAGGTGCTACCCTCGATTGGGGTTCGGGCTGTGCACGGGTAACCCGCTGGCTCGTGCAGGCCCAGTTACCCGAGGTCGAAGTGCACGGAGGGGACATCGACGCTGCCAATGTTCGTTGGTGTCAGGACTCGATCGACCACGCAAACTTTCAAGTCTTGCCGTTGCATCCTCCAAGTCCTTATCAGGACGGCCAATTCCAAGTGATCTATGGGCTGTCCGTTTTCACGCACCTGCAGGAAGACGTGCAGTTTGCTTGGCTCGAAGAGCTCGCACGAATCGCAGCACCGGGTGCGACACTCTTGCTGACCGTCCACGGAGACGCCTCCTACTGCCTCGCCCGTCCCGACATGGAGTGGCTGGAACGACTGCGCGCGAAAGGGTTCGACGCCTCGATTCAGGATGGTTGCCTAGCCGGGCAGATCGAGGATGACACTTATTACCGGGCCACTTTCCATACGCACGACTACGTTCGAGAGCACTGGGGCCAATTTTTTGAAGTAGTTGAGATCCTTGAGGGATTCGTGTGTCATCAACAAGACATGGTCGTCTTGCGCAAGCGCACCTAGCCGGTTCCTACGGAAGTGGGAATCCAGCACGGGGCTCTCGGGAGCCGGTCTAGAAACCCTGGAAGCCCAAGGACAAGAAGGCGCTGATGGGGGCGGCTTCGCGGGCTTCTTCGAGGGTGCCGGTGAGGGTCGTCAAGGCTCGGCTCAACTGTCGGTAAATCTCGTCGTCGTTCAGCAGGCGAGGTAGGGTGCCCGTGCCGTTGGCGAGGTTGTCGGAGAACTTGGCGAAGTCGTCCAGGATGCCCTCGGCGGAAGCGTACAGGTCGCCTTCGAAGATGAGCTTGCGGATGGTGCCGTCCCCTTCGGTCAGCGCGATCGAGATCTCCTTGAGGTTGTCCGCCACCGTCGAGTCGGTCAGCAGGCGTCCAATGGTGCCCTCTCCCAGGCGCAGGCGGGAAGAGACCGCCGCGATGTCGTCGACGGTGGTGCGCAGGCGTTCCGCCATGGCTTCGTCGTTGAGCAACGTGCCGACCACGCCTTTCCCGTTTTGGATGTTGTCGACCACCCCGCGGATGTCGTTAGACAGGTTGGTCAAGCTGTCGCCCAGGCTGGTCAGCTGCTGGTAAACCCCGTCTTCCTTGATCAGTTTGGAAATGGTGCCGTCGCCTTCGTTGATGGCTACGGCGATACGGTCGAAATTCTCGAACGCGCTGCGTACGGAGGCGATCGACTCGGTCAGGTTGGTGCGCAATTCCTCGTCGGAGAAAAGGGCTCCGAGCACCCCTTTGCCCGCGCGCGCATCGGCCATCAGCGCCGACAGATCGGAGAGGGTGGTGCGCAAGGACTCGCGGTTTTCTTCGATCAGATCGGCGACTTGGGTGAAAGGATTGCCGGGCACCGATCCGTACAGGTCGGTGTCCCCCGGAAGGTCCCCCGCGACCGGGTTGCCCGGTTCGATGCGCAAGACCTTGCCGCCCAGGATCGAACTGTCTTCGATCGTGATTTCATGATCTTGGTAGAGCAACACCTTTTGATCGAGCAAAAGCTCCGCGCGAATGCGCCGTTCGGTGTCCGTTTCGCGCGCGTCGTAGGCGAGTCCTTTGACCTTGCCCCAACGCATACCGGCCACCAGGATGGCGTCGCCTTCGCGCAGGCCGCCGCCGTCCTCGAAGTACACCGTCAGCGCGTGTTGCTCTTCGAACGGGTTGAAGTCCGCACGGAACAGGGTGTAGTACCCCAGCAGGCTGACCGCAGCGAGGAAGAAAAGACCCAGGATGGTGTGGCGAGTCGCAGACATGGTGATGGGGGAGGCAGAGCCTTACAGTCCGAGGAAGCCTTTGAGTACGGGCTCCTCGGTGGAGAAAAACGCGTCGACCGGCTCGTGGACGTGCACCTTGCCGTCGTAGAGGAAGATGACTTCGTCGGCGACGGTTTGGATGCACTCGATGCGGTGTTCGACGACCAGGGAGGTGACGTTGAGCCGCTCGGCCACCTCGCGCATGAGCTTGTTGATGGAGCGGGAAATCTCCGGATCGAGGCCCGCATTGGGCTCGTCGTAGAGGATCAGTTCGGGGTCGGTGATCAGGGCGCGAGCGCTTTTTCATACCGCCGGAGATTTCCGAGGGGTATTTCGCCCCGGCATCGGGGATGTGCACCAGCTCCAGCTTTTCCTGGACCTTGGCGTCGATTTCGGCGTTCGAGAGTTTGGTGTTTTCCTTGAGGGGCAGGGCTAGGTTTTCCGCCACGGTCAACCAGTTGATCAACGCACCTTCTTGGAACACGTAGCCGATGCGCTTGCGCATCTCCTGCAACTCGGCCCGGCGCACTTCGGCCAAGTCGCGCCCGAAGACTTCGACCTGACCGCTGGTGGGCTCCATCAAGCCGATGATGTGGCGTAGCGTGACGGACTTGCCGGTTCCCGAACCGCCCATGATGCCCAAGCATTGCCCGCGGTAGAGGTCGAAGGTGACCCCGCGCAGGATTTTCTTGGGCCCAAAGTACTTGTGCAAATCCTGCACCCGCACGATCAGCGCGTGATCGTCGGGAGAGGCTTGCGGGCCGGGGGCCGTGGCCGGAGCGTTTTGCTCTTGGTGTTCCTCGGTCATGGGGGGCCCTTACGAGTAGATCAACCAGGTGAGGAAGAAGTTGGCGATGATGGTCGCGATGATCGAGTCGCGCACGGCGCGGCTCGTGGCGCGACCGACGCCCAGGGCTCCGCCGCGGGCGGCCAAGCCCGTGGAGCAAGATACGATGGCGATGATGCCCCCGAAGACGAAGGACTTGAACAAGCCGGCGTAGACGTCTTTGGGGATGGGGATGAACTTCGCTTTGGTCTCCAAGGCGGAGAACGCCATGTCCATGTACATCTCCCAACTCACGTTGAGTTGAGCGACCGAGATCACCGCGCCCCCCAGGATGCCCACCGTGTCACAGAAGATCGTCAGGGCCGGGCACATGACCATCAGGGCGATGGTGCGAGGGAGCACCAGGAACGAGATCCGATCGACGGAGAGCACTTCGAGCGCCGTCAGCTCGTCCGACACGCTCATGGTGCCGAGTTCCGCCGCCAGGGCCGACCCGAAGGTCGCGGCCAAAATCACGGCCGTGACGAAGGGGCCCATCTCGCGGGCCATGGAGGTGGCTACCAGAAACCCGAGCTGATCCTGCTGACCGAAGCGCGCTAGCTCGACCCCGGTCTGCATCGCCAGGATCATGCCGATGAACAGACCCACCAACAGCACCACGTGCACGTTGCCGATGCCCGCGCTGTACATCTGACTAAAAAACCAACGCAGTCGGCGGGGCAGGTGATGCAAACGCAGCAGCACACCGAAGAGCAACACCAAGCGTTCGCCGGTTTCGTCGCAGAAGTCGCGGAAGAAACGGGTCTGCCACAACAGGTAGACGACCCCCAGGGCGAGGCCCAGGATCCAAAGATCGATGCGCAGGTCGGGGAGGGTGGCGAATACCATGGGGATCGATCTACCGTAGTCGGGGGCCTTCCTGGTTTTCTAGCCTGGAGGGCGTGCGCTGCAGGGGCCAGCCCGGTCCGGGGAAGGCCGCGGGCAGGAAGTGGCTGCCGCGCTCCTCCTGGCTGCGCCAACGGATCAACCCGAACAGCATGGAGGTCTCGGTGGTGGGGCGCCCTTGCCGCAGGTACTCGCGCCGCGCCCAAAGACCGACGAGCGAACGCCGGTCTTCATCCAGGTCCGTTTCCCGCCGCCACAAGCCGAGCCACGAGCGTTGCTTGTAGTGCTCGAACTTGCGCTCTTCGGTCCACAGCTCCCACATCCACGCGTAGTGTTCGTCGACGAACTGCATGCGCCAGAAGGGGTTGAGGCAGGGGAACGCGCGCAGTACCTCGTCCTCTTCGCGGTTGTGATAGCGTCGGAACAAGGGCCACAGTTTCGCCCACGTGGTGACGAGCCCCGTTTCTTTGCTCGTGCGGGTCCAGCCGTGCCAAAGGGGGAAGAGGTAACGCGTATCCTTGGTGAACTCGCGCATGTCCTCGTGGCGCACGTTGTAGATCGGCCACAGGTAGTAGCGCGAGGTGAGGCCGTCCCCTTGGTAGTAGGAGTAGAAGGGCCAAACGCGCTTGCGTTCGGCGCGCTCGGGATCACCGCCTTGGAAAACCACCAAAGGCCAGGGTCCGTCCCAAGCCCAAAAGCCCGTGCGTGGGTCTTTCGTGTAGCCGAAGAAAGGCCACAGGGTGGTCCACGAGCGTGCTTCGCCGCGCTTGGACATCCCGAAGAAGGGCCAAACCATCCATGCGCGTTGTTGGAAGCGCTCGGGTTTGTGGATGCCGTTGTGCTGCATGGTGAAGAGCGGCCAGAGGAACGACTTGCGGTCGTAGCGCCCTTCCCAGCGGTTGTTGACGGCGAGCGGCCAAACGCGCCAAGCGGGACCACCGGCGCCTTTCGAGTAGCTGAAAAACGGCCACAAGAACTGGTAGCTCGTGCGACCGTGGCGCTGCGTACGCGCGAACAGGGGGAACAGAACGAAGTCCACGCGGTCGAAGGAGAAGAAGTGCTCCATCACCCCGCCGAACGGGAACCAGGCGCGCACGACACGTCCGTCTTTGGTCTTGTTCCAGAGGATGCCCGGCAGGGTCAACAGCGACCACGTGGTTTCCCCATCGGGGTGCGTGCGCTGCGCGTAGCGCGTAATCGGCAGGACCTGCGTGACCTCTTCGGTGGGGGTGACCCGACGCGTGCCGAGGGGCGGCAAGATCCAAGAGAAACTGTGCCCGTCCTGCAGCTTGCGCCAAGAGTAGAGGGGGCGCAGGGACCAGTAATTCAACGCACCTCCGCCCGCGTCCCAGCGCATTTGGATCGCCCCGCCGGCCAATTCGATCTCGGTGTCGCCGCCGGCGACCGACAGGTGGGTGAAAAGGGGAGCGAGGTGCCGTTCCGAGCGTGGGCTCGCACATCCGAAGAGGAAAACCAACGCCAAAGCCGCCGCCCAGCGCGCTCCCGCACACCGCGTTCGATCGGATGGGTACGGAGTGCTCTCCGTTTGGTCCCCGCCTTGTTTCCCCATGTTGCCCTGCAAAGCTGGCGACCAGGATCCCAACCCGACCCGAAGGGATCAAGCCACCGCGAGGATTCCGGTGCTTTTTGTGCGTCTCCCGGTGATTGCGGCCAGGGTTGGTACCGCGCTGGGCCGAGCGTGCCGACGATCCACCCACACCCGCTGGCGTGGAAACGCTCGGACCGGCCCGTACCGAAACCCAGCCAAGGCCGCCCTCGATGCTCGCATCACACCCAAAAAAAGGGTGCCTCGCGCCTTCGTGCGATGAGGATCCAGCCTAAGATCCCCACCCCGCAGGGATCCCCTGCGGTCCACCATGAAGACGTATCTATCGGGAATCCAGCCCAGCGGCCGGTTGCATCTGGGCAATTACTTCGGCGCCATCCGCCAGCACATCGCCCTGTCGGAAACCCCGGGCGAGCACTACTACTTCATCGCCGATTACCACGCCCTGACCACCGTTCGGGACCCCGAACTCCTGCGGGAGTTGGTGCGCGACGTGGCGGCTACGTATCTGGCGTTGGGTTTGGATCCCGAGCGCGCCGTCCTGTGGCGCCAAAGCGAAGTGCCCGAGGTGACCGAAATCGCCTGGATGCTGTCGACCGTGTGCGGCATGGGCTTGCTCGAGCGCGCCCACTCCTACAAGGACAAGTTGGCCCACGGCATCAAGCCGAACGTGGGGCTGTTCACCTACCCGGTTCTGATGGCGGCGGACATTCTGGCCTACGACGCCACCCACGTGCCCGTCGGCAAGGACCAGGTGCAGCACTTGGAGATGACCCAGGACATGGCCGGGTACTTCAACGGTCAATACGGGGAGGTGTTCGTGCGCCCCGAAGCCCAATTGGCCGACAACGAGTCCATGGCCAAGGTTCCGGGCATCGACGGCCAGAAGATGAGCAAGTCTTACGGCAATGCGATCTGGATTTTCGAGGAGGGCAAGGCCCTAAAAAAGGCAATTCAGGGCATCCCCACCGACAGCCGCGCGCCGGAAGAACCCAAGGACCCCAAGGAACTGCTGTTGTTCGACTTCCTGGCGTTGTTCCTACCGGAAGACGAGTGGAACGATTGGGCGGCTCGGGTCCAAGCCGGGGGCGAAGGGGCTCCGGGATACGGGCACCTCAAGCAGCGCTTGATCGCGGCGGTCGACGAAACCTTCGGTGAGGCCCGCGAACGGCGCCGAGAACTGATGAGCGACCCCGCGGAGCTCGACCGGATCTTGGCCCGCGGGGCGGAGAAAGCACGGGTACGGGCCCAAGCGACCCGCAACCGGGCCCTTACCGCTTGCGGTCTTCGCTAGGCCGAAACCGTTGGTGGTCTTCCTTAGGTTCTTTCCGCTGGCGGTTTCCGGTAGACGCGGGCCACAAGCGGCCTTCGATCTCCGCTGACCGCTA
>JAUHXY010000164.1 GCA_030426785.1 bacterium
AGCTTGCGCTGGCGCGTGCAGGCGCCGCAGGAAGCATGGCCCGCCATCCAAGCGGAAATCGAGACGCTGCATCGGCAGCAACAGAACGAAGTGCTCGCCGCGCGCCTGCGGGCCTTCACCGCTACCCTGGATCAATTGCAGAGCCCTTGGCCAGCGCGCTTGCGGGTGGAGTGGGGCGCATGCTTGTTAGCCGAAGGGCAAACCGAGGCCGCCCAAGCCCAGATCAGCGCTCTGGAAGCCGCCGGGGAATCCGCCTTGGCGGCCAACCTACGCGGCCAGGCTCTGAGCGCACGCGGCGATGCGGACGGAGCGGAAAGCGCCTTCCGGGAGGCTGGAGAGCCACACTTGGCGCGCATCGAATGGGCCCACGGCCTGTATCGCGCGCAGGCCTATCAAGAGCTGCTCGACGCGACGGAGTCGGACCGCGCGAGCGCCGGGCCCACGGGATCCGGCGGTTGGACCGCAGAGCGGGCGCGCATGGAGCTCGCCTCGCTGAGCGCTTTGTCGGCGGCAGCACTCGGCCGGCCAGGGGAAGGAATCGAGCGGCTCGAGTCCGAAATCGAACGGCGGCAGGAACGGGATCCGAGTGCGCTTAGCGCTCAAGGACCTCTGTGGTTGAATCTTGGTCACGTGCATCGGCGCGCTGGTCATTGGGCCGAGGCGAAACACTGTTACGAGCGCTCGTTGGAGTTGGCGACCAAGGGGAAACACTGGCAACGCTACGCCATCACCCTGGGTCAATTGGCGATCTTGATGCGCGAAGGTGGAGAGTTTCGGCGTGCGCAGGATTTGCTGGAAGAGGCTTGGTCCTTGCGCTTGCGGGCGGGGGATGAGGTCGGTGCGGCCTTGATGCGCGGCATCTTGGCGCTCGTGCGCCTTGCGCAGGGCACCTTGGCAGAGGCAATTCCCTTGGCGCAAGAAGCGGCCAAAGACCTGCGCACGATGCAGCGCACCCGCGATGCCCAATGGATTGAGGGGGCTTTGGCCGTGGCGGAAACCCGTCTGGGCCGAGCCCTTTCGGTCGAAGCTCCGAGCGAAGAGGACCTACCATCCGGCCGGCACTTGCTCGAGTGGGCCAAGGTGGCTCACTGGAACGGGGACGCGCGCCGCGCCGAAGATCGTTGGCGGCGGGCCCTGGAAGACGCGCGCCAGCAAGGGGCGCAAGAGGCTTGCGCCCAAGTGGAGGCTTTGGGGCGTCGTTGGTGGCGGCATGCGGAGGCGCGCGAGCCGCTGCATCCTGAACACTGGCCGCGCCTTTCGCAGGCGGCACAACAAGCGTTTGCGGGCGTGTTGCTGGTCGAGGATCCTGCGCTGCCCCTGGCAGAAACCTTGGCCGCTTGGGAACGCGCCGGACACTTCGACCGCGCTGCACGCTTGTCCATCGCCGCTTGGGCCCGGGGCCCCGAAGCCCAGCGGGCTTGGGCGCGCGACCGCGCGCTCGCCGCTCTCGAGCGCTGTTTCCAAGGACTCTCCGAAGGGGAGCAAGCACACCTACTGCGCTGTTTGCTCGACGCTCGTGATCCCATGCCCAGCGATCTCGACGCGTGGGAGCAAGCCAACCAAGGCGGAGAATTCCTGGCTGCTCCGCCTCCAGCGGCCCAGCGCAAGACGCCTTCGAAAGCCTCCCCCCAACCAAGGTCGGGCACCTCCAACGTTGTCCAGCCTGCTTCCCCCCTCTCCGAAGCAAACCTCAACCACGAAGACATGGAAGTCGCACAAATTCTGTCCATCAACGAACGCCTCGTCGAACAGGAAGATCTGCCCACCCTTTTGGGCGCGATCGTCGATGCGGCCCTGCAGGTTACCGGCGCGAGCCGGGGCTTCCTCGTGATGGAGGAGCAGGGACAACTTTCGATCGACCTAGCCATGGACACCAGCCGAGGCGGAATCGAAGCCGGCGATGTGGAATGGTCGCGCACGATCGTCGAGCAGTGCCTGCAAGCCGGTGGTGCGTTGCGTTTGGCCGATGCTTCCCATCACCCCGATTTTGGTGGTGCCCGCTCGGTCGAAAACTTGGAACTGCGTTCGATCCTGTGCCATGCCTTCGAGGTGGACGAGGACGTGCGCGGCGTGATTTGGGTCGATGAACCGGGGAGTGTAGGGGTCTTCCAAGAGCGCACCGAGCACTTGCTGGGGCTGTTGGCGGGTCAAGCGGCCCTCGCCATCCGCCAGGTCCGACGCGTGCAAACCATCCAATCCCTCGCCAGCCAATTGCGCGCCCAGGTGGTCGAGCAGCACGCCGAATTGGT
This sequence comes from bacterium, assembly GCA_030426785.1. Classification (GTDB taxonomy): domain Bacteria; phylum Planctomycetota; class UBA1135; order UBA1135; genus NORP259. Next base: position 2,250 of record JAUHXY010000164.1, read on the forward strand.
GGGGGCGCGGCGCGCCTTGGCGGAAAAGAATCTCGCTCCCGGCGTGGCTGGCTTGGTGGGGGACTCCGACGCCATGCGCCAAGTGCACCACTGGATCCACAAGGTCGCGCCGTCGGAGATTTCGGTCTTGGTGATGGGCGAGAGCGGGACGGGCAAAGAGCTCGTTGCGCGCGCCATGCACGATTGGAGCCCGCGCAAGTCTTCACCTTTCGTCTCCGAAAACTGTGCAGCCTTGCCGGCAAGTTTGGTGGAGTCCGAGTTGTTTGGTTACCGCAAAGGGGCATTCACCGGTGCCGACCGCGATCGGCCGGGTTTGTTTGAGCGGGCCCAGGGGGGCACCCTGTTCCTGGACGAAGTGGGGGAGCTTCCCATGGAGATTCAGGCCAAGCTCTTGCGCGTGCTCGAAACGCGCAAAGTGCGTCGCATCGGGGACAAGGCCGAGCGCGACGTGGACTTCCGCTTGGTCGTGGCGACCAACCGGGATCTGGCCGGGATGGTGGAGAAGGAAACCTTCCGCGCGGACCTGTTGTTCCGCTTGGATGGGATTCGCATTCCTTTGCCGCCGCTGCGCGATCGGACCGGAGACATTCCTCTGCTCGTCGAGCACTTCTTGAAGCTCGAAGAAGTCAAGGGGGGACCCGCGCGGCGTGTGTCGAGTGCGGTCATGCAGCGCTTGGCGAGCCGCGAGTGGCCCGGCAACGTGCGCGAGTTGGCCAACGAGGTGAAGCGCCTTTGTGTGCTGTCCGAGGGGGACCTGCTGGATCCCGAATTGGTGCGTTCCAACGCTCTCCATAGCGACGGCCAGGCCTCTGCCGGCCGACGGTTGCCGCAGGGCACCTTGGAGGAGATCGAAAAGGCCGCCATCCTGGGAGCCATCGAGGCCTGCGGCGGCGACAAGCGTCAGGCCGCCAAGCGCCTGGGCATCTCGCGAGCCAAGGTCTACCAGCGCCTCAAGGAGTGGCGGGACGCTGACTCCGATCCACAATAAGGACCGGGTCCAGAACCTGGACAGCGCGGGGCACCTTCGGGGGCCCCGCGCGCCGTTGGGGGCCTCTGAGAGGTGTTGCACGTCTTGGCATGGGGGTTGCTTTAGGTCCAGCGAAGCTCGGAACGCTGCCCGCCTTCGCGGGAGCCGAGATTCGGGAAGCAAAGCAACAACCCTCACTCAAGGAAACAACCTCATGCAACTTCGCAACACCTCCAGCATCCTGCGCGGTTTGACTCTCGGCAGTCTTCTGTGCGCGTCCGCCGCGGCCCAAATCCAGTTGACCGGTCCCACTTCCGTGGCGACCGGCCAGCGGGCCGACGGCCTCGTCTTCGCCGACTTCGACGGCAACGGCATCCTCGACATGGCCGTGACCACCGACGGCACCGGCAACCTCGACCTGATCGAAGTGTTCGCTGGCAACGGTGCGGGCGGCTTCACGCCGGCCGGCACCGTGTTCCTAGGCGCCGGCACCTCGCCCCACGGTTTGGCTGCGGCGGACTTTGACGGCGATGGGGATATGGACTTGGCGGTCACCCTGCAGAACGCCAACCAAGTGCAAATGGTCCAAAACCTCGGCGCGATGAACTTCGCCCCCGGTGCATCGACCGCCGCCGGCGGCGCGGAGCCCCGTCAAGTGACCGCCGTCGACATGGACGGCAACGGCAGCCCCGACCTGGTGATCACCTTGCGCGACTCCAGCTCCATCGCCGTGATTCGCAACACGGCCGGCGTCTTCTCGCTGCTCAGCGTGTTGCCCGCGGGCGACGACGTGCGCGACCACGCCGTCGGTGACTTCAACGGCGACGGCGCGGTGGACGTGGCGGCTTCGTCCCACGACGACCGCACCGTGCGCATTCTGAACAACACCGGTTTTGGCTCCCTGGTGGCTGCCCAGACCCTGTTTGTGGGCGGTGCGGTGCGGCCCTCTGGCCTGGCCAGCGGCGACGTGGACGGGGATGGCGACATCGACGTGGTGGCTGCGGCTGGCGACGATGCGATCCTTGGCTTGAACGCCGCCGCGATCTACTTCAACCAGGGCGGCACCTTCACGGGGCCGGTCAACGTGCCCACCGGAGGCATGGACGCCGACGACGTGGTTCTGGCCGACTTCTCCGGGGATGGCGCTCTCGACTTGGCGGTTTCGAACCAGGTTTCCGGCAACATCTCGCTGATGGAGAACACGGGGGCGGGCAGCTTCGGTGCGGCCACCTTCTTGACCGCCGGCGCGACCCCTGGGGACTTGGTCGCTGCGGACTTGGATGGCAATGGTGGCGTGGACTTGGGCGCGCTGAACCGTCAAGCGGCCGGCGTCAACCTGTACCACAACGCGAACGGCGGCAACCCGCGCATCGGTACGAACTACTGCGGTGCGAACGCGAATTCGACGGGCCTGAGCGCGACCCTGACCGCCACGGGCAGCAACGTGGCCGCGGCCAACAACCTGTCGTTGACCTGCAGCGACATGCCGGTGGGCGAATTCGCCTTCTTCATCACGAGCCAGACCCAAGGTTTCGTCGCCAACCCCGGCGGCAGCAACGGCAACCTGTGCTTGAGCGGCATGATCGGCCGCATGAACAGCACGATTCTGCAAAGCGACGCGACCGGTCAAGTGACGCAGGCGATCGATCTGACCGCGCTGCCGACCCCCAGCACCCCGGTGGCGGCCATGGCCGGCCAGTCCTGGAACTTCCAGTGCTGGTTCCGCGACGGCGCCGCGATGTCCAACTTCTCGGACGGATACAGCATCGCTTTCCAATAGAGCAGGCAGGCTGGAATCGATCCCATCCCCTGAATGCTTGGGCCGATCACGGCACCCACCAAGATCAGGACCTCGGGACCGATTCTTGGGAAGCACCTCCTGAAGGAGTTGGAGAAGCGACTCCCGCCCCGGCCCAAACCGGGGCGGGAGTTTTGTGTGGGTCGTTAGTCCGCGAAGGCCAAAGCGATCGAATGCAGCTCGAGGGCCGGGTCCCAGGAGAGCTGCGCGGCTAAGCGGTATTGATCGGTGACGCCTTTGGTTTCGAGGTTTTGCAAAAGGTGCACCAGCACTGGGTGCTCGGCAAAGTTCTCGGCCATGAACTGCGCCGTGCGTGGACGCCACGCTTTGCGATACAGGATCGGATCCCAGACCTTCAGCAGATGACGCACCACGTGGGGGTACACGAACTTCGCCGCCAAGACGAGCAAGACGATCCAAAGGACGAAGCCCCACTCACCCAGGACGGTATCGAGACCGGTGAGCTTGCCGATGCCGAAGAGCGCGCCGCCCAACCCCCCCAAGAATCCGAGCCAGGCGACGTACAAGAGCACAATGTCGGCCATTCCGGCCGGCGTGCGACGAACTTCGCGCTCTAGCCGGAACATGAACTCGTTGAGGCGAGAGCGGATCAGCGTGGGGGAGCGGTACGGACTGCCCGACTTTTGGCGCGCGTACGTTTCATTCGCCATCCAACCGAGCAACTGCAGCGCCCCGTCGACCGGCCCTTGCTCGCCGACCGGAAAGCCTTCGAAGAGCGCTTCCCGGTCCTCTAACACGCGGTGCATGGTTTGGATCAACTCGCGATCCGCATCCCGTTCCGTTCCGGTGAGGCCCGCGATCAGGACACGATCTACATCCGCGCGCAAGGAGCTGCCGTTCAGGAATTCCTCACGGAAAGACAAGTAGTGCGCGAAGGCGACGTAGCGGTCGTATTCCCCCTGCAAGTCCTCGGGCAGTTGGTGATAGCGTTCTTCGACGTCTTGCACGGTGGCCTCGCGCCACGCATCGGAAATACGCAGGGCACCACGGCTCAACAGCCGCAAGCGCAGCACCAAAAACGCGTCGTAGCCCGTTGGACCTAGGCGTTCTTGGCAGCGGCGCAAGAGCTCTTCGAACGTTTGGAAGGGCAGCTCCTGGAGCAGGCGCTCCCATTGCGGGCTGGTGGCAAAGACGTACCAACCGCTCGGTAGGCCGCGGATGTTCGGCACCGTGCGTGCCAGTTGTTGCAGGAATTGAGCGGCTACCTTGGGCGGCATCGAGTCGCGGCCCGCTTTCCACAGGGTGTGCAACAGCCAGGGGGAGCCTTGGGTGGCGGAGGCGCCCTCCAGCACCGTTTCCAAGAAAGGCCACGGATCCTTCGGGTCCGAGGATTCGCGCAGCAAGGCCAACGCCAACCAATCCTGCGGATCGCGTTCGGGGGCCGCTTCGAGGCGAGCGAGCAGTTCCGAGCCCCCACCCGGTGCGTAGGTGGTCCACAGGGCCGGAGCGGTTTCGACCGGCTCGGTTGCTTGCGCGCGAGCGGCTTGGGCGGCGGTCGCGGCGGGCAAGGTTCCGTAGCGCAGCGCATCTTCGAGCTCTTCGTACGCGGCGCGGATGCGCTGGAACTCGGCGGGGAAGCGTTCCGGTTTGAAGCGCCGCAAGAGCCCGTTGTAGGCCCGCTTGAGGTCCTTGCGATCAAACCCTTCTTCCAGCTCAAAAAAAGCGCGGAGTTGGCCGGGCAGGAGGTCCCAGTCCGGTGATTGGCTCATGATTCGGTCAGGTAGCGCACGAGCGCGAGGATGCCACGGAATAAGAAGTAAGCGCCCAGGCATCCCAAGAATCCCAGCGGCTTCTTGCTGTCCGACGCGATGCGTTTGGCGCGCAGGGTGTCCTGCAGCCATTCCGCTTCGAAAGCAAAAACTTCGGGGTGCTGCTGGCGCAGGCGTTTCGCGAAGGCCACCCCCTGGCGACGGGCGGCGGCATGGCGCATGCGGCGTAACCACTTGCGTTTCGACTCCGCGCTGGTTTGGGCGGGTTCGAGCAGCAAGGCTTCGAACTCCTGCCAAAGCGATTCGTCGAGTTCGGGGTCTTCGGCTGCGGCGCGCAGGGCGTCCAGGTGGTGGGCGAGTTTGAGCCGGCGCTGCACCGGGGCGCGCAGGATCGGATAGCGATCGATGGGGATGCTTTGCAGGGCCTCGATCAACTCGGGCTGGGAAGCTTCGAAGAAGCTCTCGTCGAGCTGTTCAAGCTGAGCTTGCCAATGGGCTTGGGCTTCGGCGGGATCCTCTGCGCTGTTTGCCGCAGCATTCGAAAGACTCTGCGCGGGGCGATCGGCGGGTTCGGGTTCGCCCGCGCGCCAGCGGCGCCGCCACTCCAAGACCTGATCTAGATCCTGAAACGTGGATGGTTCGAAAAGCCGATCGAGGTAGGTGCGGGTCGAATCTTTGGGCTCAGCCATCTGGATTCTCCGAGTCGGATTCGGGCGCTGCGTACCCCAGCGCGGACAGGGCGAGCAGAAGTTGTTGCCGAGCGTGCTCGAAGAGCTTGGGATCTTGGCTCTCCATGGAGGCCTCGAAATGATCGATGACCTCCTCCAAAGCGGAACGTTGGCTGGGCGCGATCTCTCCGACGAGTTTGCTGGCGAAGTGCAACAAACGGCGGTTCTCCAAGTCATCGCGCGGATAGAACTTCACCGCTTGCATCTTCTTCTGGGCCAACCGGATCTCCTCTTGGCTCAGCCCGGCCACGTTGTGGGTCAAGAGGGTTTCGAAGCGCTCTTCGGTGGCGGGCACGATGGCTTCGACTTCGAGCAACCCGCTCAAGTCGTAGGTAAAGCGCACCAACACCTCCTGCCCGGCGGGACCGGGCGGAATGCCGGTGACTTTGAGTTCGCCCAGTTTCAAGTTTTCTTCGACCTTGCGCGACTCGCCTTGGTAGACCTCGAGCGAAACCTCGGTTTGGTTGGCCTGCAGGGTCGCGACCGACTCCTGTCGCGAGACGGGAATGGTGGTGTTGCGGTGGATGACCGGCAAGAAGTATCCACTCACGTGACGCCCTCCGAATACTTTGGAGATCTGCACGCCCAGGGTGAACGGGCACACATCGGTCATCACCATATCCTCGACGGCGCGGTCGTCTTGGATCAGCGCTGCTTGCACGGCGGCTCCCAAGGCGACCACTTGGTCGGGATCCACTTTGTCTTGGGGCGGGCGTCCGGACCAATCGGCGAGCAGGTGGGGGATGAGCGGCATGCGCGTCGCTCCGCCCACCAAAATCACGTCGTCGATGTCCTTCCAGGTCATCTGCGCGTCCCGCAAGGCCCGTTCGGTGGGGCGTTGCAGGCGCGCGGTCAGGGGCTCCGCCAGGGAGGCGAACTGCGCGTGATCGAGGGTCAACTCGGGGGCGCCCGGCGGCACTTGCCCCTCGGCTTCAGGAAGCCGCAAACGGGCCGTTTGCCCGGCAGAAAGCGCACGTTTGGCTTGTTCCGCCTCCTCCCGCAAGCGCGCGACCAGCTTGGGGGTCGCCATCTGCGCGTGTTCCAGTTGCTGGCCCGACTGCTGCAGAGCCCAGTGCAACAAGCGATCGGTGAAGTCCTCGCCGCCGAGGTGGCTCTCGCCCGCGGTCGAGCGGATCTCGAGGGTGCCCTCGAAGATCTCCATGACCGTCACGTCGAAGGTCCCACCGCCCAGGTCGAAGATCAGCAGGTTCTCGACGCTCTGCGCTCGATGGAATCCGTAGCTCAGGGCGGCCGCGGTCGGCTCGTTCACGATGCGCCGCACGGTCAGGCCAGCCAGTTCCCCCGCGGTGCGGGTGGCGAGGCGTTGGTGTTCGTTGAAGTAGGCGGGCACCGTGATGACCGCCTGTTCGACGGGCTCCCCCAGATAGGCCTCCGCGTCCTGCCGCAGGGCGCGCAAGACCAAGCTGGAAAGCTCGGCGGGGGAAAAGGTTTGGGGCCCCAGCGGCACCTGCCGGTCCTCGCCCATCCAGCGCTTGAACTGGGAGACCGCCGACTCGGGATGCAAAACCTGCCAATCCAAGGCGGCCTGCCCGACCACCAACTCCCCCGAGTCCAAGCGCGCGACCACCGAAGGGGTCAGCACTTGGCCGTGGGCGTTGGGGATGAGCTTGGGCTGGCCCCCTTCGAACAGGGCGCACAGAGAATGGGTGGTGCCCAGGTCGATTCCGATCAGGGGGCGGCTCGGCATGGCCGGATTGTAGGAACGTGGCTCCCGGGAGCGAGCCCGAACCCGAATCCTATCCCTCGCGTTGGGGGGGCTAGGCGAGCCGTCACGGTCCTCGGCGCCGCGGGGG
>JAUHXY010000165.1 GCA_030426785.1 bacterium
CGTGGGGCAACAACCAACGCCCACCGACCTGAATCGCCATCGCGAGATGATAGGCCGGGCCCTCTTGGAATTGGGAGTTGATCGGCGTGGAAGCTTGCAGGCGCAAGGCGTCGCGCCGCCCGGGCGGGTTTTCCACCTGATGGCTGGCATCCGTCGTGATTTCGAGGGTCGGCTCGTTGGGTGTGGTGGTCGCCGTCGTAGGCACCAGGGCGGTCCACACTTCGACCGGCCGCCCCGGCTCGCCCCCCACGATCAAGCGAGTCCACAGGCCCGCATCGCGCAGGATGCGAGCCGCGCTGGCGGACCCATCCCGGGGGTCCTGCTGAGTCTGGGGTTCCCGCGGTACCACCCACAAGCGCGGGTCGGGCGAAGGACTGCACAAAGGCTCGGGTGCCTCCCACTCCAACACGAACGGAACCTCCCGTTGGGTCGTCTGCCAAAACAGATGACCCTGGCCCTGCAAGCGAGCGCGCCCCGATTGACGTCGCACGAACAGATCCTGCACGGCGTCGGAGCTGGAAGGTTCGACCGCCCGCGTACGTCCGGCAAGGAGTCGCCAGCGCAAGGTGACCTCCTCTCCGGCGGGTAAGTCGAAATCCAACCGCAGACCCCAGAGGGCGGTCGGCCGATCCGCGTGGACGCGCACGCGCTGTTCGTCGGCCTGCGCATCGGCGGATAGAGCATCCACCTGCAGGATCGAGCGCCCTTCACGATCGACGGTCACCCAACCGGCGGCGGCATTCTCTTCCCGGTGCACGTGCTTGCCAAAGCTCGCGCGGCGGGAGTAATCCGCGGCCCACACGGTGCTGGCCTCGTGATCTTTGGGCTGCAAGCCCGAATCCGGGGCGGCTTCGAAACCGAGCAACCAAGCGAGGCGACGGCCGAGTTCATGGGTGGGCACGAGGCCCGCGTGCCGGCCCGGCGCGATGCGGCCCGGAGACCACAACACCGCCGGTGCGCGAGCGATCTCCGGGGCGAAAGCGGGACCATCGGTGGGCGGCGCGCCCACGAACGAACCACGCAAGGACACCAAAGCGATCGCGGTGTCGTCCAATCTTCCGGCACGATCCAAGTCCGAAACCAGCCTCCCCACTACCGCGTCCAAATCGGCCAGTTGGCCGCGATAGATCGCGGTATGAAAGCTTTGCAACACTTCCGATCCCCGCGACCGACCCAGTGCGCGCCGCACGTCTTCAAAGGACTCGGCGCTGCGCCCCACTTCATGGGCCGCTTGCGCCAACTGCGGGTAGCGCTGCACCCAACCGCGCAAACATTGTTCGGCTTGCTCCCGTACGCGCGCGCTCGGCAAGATGCCCGGATGTTGGAAGTCCGCGAAATGCCAAAGGGCCAGGAAAGGATCGGATCCCGAGAGGGCTGCGGTCCAAGCCTCCAACCCGACGAAGGTCACCTGTTCGGCCGAACGGAACGAGCCCGGAACCAAGGCGGGCTCCAAGAACACATCGAAGCCCCGCTGCATTCCGCCCATCGCGGGACCGTACTGCGGGGTTGCGAGGCTCGCGAGCGTGCGCCAACCGCGCGTCTTTAGGGTGGCGGGCCACCACGCCAAGTCCTCCCCAAGAAACGAGCGACCCCGTTCGTGGACCGAACCGACGCCGTGCTGTTCGGCCGGCAACCCGGACAACAGGCTTGCGAGTTGTGCCTGTGAGCCCATGGAGTCCACCACGTGATGGGGAAAGGCTCGACCTTGCTGCACCAAAGTGGCCAGGTTGGGCAAGTCTTCGCCGGACCACGCGCCCAGCCGCAAACCGTCGACCGCCAGCAGGACCAAGTTCTTAGCGGGCTCGGCTCCTGCGACCCACCAATCGGAGTCCTCCGTGATATCGGAAGAGGCCACCGGCTGCTGCTGGGCAGGCGCCCCCGAATCCGCCTCTCGCGCGCCGCAAGAAGCCGAAACGATGCAACCGAAGAGGACGAGCCCCAGCCCGCCGCGGCCCCCCAACGTTCGAAACCAACCCATGGGGGCAGCTTAGCGCTTCGAATGGCTCGAGTTGCGCTCGACGGAGGAAGGATCCGCGGATTCCGCACCGACATCCGGGCGATTGCCGCCGCTGATCACGACGAGGACTTCGAAAGGGTCCGCCGCCGTGCGCGATCGCGCGCTTTCTCGCCAGGGAGCGTCCGCTTGCCACAAGGCCGCGTACCCAGCCGCCCCGGCGGGCTCGACCACCTCCCCCGCCGCCAACAACCGCTCGGCCGCCGCTTCGAAACGTTCGTCGGGCAGGGTGAACACTCCGTCGAGGGTCTGCGCGTTGATCGCGATGCAACGCTCGCCCGCAAAGGGAGACGTCAGCCCTTGGATGCGGCTCTCCACCTTGGGCAAGGGAACGCTGTGCCCGGCCCGCAAACCGAGGGTCATGCCCGCTGCACCCTCGGGCTCGACGGCCCAGATTTGAGGGCCGCGACCCCAGGCGCGGCGCAGGGCCAACGACGTGCCGCTAGAAAGACCACCGCCCCCCACAGGCAGCAACACTAGGTCGACAGGTTCGCATTGTTGCGCGATCTCCCACCCCACCGTGCCGGCGCCTTCGATGGTGCGATCCGCGTCGTAGCCATGCACGCGTTGGGCTCCTCGCGCAGCCAAAGCATCGCAAGCCGCTTCGGCCTCATCGCGCGTAGGGAAGAGTTGCACGTCAGCGCCGTGCGCACGGCAACCGGCAATCTTGCTTTCGTACGTGATCGCCGGCATGCACAAGGTGCAAGGAATGCCGAGCCGTTGGGCGGCCCAGGCGAGGGCTAGACCATGGTTGCCGGAGCTCGCCGCCACGACGCCAGCCGCTCGTTCTTCGGACGACCACTGACTGAGGTGATTCCAGGCGCCGCGCGCTTTGAACGCTTTGCCAACCTGCCGATTCTCCAACTTGGCGCGCACGCGCAGACCCGGATCAGGGCTGGGCAGCTCCACGATGGGCGTCGTGAGCACACTCCCCGCCAGCCGGCGGGCCGCCGCCGCAAAGTCCAAGTGCGCCCAATCGTCGGCCCATGGTTGTGTGCGATCCGCTTGCATGCGCGGATTATGCCGCAGCTTGCGAGCCGTAGTTGAAACGAGATCTCAAAAAGCCGCGCTGTTCGGGTGCGCCGAATCCGATCGGGGGGGGGATGGCCGCTTTGCAACAGAGTGCAAAAGCCGGTGAAGCCCCGTCTGCTGGACGATTCCGCAGAATCCGTTGCCGAGCGCCGGATTCGCGCAAGGGAGTTCCTTACAATCCCCCCAGGCTTCCGAAAACCCACAACCCAACCCCATGCAGGCTAAGGCAAAAACGAAAACGATCATCGCGGCGGTTTTGCTCGTGCTCGGCATCATTGTGGTCATTCAAAACACCGAGACCGTCGAAACGCGACTGCTGTTCGCTACGGTGACGATGCCCCGCGCCCTGTTGCTGGGCCTAACCTTGGTCATGGGGATCGTGATCGGACTGCTGTTGGGTTTGCGTTTGCGCAAACCATCGAACAAGGGCGCCTCGACCGTCTAAAGCGCCAACCTCTCCTGCCACCGCTTCCTCTATGCTGGTTCACCGCACTGCCGCGGTGTTGCTGCTCGCGCTCGGTTCGCCCAGTTGCCTCCTGTCCCCCGACTCGGAGGCGCCGCTGACCGCGCAGCGCACCACCTTTTCTACCGACACGAGCACCGCTCCAGCGGGCACCGTCGAACTGGAGTTGGGTTTCCAGCAAGAGGACGGGGGCGCATGGCAGGTCCCCACGAACCTCAAGTTCGGGGTCGCACCCAGCACCGAGCTGTTCTTCTCGATCCCTCCCGCCATTTCGGTGGAGCTGCCCGGTACGAGCCCGGAGGGTCCAGGCGATCTCGTGGTTGGAGTCCGTCATCGCTGGCGTGAGGGAACGGAAAGTCGCCCTTCCCTCGCTTGGCAAGGCACGGTTAAAGCTCCCACCGCCGATGAGGACGAAGGTCTCGGCAACGGGGAATGGGATCTGTCGTTCTCTGGCATCGCCACGCAGGTTTGGGGCGATTCGTTGGTGACCCTGTTTGCCGGCGTCGACCGCCTGGGGGACCCGAACGGGGACGCCGATTGGGCGCGCGTCTGGGGTAGGATGCGAGCGTGAGTCTCGCCCCGCTCCCCTTTCGAACCCCCTGGTTGCTCGCCCCGATGGAAGGGGTAACCGATCCGGTGTTCCGCTCCTTGGTGCTCGCCTTGCACGAACCGCAAGGAGTCCCCGAAGATCCGTTGCCCCCCAAGGGTTTGGGCGGCGCCTTCACCGAATTCTTGCGGGTCAGCGTGCACCCCCGCACCGAAAAGGACGTGCGGCGCCACACGGGCCCGCGGGCCAGCGCCATCCCCGTCGGGCTGCAGTTGATGGGCAACGACGGCCCGCGCATGGCGGAAAGCGCGCGCGCCGCGGTCCGGGCGGGCGCCCCGGTCGTCGACATCAACTTCGGATGTCCGGCGAAGGGTGCCCTCAAGGGCTGCGCGGGCGCTTCCATGCTGCAGGATCCGGGCGCCATGGAATCCCTCGTCCGCACGGTAGCTCGCGCGGTGGAAGACGAATCGAACGGCAGCATCCCCACCACCGCCAAGATTCGCGCCGGCTACGACCGTGCCGATCGGGTCGAGGAACTCGCGCGGGCGGTCGAGGCCGGCGGTGCCGCGCTACTCACCGTGCATTGCCGGACGCGCGCGGAAGGCTACTGCCCCGAAACCGATTGGTCGCGCCTGGAACGGGCGGCGAGCACGGTCAGCATCCCGGTCTGCGGCAATGGTGGCATCGAGCGCTTCGAGGACTTGGAGCGCATGCGCCAGGAGACCGGCTGCGCGTACGGCATGGTCGGTCGCGCCGCCTTGGGCGATCCTTGGTTGTTCTCCGATCGCACGGTGAGCACCCAGCGTTGCGCCGAATTCCTGCTCGACTACGCCCGCGCGATCAAGGCATCGGGGCCGGTTAGCTACCGCGGCATCGCGGGACGTTTGAAACAACTGCTACGCTTATGGACTGCGGGCGACCTGGTTCCCACCGAGGCCGCCCGCAAGCAGTGGTTGACCGAATCCGACCCCCAGCGCTTGTTGGAGCGCTTGGAGGCCTTGGCTGGCTCTACTTTCCTGCTCCCGCAGCCTTCATGATCTCCTGAATGGAGCCGAGACCGCCCAGAGCCGCGCTGGCTTCGAAGGGCAAGAACACGGTCTTGCTGCCGTCTTTGCTCGCGCCGATCTGCTCCAGGGTTTTGAGGTAGGTCGCCACGATGCGGTACTGAGCACCGTCCATTTGGGTGCTGGACAGGGCAGCTTCGAGGTTTCGCAAAGCCTCCGCTTCCCCTTGGGCGACCGAAAGGCGCGATTGGGCCTCCCCTTCCGCCTCGAGGATCTTGGCCTGCCGCTCCCCTTCGGCGCGCGCGATTTCCGCATCGCGTTCGCCTTCAGCGCGCAGCACGTTGGCAGCCTTCACCCCTTCCGCTTCGATGATCCTGGCGCGGCGATCGCGCTCAGCCGTCATTTGCTTTTCCATAGCCTCGCGAACCGATTCCGGCGGCGAGATGTCTTGGATCTCCACGCGATTGACCTTGACGCCCCACTTGTCCGAAGCATCGTCCAACACCGTGCGCATGCGCGTATTGATGTCATCCCGAGAAGACAGCGTCGAATCCAGGTCCATGTCCCCGATGATGTTCCGCAGAGTCGTTTGGGCCAGCTTTTCCAACGCGATCGGTAGGCTCGCGATCTCGTAGATGGCGCGCTTGGGATCGGTGATCTGATAGTACAAGAGGCCGTTGACGCTGATCATCACGTTATCCCGCGTGATCACCTGTTGGCGGGGGAAGTCGAGCACTTGCTCCCGCAAATCGACGGTAGGCCGTTGCACGTAATTGACGATCAGTTCACCACGCACGCCTTCGACCACTTCGCGCCACTCGATGCGGCGCGGCTTGTCGATGATGGGCCAAATGATGTTGATGCCGGGTTGCAGTTGCCGGTGAAACTTGCCGAAGCGTTCGATCAGCATCACGTTGGCTTGTTGCACGGTTTTGAGCCCGAGCAGTCCCATGATGACCACGAAGGCCAACACGATGAGGCCGATGATGAGGAGCGGCTCGGCGACCGCGGCGATGGGATAGTGCATGGAGGTTTCTTGGGAAGAGCTAGGCAGGTGGAAGGGAACTCCGACGAGCGCCCGGAACCAGCGCCACCTTGGAAGGGTGTGGGTGGCTCCGGCGAGGCCCGCCGGGTGAAAGAGTTAGGGGGCCGGAGGCGCGCTCGGGACAGCCGACTCCACCAGCAGTTTGTTGCCATCGACTCCGATGACGCGAACCCGTTGGCCTACTTTCAGAGTCTCACCCCGCTGAGGCTGCAGCCTCCACAATTCATTGTTGACCTTAGCGAGCGGCACGAGGTCATGTTCCCCCACCTCGGTCACCACCGCTTCTTGGCCGACCATCAGGTCGGTGCCAGTGTCCGTTTTCGCCCCGCGCATGGTGCGCAGCATGAAGGGACGCACGAGGAACAAGGCGGCAAACGTGAATCCTGCGCAAGCCCAAATCTGCGGGAGAAGGCTCGTCACCCCGACCAAATCCACCACCGCCGCGGCGATGCATCCGATCGCGAGGCAGGCCAGGACGAAGCCGGGCGTCAACATCTCCAGGGCACTGACCACGAAGGCCCCCAGCACCCAAAAGTGCCACATGCGCCATTCGGAGAGGTCGATCGCCGCTAGGCTCGGCCAGCGGTCGTGCAGCAGACGGGTCAGGGTCAACATCGGGGCCAGTATACGCGGCGAGGCAGGGCGATCGCGGCATTCTTCCCTACGCGCCCGCCCACGGCCTATTCACGTTTTGGACCGAATCTCGCTACCGCTCAGAAGGTGACGCTCAGCCCCTGGGACAGGTGGGAGGCCCCGGCGGGTTCCCGATGCCACAATTGAAAGTGCAGAGTCTGGCCGCTTTGGATCGTGCCCCCCAGGCCGGGAATGGAGAGCGGCACGTCATAGCCCAACCCCGTGGAAGAGGTGCCGACCAAGTTTTGGAAGGCTCCTTGAGCATCGAATTGCCCCAACGAGTTGCGCGGCCCCAGGATGTTGTACCGGCCGACGGGAGCTTGCAGGCTCAAGCACAAACGCCCAGTGGACAAGGGGATTCCAACCGGGTCCACAGCCGCCCCCACCAGGAGATACCCAAACTGCGAGGGTGGGCCATCGAACGCGTCCAGGTGCAAGCCGCTGGGGCTGGGGGCTCCCAACGTCGCCTCCAACCGGGTCGACAGCCCCGCCGAGTTCAAAGCCGTCGGCTCGCAAAAGGATTGCACGAAGGGGCAGCGGCTCCATTGGGCCAAGTAGGAGTCCCCGCCTGGCACCGCGCTCGTAAAGCTCCCGCCTACGTAGAGCGAGTTTCCCAGCCCAGCGCCGTCATCCCAAAGTGCCATATCAAAGACTTCAGGGATACTCACGGTACCGATCACACCACCCGCAAGCGGGTCCCAATGCAGGCCGTCCCATTGAGCGAGGTTGGTGACCGGAAAACCGCCCGCCAGCTCAAACGAACCTCCGACGAACAAGCGTTCGCCTTGTCCCAGGTCGGCTACCTGCATAGACCGCACGCGCCCATCGGTGCCGGATCCCAAAGGCGACCAGGTGCTGCCATTCCACTTTGCCATGCGGGAAGCGGGCTGGGAGTCGGCTTCGGTGAAAGTCCCGCCCGCAACCAATTCGCCTCCGAAGGCCGCGAGGGAGTTCACGTTGGCGTTGACGCCCGCGCCTAAAGCATGCCAGTTCGCGCCGTCCCAGCGAGCGACTTGGGCGATGCCTGTACCGTCGCCGGTCGACGTGAGGTTCGCGCCGCCCACGTACAACGACTCGCCTTGGCCCGTGTCGGTCACCGTCATCGCCAGGATTTCGGCTGGCGAAAAAACCGAGCCAGGTTGAATGCCCTGGCCGACCGTCGTCCACACGAGGCCATTCCAGCGGGCGATCAAAGTCGCGGGCATCCCTCCGGCCTGTTCGAAACTTCCGCCGACGTACAGAGCATCGCCGCTGCCGTCATCCCATACCTGCATCGCATTGGCGTCGATGACCCAGGTCCCAAAGGAGTCGGTCAAACCTGTGCCTAAGGGCTCCCACGTCACGCCGTTCCACTTGGCGATGTTGTTGAGCGTCGGACCTCCCAGGTTCTCGAAACGCCCACAGGCGAAGATCGCTGGGCCGGTTCCATCGTCGAAGACGGCTAGGTCGAAGATCTGCGCGGCGATGGTGGGCGAGGACAGCGCGGTCCAGGTCCCAGCATCCCAGCGCAACAACGTGCCCCGCGCACCGGTGAAATACAACCGTTCGCCGAAGCCCGTGCCATCGTCGAAGGTCACCATCGCCACGACGGCGGCTTCCAGGCCGTCCCCCAAGACCGACCAGCCTTGTCCGTCCCAACTCGCGATGGAAAGCGCCCGTTCGACTTGAGGCGATCCGAAAGCCCCCAACGCTTGGAAGGTGCCGCCTACGAACAGTTGCGAGCTTGCGGCACCGCCGGGAGCAGCGGCCTGCAAGGCGTACACCACCGGCGTTTCCCCGTGCACGTTGGGATCCACCGGCAGCCAACCGGAACCCGCATAGCGCAATATGTGCCCTTTTGGATCACTCGCTAGCCGACCCCCTTCGAACGACCCGCCCACGTAGAGTTCCGGGCCTTGTCCCGCATCCCACACCTCAAGGGCCCGCACGTTGTAACCGTGGATGCTGGCCGTCGCCGAAGCGACCCCGCTCGCCACGGCCGACCAAGCCCCGCCACGCCACTGCGCGATGCCGAAGGTTCCGGGAGCGCCGCTGGCTTGGCTGAAGTCGCCTCCGGCGATCAGTGCTGCCCCGTTGCCGTCGTCGTAGCTGTGCAAGGCGTACACGGTGCGTAGGGAGGCTCCGCTAAAGGAAACGCCCGAACCAAGGGTGGACCAAGCCGTCCCGTCGAAACGGCCGATGCTCCAAGCCGTCTGCGAACCGATCTGCAAGAACTTGCCCCCCACGTACAGGGCGGTCCCCGACCCGTCGTCGTGCAATCCGAGCGCGTGAACCGGCCCATCGGGCGTGCTGGGCAACGCTTCGAAGGCGGTACCGGTCCAGGCCGTCAAGTAGCCGTGGGGTTGTCCGCCCGCGTTTTGAAAGTGGCCGCCCACGATCAAGCGAGGCCCACCACCCAGGTCGACCGCTTGCAGCGACGTGACGGGCTCGTCGGTTCCTCCGCCCACGATTTCCCACTCGGTACCGTTCCACTTGGCGAGGTGGCGGCCCCCATCGGTCGTCGACTCGAACAGACCGCCTACGTACAACGCGGGACCGGTACCG
>JAUHXY010000166.1 GCA_030426785.1 bacterium
CCGGATTTGGTGGCGGTGGAGCCACCGCCCAGGACGTGGCGTTGATGCGCCAAACCGTGGGTCCGGTCATGGGGGTCAAAGCTTCCGGTGGCGTGCGCGATCAAGCGACCGCGCAAGCCATGATCGACGCGGGCGCGACCCGCATCGGAGCCTCCGCCTCGGTCGAGATCGTGCGCGGAAAGGCGACCGCTGGCAGCGGGTACTAACGGCCACTCCAGCCGCTAAGCCCAGGGCGAGCCGACCCCATGGGCGCACTGGATCGACTGCGTGCGATCAGGCTTCCTGCAACCGCAGGATCTCGTTCGCGATCCAGACCTCGTCCGGGACTTGGTGGCGTCCGCACGGGATCATGCTGGGGCTTGTGGCCGCGCCGTTCGGTTCCTGTTCTTCGCGGACCGCAGCGAGCCGATCGTTGCTGATCGCAAGCGCTTGGGGGCGAATGGTCGGCAAGCGCCGAGCTTGGTGGTAGATACGCAGAAGGTCCAGTACGCGGTCTTCGAGGCGACGACCTGCGGGGGACTGGACCAAGATTTCGATGGTGCCTTGTTCGAGGGCTGCTGGATCGAGCTCGATGGGGTCGGCGGGACCAGCAGCCCGGATACAGCAGGGGCGGGCGCCTTGGAAGAAGCTCGGGTACGACACCAGGCCCCACAGGAGCTCGCCGTCGTGGGACTTCATGCGGAACTCCTCCACCCAACGGCCCGGACCATGCAAGTCCTCGCGCGGCGAGGAGAGCCAAGACCCAGGGCCCGCCTGCACCTCTTCAAGGCGGGTATTCCAGTAGGACGGGTCGAGCAGGAGGGTTTGAACGGGGCGTGACATAGAGGGTCTTAGGGATCAGCCAGAGTCCTCTCCGATCCGAACGCGCCGATTGGGGCAGAACAGCGATTTCTTCCCGGTCAAAAACCCAATTTGGGACATCCTATGGGCCGCCAAAGCCACCCGTAAGAGGCCCGTAACTGGGTTTTAGATATGTGATTAGGTCATTTCGTTTTGGGCAGCTTGCCCGTCGCGTCCCTATCATGAAGCCCTCCAGTCCCTCTGCATCTTGCCTGCTTGGCCCTAGGATGCGACCCCACAAGCTCATCGACGCTCACCCCTGCCTTCCCATGGCCCCCGGTCTGGGCGTTGTTTCCCACTTCTGGAGCTAGGTTTCCCCTCGCTCCTCACCCTGCGCTCCTCAGCGGCTTATGCGATTCCTTGTCAAGCGCTCGCCCTTCCTCCTGGCAGTTGGATTAGCAAGCTCGATTTCCACCGGTTGGGCCCAAGAAGCCAACGGCTCCCACGACTGGGAAGGGTCCCTCGTGGCAGCGGCTCCGTCGGAAACCCCTTTCGCACTTCAGGACGGCAACGAGGAAGAGGGCAAGCCGAAAGAGGCCAACGCCCAAAAGGACGACTCGAAGGACGACTCCAAAGACGACGACGAGAAGAAGTCCAAGGCGAAGAAGAAGGACAAAGACAAGGACGAAGAAAAGCCCGAGCCGCTCAGCCTGGCTGCGCCGCAAGGCCCGGTCCTCTACCTGAAGGGTGAGCGCGTCATCGTGCGGCCCGGCAAGGAGATCGAAAACGGTCAAGTCATCGTGCGCGACGGACGCATCATGGCGGTTGGCACCGACCTCGAAGCGCCCGAAGGCGCGCGGGTTTTGGAAGGTGCGGTGATTTGCGCGGGGTTCATGGACAGCTTTTCGACCCTCGGTTTGGACCGAGCGTCGTTGACCACCTCGGGCAGCGAGCCTTCCGCTCGCACCGTAGACGCCCTCGACTTCTTCGGTCCTGACCACGACCGTCAGAACGCGCTCAAGGCCGGCGTGCTGGTGGCCGAAAGCCACATCGCGATGAACGCTGATTTCGGCGGGACCGGCGTGCTGCTGCGCACCGGCTGGGCGCACGATCCCGAGAAGCGCCTGTTGACCGACGAATCCGCCATGTGGAGCCGCCTGGAGCGCAGCGGTAACGTCGTCACGCGCGTGGAAGAGGTGGACAGCTTGATCTCAAAGCTCGAGTCGGGTGGCGATTACCTCAAGAGCTGGCGCACCTACGAGACCAAGTTGGCCGAGTGGGAGAAGGAGATCGCGGAACTCGAAGAGGAACTCGAAAAGGACTTCAAGAAGGCCAAAAAGGACCGCGAGAAGGACATCGAGAAGGCCAAAGAAAAGGGCAAGGAACACAAGGAAAAGCGCCACAAGGAGCCCAAGCCGCCCCGCAAGCCGCGCTTTGACCCCGACAAGGAAATCCTGGGCCGCGTGATCGAGGGCAAGATGCCCCTCGTTGTGGTGGCCACCCGCGCGGCGGTCTTGCGCAACCTGCTGGAAGCCACCAAGCCCTTCCCCAGCCTACGCCTTGTGATCGCCGGCGGTGATCAAGCGCTGCACGTCGCTCCCGAATTGGCCGCCCGCAAGATTCCGGTCATGGTGTGGCCTTCTGAGCCGCTCTCTTCGTCGTCCGTGCCGTCCGATACGCGCGGTTCGTTGGAGCTAGCGGGGGATCTCGCTCGCGCGGGCATCCCGGTCGTGATCGGTTCCGGCTTCTCCGGATCGAGCGCGGCCCTGCCGCTGTACGCCTCCCTCGCCGTGGGATACGGCTTGCCCGAAGAACACGCGCTGGCCGCGATCACCACACGACCCGCCGCCGCATTCGGCATGCAAAACGAATTGGGCCAAGTCCGTCGTGGCCGGCGGGCTGAACTCCTCATCCTCGACGGGGACCCGCTCGCCGTCGGCACCCAAGTGCAATTCGCCATCTCCGGTGGTGAAGTCGTCCTCGAGCCGCAGAAGTAAACCATGTTCCTCCTCGCTCTGACCGTGGCCGCTTCCCTCGCGGGAGCCCCGCCCCAAGAAACCAACGCACCGACCGTGGTGTTGCGCGCCGATCACGTGCACACCGGAACCGGCGCCGTGCATTCCCCCGGTATGGTCAAGGTGCGCGCTGGTCGCATCGTGGACGTGGGTGCCAGCTTGAACACCGACGGAGCCAGCGTGCTCGAGCTGAAAGGGCACCTTTCCGCCGGCATGGTGGCGCTGGGCGACCAAACCTTGCTCGGCGAGCAAGGTGTCGACACCACCCGCTTCGTGCTGGGTGAGGCCGAGACCCGCTTGGGCTTCGATCCGCGTCAACCCGCCATGCAGCGGCTCGCGCAGGAGGGTGTGACCACCGTCGTGTTAACCCCGCCGTCTCACTCCTTGGTGGCCGGCCGCGGCTTGATCGCAAAGACGGGCACCGGTCGGGTGTTGGCCAATGGCCAAGCCATGCACGTGGCGTTCGACGCGGAAATGTTTGTCGATCGCGCCGACCCCATGGAGGGTCAGGATTTCGGCGGCGGATTCTTCTTTTTCTTCGGACCCAACGGTGCGGTCAACCCGAACGGCTACAAGTCGAGCTACTCGGGCGCCGCGGAAGTGCTCGAGGAGAACGTCCAGGACCCAAACAGCCCGGTCTCCAAGATCGCGGGCGGCGAAGTGACCGCATGGTTGCGTTCGTCGGATCGTGCGGAGTCGGCGCGCGCCATCGCGTTTGCCAAGCGCCACAAGGTCCAAGGCACCCTGGAAGCCGGACCGCGCATCGGTGACTTGGCGGCCGAGGTCAAAGCTTCCGGCCTGGGCGTGGCGTTGACCATGTTCCGCGAGACCGACCCGCATTTCGCCACGCAGTCGGCCTTGGCCTTGACCCGCGCGGGCGTGCCCTACGGTTTCTGCTTGAGCGCTAAGGAGCAGCCCGTGGCTTCCTTGCGCATGGCGGCCGCCCTGTGCCGTCGGGCCGGCTTGACCGCCGACCAGAGTTGGCGCGCCTTGACCTCCGGAGCCGCGCAAGCCGTGGGGCTGGAAAAGCAGGTCGGCGCCCTGCGCCAAGGCCTCGATGCCGACCTCGTTTTGTGGGATGGCCAGCCCGGTGAGCTGACCAGCCGCGTCCTTCAGGTTTGGGTGGACGGCCAAAAGGTCTCCGCCCGCTAGCGCTCCTCCCCATGCAACGCAGCCAACCTTCGCGCCGAACCATGACACGCACCCACACGTTCGCTTTCGCCCTCGCCCTCTCGATCGGCCTGGCGACCGCGCGCCCCGCGAGCGCCCAAGAAGACCAAGCCAACAACGACGGCAAGGTGTACGCCTCCGTGCTGCACACGTCGGCGGGGGAAACCCTGAAGGACGTGATGGTCACTTTCGCCGACGGCAAGATCACCGCGATCGCTCCCGGATCGGCGCTGCCCGACGGGTACGCCGAAGGTTTGGTCCTGACCGCCGGCTTGATCGACCTGAGCGCGCGCGTGACCCGTTCCGAAAACGCTGTCGAACAAACCAACGAAGTCGAGTCGCGCTTGTCCGTGGCCAACTCCCTCGACCTGTTCGATCGCACTTGGGATCGCTTGGCACGCTCCGGCGTGACGACCGTGTTGGCGACCCCGCCCGATCGCAACGTAGTGGGCGGCCTCTCCGCGGTTTTGAAGACCCAAGGTTCCAAGGACATGGCGCAGCGTCAGCTCAACGCGCGCAACTTCCTGCGCGGAGCCATGGGGGATGCGCCGTCTTCGGGCAACCGTCCCGCCTGGGGCTCGCCCAACTCGATCTACAACCGCCGTCCCACGACCCGCATGGGCGTCGAGTGGGAATGGCGTCGTGCTTTCTTTGACGCGGCGGCCGCTCCGGAGTACCCCGAACTGGAGTTCCCCGGTGCCGACGTATTCCGCGCGGTGCTGGCCGGCAACATTACCCTGTACGTGCAAGCGTTCACGGTGATCGACATTCGCACTGCCGTCTTCCTGAAGGAAGAGATGAAGCGCGAAGGGTTCGGCGACATCCAGATGTGGATTGACGGCGGCTCGGAAGCGTGGAAAGACGCGCAACTGCTCAAGCGGTCGAACACCGGCGTGGTGTTGTCCCCCTTCCCCTCCGCCGGGTACTCGCCCGAGCGCTCGTTCCAAGCGTGGCGCGTCGCGAAGGACCTCGACGAGATGGGCATCCCCTTCACCCTGTCGGCCCATGGCCGCACCGAACCGGGCCGCACCCTCGCGGATCAAGCCGGTCGCGCCATGCGCGGTGGTTTGTCCTTCGAGAAGGCCCTGGCGGCCGTCACTTCGGCGCCCGCCGCCGTGCTGGGTTTGGAAGATCGCCTCGGAACGGTCGAGGTCGGCAAAGACGCTGACTTCGTGCTGTGGAGCGGCCAACCCTTCGAATTGACCTCCCGCATCATCGGCGTGTGGGTGGACGGCCGACAAGTCCAGTAACCCGCTCCACCGACGCTCTCCGAACCCCGCTCAACCCCTTCTATCAGGCCCTGTACTCCCTGGATCTGACCCCTTCCCCTCGACCATGAAACTCCTCTCGCACTCTTGGACCTTGGCTGCCTGCGTAGGCGCACTCGCTTGGACCGGCCCGTTGATGGCCCAACAAAAGCAGGCGATCAAAGCGGGCACCGTCATCACGATGACCGGCGAGCCGATCGAAAACGGCGTCATCCTGATGGATGGCACCCGCATCACTGCGGTCGGCAAGGCGGACGAGGTCGAAATCCCGTGGGACGCCGAAGTGACCGAAGCGCCGAACATGGTGGCCATGCCGGGCTTCGTCGAGGCGCACAGCACCGACGGCACCGATCGGACCAACGAAACGATCGATGTGGCGCCGTTCTTCGATGTGCAGGACTCGATCAACCCGGTCGATTTCTTCTTTGAGAACTGCCTGCGCTATGGCGTCACGACGGTGAACATCCAGCAGGGCAACAACACGGTCGTGGCGGCCATGGGGGCGGTGGTCAAGCCCTTCGGTCACACCGTGGACCTGCAGATGGTGTACCCGCAATCGGGCATCAAGATGAGCATCAGCCCCAAGTCGGGCAAGTCGCGAGCGACGCAAGCGGCGACCTTGCGCCAGGCCTTCCACGACCTGCGAGCGCACCTCGAAGAGCTCGTTGAAGAAAAAAAGGTCGGCAACGATCGCGCGCGACGCGAAGCCTTGGCTCAAGGCCGTGACTACGAAGGCGAAGACGCCAAAGGTCGCGCCATGACCGGCAAAGGTTGGATCGTGGAAGGCCTCGAAACCGTGCCGCGCGTCGAAATCGACGAGAAGATGGCGCCCTTGCTCAAGGTGGTCGAGGGCAAGATGCGCGTCTTCATGTACTGCGGCTCGCCCGCCGAAGTGCACACTGCGATCGAGATCGCCAAGGAAAACGGCTTCCTTGAAACCATGACGTTCGTGCTCGGCAGCGGTTGCCACAAGGCCGCCGATGCCATCGCAGCTGCGAAGGTGCCCGTGATTCTGTCGAGCAACCTGGTGCACATCGAAACCGACCCGCTCACCGAAGAGGAAACGCGCACTTTTGAAGCCCAAGTCTTCCAGGACAAGGGCGTGACCTTCGCGCTGACCTCCAACAACTCCGGCCTGGAGTCCCTGTGGTACCAAGCGGCCCTGGCCGTGGGGCAAGGCCTCTCGCGCGAAGACGCTTTGGCGGCCGTGACCACGGTCCCGGCCCAGTTGCTCGGGTTGAGCGACCGCGTGGGCGCGCTCAAGCCGGGTGCCGATGCCAACGTCGTGCTCTACGACGGCGACCCCCTCAGCATGCGTTCGCAGGTACAACACGTCTTCATCGACGGCCAACAGGTCTACGACCGAGCCAACGATCCGCGCCTGAAGCACTTGCTCGAAGGGGAGCAACCCAAGGGCACCCAAGCCGACCCCGATGGCGCTCGTGAAGAGTCTGCCGAAGACGAAGGTTCGGAAGACGAAGACGAGTCCAAGAAGGACGACTAAGACGCGCGCCCACTCCAGCTCGGAACGCTCCCCCGAAACGAAGGAAACCCCAACATGCGGACACTGTTCACCCTGGCCTGCGCAGCCGCCCTATTCCAAGGCGTCAGCCAAGCGGAAGACTTGGTGGTGCGCGCCGGCACCATCCACCCCTGTGGGGGCGGCGAGGTCCTGACGGGCGGCGCTGCGATCTGGATCCAAGACGGCAAGATCAAAGCCATCGGCAAGGACGTCCAAGCCCCACTCGGCACGCCCGAGTTGGACTACGGTTCGGGTGCGGTCATCGCTCCGGGTCTCGTCTCGACCCAATCGGGTTATGGCACCGGCGTCGATCCCGCGCGAGCGGCCGCGCCGTTCGTGTTGGCCTCGGACAACTTCAACCCCTACTTCGAGTACCACTCCGCTCTGCGGGCGGGCGTCACCACGGCTTTCCTCGAGCCCGGCGCGGGCGATCGCTTGATCGCGGGACAAGGAGCGGTCATCAAACTGGCTGGGGAAGAGCCGCAGGAACGTCTGATCGTCTCCTCTACCGGCATCGTCGGTTCGATCGCCGGCAACGCTCGCTTCTCGCCTGGCTTCTGGGAGCCGCGCCTGCCCGCCACGGTCGACATGGGCCTGGGCTTCGAAAACCGGCAATTCCCGCGCACCGTCATGGGGGCGGTCATCGCCCTGCGAGAGCTGATCGAGCTGGCCCAAGGCAACGGAGACTTCGCCGAGGAGTACGGCACGCCTGCGGGCGAGGCCCTGGCCGAACTGATCCGTAAGAACGCGGTTTGGCGTCTGCGGGCTGAAACCGACGAAGAGGTGGCCGCGCTGGTCGAGCTCTTTGGAGCCTCGGCTATGCCGCTCGTCATCGAAGGGCTGGAGCTCGCGCCCGACAGCGCCGCGCTGCTCGCCCAAGCGAACCATCGCGTGATCTTTACGGTCACCCGCCCCAGCCTCGAAAACTTCGGCAAAGATCCCGACACCGAGCGTCCGCGCTACGACGTGGCGGCCAAGTTGGCCAAGGCGGGCGTGCCCTTCGCCATCCAAGGATGGTCGCCCACCAGCCTGCGGTTCGCCGCCGGCTTGGCCATGCGGGGCGGATTGGATGCCAACACCGCGTTGGAAGCCATCACTTCGCGCGCCGCGGAGGCCCTCGGAGTCGGCGACCGCGTCGGTTCCTTGCGCGTTGGTCGCGACGGGGACTTGGTGGTCTACAACGGCGATCCGCTCAACGCAGGATCGAGCGTGCTGGCGACCCTGGTCAACGGCGACGTGGTTTACGACGCGGAAGCCGTGGCGCAAAAGCTGCGCCTGCACCAAGCCAAACAAGGAGGCATGCCGGAAGCCGCCCTAGCGAGCTCCACCGCCATCCCGTCGGTCACCGTGCTCTCCGTCCAGGAGCTGCACGTGGGCGACGGCGAGGTACTGCGCCCCGGCGAGCTTTTGATCCAAAACGGCAAGATCACCGAGGTCGCCCAACGGGTTTCCCGCCCGGCCGGCGCCAAAGTCGTGCAAGGCTACGCCGCGATGCCCGGAGCGATCGACGTGTTCGGCTTCCTCGGCATGGAAGGCGCCAACCCGCGCTACTCCAAGAGCTTCGAGATGGCCCGCATGGTCGAGCCCGGTGACTCCGTCGATCGCTTGGTGGCTTTGGCGGGCACCACGACGGTCAACATGACCGCGCCCGGTCGTCCTCTGCAAACCACCACGATGGTGTACAAGCCCGCGGAAGATCACATCGACCACATGATCGTGCGCGATCGCGGGGCCTTGTTGGTCAACTGGCCCAGTGGGGCCACCGCTCAGCTCTTGCACAAGGAGAAGGAGTATTCCGCGGACTGGGCGAAGTACTACAAAGAACTCGCCGCCTGGAAGGCCAACCCTCCGAAGGAAGACGCTTCCAAGGACGAGGAGAAGGACGACGACGAAGAGAAGGCGGACGAAGAGGACGACGACAAGAAGAAGAAAAAGAAGAAGAACAAGGACAAGCCCGCTGCCATCGAAGCGACCGGTAGCTACGAAGCGCTCGTCACCCTGGGCGGTGAAGAAGGCCAAAAGCTGCGCTTGCGCTTGCTCGAGTCCGAAGGTGGGGCGCTGGAAGGCACCCTACGCATGGCGGACTACCCGCACCTCGTTTTGCTGACCGGTCAGCGCGAGGAGTACTCGATTCGCCTCGACGGGATGACCTCCCAAGGCGGAGTCGCCTTAGCTCTCGACCAAGAGTTCGAGGAGAACGACGTCGAAAAGCCGTTCCTCAAGGGCCGTCGCCTGTTCAAAGGCATCGAAGACACCTTCGAGCTGCCGCGCACCTCCCCGGAGTATCCCGTCGCGAAGCGCCCGATTCCCACCGAGGATGACGATGAGGACGACGACGAGCCGAAAGGTAAGCCCAAGCCGCCCAGCAACGACGTGCTGTTGGACATGCTGGTCAACTCCCGCAAGGGCGAGGCTTCGGTCTTCGTGTTCGTGGACCGGGAAGACCATATCCGCTCCTGCGTGGACGCCTTTGCC
>JAUHXY010000356.1 GCA_030426785.1 bacterium
GATGTTCTTCCACAGGGCCAACGACCCTTCGCGATCCTGCAACCAGTGTTCGCGTAGGAGCGCTTCTTGCACGAAAGGCAAAACACCGACCCCACGGATCAAGCTGGCTTGCCGCACGGCCTGCAAGGCCCCATCGATGTCCTCCTTTTCGGTGCGGGCGACCGCGAGCAACAACAAGCGCCGCGCACGACCGATCGGTTCCCCTTCCAAGGTTTCCAGCTCGCGCAAGGCGAGCTCGGTCGCCCCCAGAGCCAACCAAACCCGCGCCAAATCCAAGCGCGCCGCCACCCGATGTTCGTGCCGTACCCGCGGATCGAATTCGGTTGCGATCAACCAGCGCTCGATGGCCCAAGCGGCCGGCTCACCGGCCCCCTCTTGGGCCAGCATCCAAGCTTCCAAGCGCCGCGCGTGCAGGTGGGTCGGGTCGATTTCGAGGGCCAACTCGAGAGCCTCCCGAGAGTTGCGCCAACGGTACTGGTCGCGCATGCGCAGCAGCGCGTGCGCCCGACCGTAGTGGGCCCAGGCGCAAGTGGGGTCTAAGGAGAGGGCCTGACCCAACCAAGCCAGTGCCTGCGCTGGATCCCGCTGCACGCGCGCGGCTAGCACGAGATTGGGCACCGACGGTGACGAGTGCAGCTGCTCGGCATACAGCCGGGCGACCACGTCTTGGGCGCCGCTCTCCACCAAGCCGTCCGGCTGCGCGGCCCGCTCCAAAGCCAAAACCTTTGGATCGGCACCGAGGGGCACCGCGGCACTTCCGCCATCCCCTTCCCGATCCAAACCAGCGGGCGGCAAACCGCGCGCCACTTGGGCCAAACGCAAGTCCTGCAAAGCAAACCCGATGTCGAGTTCTTCGGGATGTGCCTGCGCCAAAGCGAGTAGGCGCCGCTCGGCTTCGTCCCAATCCTCCCCCTCCAAGTCCGCACGCGCCCGGCCCAGCTCCAACCGGTCTGGAATCGGCAGGTAGCCGTACGGCGCCCGCCATGCGGGCGTCCAAGGATCCGGCGTCGCGCTGCATGCGCCCAGACCCCATGGGCCAAAAACGCTGAAGCAACAAAGCCCTAGCCAGCTCAGCCAACGCTGCGCGGGCGGGACCCTGCGTTTATTCGGGCGCGGGCACGCTGCCCACGAATTCCAATCGTTCCCCGCGCTCTTCATTTCCGTTGAGGTCGGCCCAATAAGCGTCGCCGCTCGCTTGGATGGTCACGTCGCAGTGGTCAGGGCGCATCAAGACCCGGATGGAGTGGCTCGCTGCCAGTTGCCACTGGTCGAGCTGGCAACGGGCTTCGCGCAACACATCGGGACGCGCGGTCGCGATCTGCTCGAAACCTTGGGACGTGTTCTTCTGGTCCACAGCATACAGGGAAAGGTCCGTGTTCAGGGCGGAGTGCTCGAGCAGCCCCGGAGGCCCCACGACCACGATTTCGCGGGCAAACACGACGGCCTTTTGCTGGAAGCGCTCGGTCCACGGCAAGGGCACGGCGGGCGGACGGGGCGCGGAGGCTTCCTCCAAGCCCGAACCGGAGCTCGCAAGGTCGTTGGCCGGCGCCTGCGCAGCGTCCGCCGGAGTGGACTGGCAACCCCACCAAAGAGGGGCGCAAAGGACTCCCATCGCCAAAGGACGGAATGCGTTCATCGGGATGCGGGGACGGTTCATAGGCTTCGATCGCGGAAAGGGAGCACCGATCGGTCCTGCGGGGACGGGCGAGCTGCGCCCTGCCGCGAGTCCCGCAGAGCACGGCGATGCGCCAGCATGCCAAAGGAAGGCGCAAACGCTCCAGCGCCCACCCCGGAGGTCATCTCCCGGACCCAGAATTGCCAAAGCTCGGGGCCTTTCAGGGGCGCAAGGGCGCCGACTCGGGGGGCGGGCGAGCCCCCTGGGGACAGCGCCCGTGG
>JAUHXY010000167.1 GCA_030426785.1 bacterium
TCACCGCCCCGCCGCCGCTCAACGCTCCGGCCATCAACCCCGGCAACGGGGACTTGGGCGTGGATCCTCTCACGAACATCGTGGCGGAGTTCACCGAACCCCTGCAGCCCTTGACCCTCGGGTCCCTCAACGGCGCGGGTGTTCCGAACACCTCGGCCGGCTTCTCGGTCACCTTCGGTCCGCCGACCGCTCCGACCGACATGCCCTTCACGGTGCGCCCGGTCAGCGTCTACGACCTGTCCCGCTTCGAAATCATCCCGGCCTTCAACTTCCCGGGCTCCGGACCGGTCTTCCAGGACTGCGCGACCTTCTCGCGCGTCAACATTCAGGTCAACGCCGGCGCGATCACCGATTTGTCGCGCAACGTGGACCCGAACGACGCGACCCAGGTCATTCCGAATACCAACACCCTCAGCGCCACGACCTTCTTCCAGACCGGAGAAGGCCCGGGCATCGCGAACATGCCGGTGTTGCCGGAAGCCATCTACGCGCTGCGCTCCGGCGCCGCGCCCGGCATCTCCGTGATCGACCTGAACGGCTTTGGCGCGGGCACCGGGAACCCGAGCTTCACGCTCGGCATTCCGCGGGAAGGGGAGACCAAGTTCCCCTTCGACCCGAACGTCAGCCAACAGTCGGGCTTGCTGCCGCCTTTGAACCAAGGCTCGTGCACCATCGACGGCGGTTCCGCCGGTGTGTTCACCTTGTCCCTGGACAGCTCCCTGCGCGACTTCGTGGTGCAATCGCCGACCGTGGCGAACGTGACCGACCTGCACGCTGGGCACTCTTTGGACGTGGTCTTCAACAACAGTTTGGACACCTGTCAGTCCTCCGGAGCCTTGGTGGGTGGCGACGTTTGTGCCGCTTCCGGTCGAAAGGTTTCCGTCCCGGCGTCCTACGGCCCGAACACGATCGGTCCGGCCGCCCAAAACCAGTTCGGTGGCGTCAGCCCCGGTGCGGAGAACTTCATCTCTTGGGCTCCTCACCCCAACCCTCCGCCGCTGGTCTTCCCGCCCCTGTGCGTGGTGCCGTTCCTGAACGCGCAAGAGCCGACCTCGGTCGACCACTTCATCGGTCCGCCCCCGGCCGGCCTCAACAACAACCCGCTCAAGCAAAACCTGCTGGTGCCCGGCGATCCCTTCGGCAACCCCGAGGGCCCGAACCCGCAGCCGCCGCGCGGCAAACTCGCCGCCGAGCAGAACCAGTTCTTCATGGGCCCCAGCCAGGGTCAGGTTCTGCTGGACGCTTGTAACCTCTACCAACTTCGCCAGCAGGTGGGTCACTTCTTGTACGTGGTCGACCGCCAGCGCCGCGAAATTACGGTGCTCAACTCGAACCGCATGACGGTCATCGATCGCATCCAGGTGGCCGACCCGACCTCCCTGGCCATGGGTACCAACCTGGACTTCTTGGCGGTCTCCAACCAGTCCGCGGACACGGTGGTCTTCATCGACATCGATCCCACCTCTTCGACCTTCCACCAGATCATCAAAGAGACCGAAGTGGGCCGTGGCCCGCGCGGTTTGGCCTGGCAACCGGAAAGCGAAGACATCCTGGTCTGCAACGAGCTCGACAGCTCCGTGTCGATCATCTCGGCCTCTTCGTTGGAAGTGCGTCGCGTGGTCAGCTCGCAGCTCAACCGCCCCTTCGAGGTGTGCATCTACCCGCGCATGGTGAACTACTCGTTCAACCGCGTGGTGTACTACGCCTACATCCTGAACCGCTCGGGTACGGTCGCGATCTTCGAGTCCGGCCCCAACGGTATCAACGGCTGGGGTTACGACGACATCCTCGGGGTGGCGCCGTACACCTTCCTGAACCCCAAGACCATTCAGCCCGACCCCAACAACCTCAACGTAGGTGCTTGGGTCGTGCATGAAGGACCCCTCGATCCCATCACCAACAACGCGGGTCAAACGGGTGAAGGTGCGCTGACGCAGATCTTTGTGGAAAGCTCCCAGAGCAACGCGATTCCGCTCGACACCACCGGTTCGGTGACGCCTCAATTGCGTGCCATGGAAATCGGTATCCGGGTCTCGATGGGCGAAGACGTCCTCTCCGGCGTGCCGGTGGACATCGCCTTCGACAACCTGCGCAACTTTGGTGGCTTGCCCAACCCGGTGAGCCAACTGGCGAACACCTCGGCGGCTCCCTTGCCTCAGAACAGCAAGGGCATGATCCGTACGAACCCATCCACCGCTCAGATCGATACGTGCATCGCCGCGGAGTACATGTTCGCTGCGGTGCCGAACTCCAACGGCGGCGCCGGCGTGATCGATGTGCTCAACATCGGTTCGGCGGGTACGCTGCGCGTGGATACCAACCCGTACCTTTCGGGCATCCAGTCGATCAACGCGCCGAATACCAATTCGTTGGCTGACTACTGGCGCCAGTAGACAGCGGACAGCCTCGAGTGCGGAGTCCAATCCACACTCGAAGAGCGGAACGCTCTCCTTCCAGCGGGCCCTTGCGGGGGCCCGCTGGTGTTTTGCTGGGGGGAGCTTGAGAGCTTCTCTCGCTTCCCGACTTCCATGGCCTGCGCCATGGGTTAGGCTGATCTGCCATGCCCGATCCGGTCCAAGTGCGCAGCATGTTCTCCCGCATCGCGGGCACCTACGACGGCCTCAACCGGGGTCTGTCGATGGGCATCGATCAGCGTTGGCGCCGCCGGGTCGTGCGTGCGGCGGGGGACCTGCGTGGGGCGCGTGTGCTCGACTTGTGCTGCGGAACCGGGGATCTCTCGTGGCTGTTCGCCCGCTCCGGAGCCCAGGTGGTGGGCGCGGACTTCACCATGGAAATGGTGCAACGAGCCCCCGCAAAAGCCCCGGCCGAAGCTCGCGCAGCCCAAGGCGGCGTGACCTTCGTGCAAGGCGATGCACAAGCCCTGCCCGCCCCCGACGGCACCTTCGACGTCGCGAGCGTGGCCTTCGGCATTCGCAACGTGCTGGACCCCGAGCGCTGCTTGCAGGAGATGAAGCGCGTGCTGCGACCGGGCGGCAAAGCCTTGGTGCTGGAGTTCCCGCCCCCCGGTCGCAGCCCGGTAGCACAAGGATTCAAGCTGTACTTCAAGCACGTCTTGCCCCGCATCGGCGGACTCGTATCGGGGGATCGGGACGCTTACCGCTACCTGCCGCGCACGGTGCTCGCTTGGCCGAAACCCGACGCCTTCGCCGACAGCATGCGAGCGGTTGGGTTCGAAGACGTAGGTTTTGAGACCATGACCGGCGGCATCGCCTGTCTGCATTGGGGAACCCGGCCGGCCTAGCCTGCGCCCGCGCTGATGGCTTGGTTTCGAGGGGACGACTATGAGGAAGAGGACGGGCACCCGGCCCTAGAGCGCAGCTTGCCGTTGGGTTTGCTCGCGATGGCGCCGCTTTGGTTTGCGTACGAGTACGCCCAAAGCCAAACGAGTGGTGGGTTGCGCAACGCTTCCGAAGTGATCCTGACGCAACCCTTGCGCCCGGTGGAAGCGGCGAGTGGATGGGCGCTCGAAACTTGGCGTCGCACGCTGCTGGCAGGGCTGGTCCTGTGGGCTTTGGTGCACTGTTTGCGACGGCGCTTGGAGCTCGTTCCGATGGTGTTGCGCGTCATCTTCGAAGGCGTGCTCGGTGCGCTGACGTTGGGGCCGCTGCTGGTCTTCTTGATCGGCCGCCTGGGCCAAGCATTGCCACCCTTGCCCAAGCTGGGCGAACACGCGGTGGGGGACACCACCTTCACCTTGCACGCGTTGGGTGGTGCGGCTTGGGAAGAGTTGCTCTTTCGGGTGCTGCTCTTCCCCTTGCTGTTCCTCGTGATCCGCGAACTGTTCCACTTTGCAGGTTGGGGCGCGGCGCGCAGCGTCGACGACGACGAAGAGGCGGGTGTGCGCGCCTGGTGGGGGCGCGCGGGGCGGGGATCGGCGGAGTTGTTGGCGGCGATCCTCTCGTCGCTCGCCTTCGCCGGTTATCACGTGAGCCACGCGCTGGCCCCGCTCGGCATCGGGGGCGAGCCTTTCCGTCCGGCTCTGTTCGTCTACCGCTTTTTGGCAGGCATGCTGCTGGTCGCCATCTTCCGCTGGCGTGGTCCGGGAGTCGCCGCCTGGAGCCACGGCGTGTTTAACCTCGCTCTTTGCCTAGGAGCCGGTCCCGCGGTGTTCCAATAAAGGGTGCCCTAGGCCCAACCATCAGCACGACCCCTATCACCATGAGTGACTTCTTCGTCGGCATCACCGGAGCGAGCGGACACCTCTACGCGCAGACCTTGGTGCGCAACCTGTTGCTCGCCGGCCACGGCGTGCACGTGGCTTTGAGCCCTGCGGGCAACAAGGTGATGGCTCACGAACTGGGCTTGGATCCTGGCCAAAACGGCGAGAAGCTCGAAGCCCTGGTCCCCGCTTGGTTGCCCGGCATCGAGACCTCCGGCCTGACCGTGCACCCCAGCGACGACATCGGCGCCAAGCCCGCATCGGGCACCGCCAACCTAGCGGCCACGATCCTGTGCCCGTGCAGCATGGGGTCCCTCGCGCGGGTCGCGGCGGGCTTCAGCTCCAACCTGGTGGAGCGCGCCGCGGACGTGGCCCTGAAAGAAGGCCGGCCCCTGCTCCTGATGCCCCGGGAGACGCCGCTCTCGCAAGTGCACCTCGAAAACATGCTGAACCTCGCTCGCATGGGGGCGGTGATGCTGCCGTGCATGCCGGGCCTGTATCATGGGCCCAAGACCATGCAGGACCTCATCGATCACGTGGTGGGCAAAGCCCTGGACCGCTTGCGGGTGGAGCACTCTCTCGGCAAGCGCTGGGAAGGCTTGCCCGAAGCGCCCGTCGAAGCGGGCATCGAGCCCCCGACCCGCGGCGGGGAGGCCAACGCTTGATCGACTCGACCCGCAAGGTCTTGTCGATGATCAAGTTCAGCCACTCGATCTTCGCCCTGCCGTTCGCGCTGCAAGCCGCTTGGCTCGCGGCGGGCGGGCGCCCGGCGTGGGATACGCTGCTGTGGATCGTGCTGGCCGCCGTTTGCGCGCGCACCGCCGCCATGTCCTTCAACCGCTGGGTGGATCGCGACGTGGACGCCGACAACCCGCGCACCGCCGGGCGCGAGATCCCCGCCGGGGTGCTCTCCGCCAACTTCGTGCTCGGCGTGGTGGTGGTGGCGAGCGCGGCGTTCATCGCGGCGGCCTTTCAACTCAACGCGCTCTCGGGGTGGCTATCCCTGCCGGTGCTCGCGGTGCTGTTTAGCTACAGCGGCATGAAGCGCGTGCACTTCAGCGCGCACTTGGTGCTCGGACTGTGTTTGGCGCTAGCGCCGCTCGCCGCGTGGATCGCGGTGACCGGCAGCGTCAGCGGCTTGGCCGGGCCGGTCGCGTTTTTGGCATTGGCCGTGCTCACCTGGGTAGCGGGGTTTGACCTAATCTACGCCTGCCAGGATGCGCACTACGACCAAGAGGCCGGCTTGCACTCCATTCCCGCCCGCTTTGGCATCGCCGGAGCCTTGCGCTTTTCGCGCACGCTGCACCTCATCACGGTGCTGAGTTTGGCGGCGTTCACCTGGACGGCCGGGCTGTCGTGGATTTACTGGATCGCCGTGGCGATGGCGGCTGGGCTCCTGCTCTACGAGCAAAGCCTCGTGAAGCCCCACGACCTCTCCCGCGTCAACCTTGCGTTTTTTACCCTGAACGGTTGGATTGGGGTGCTCCTGTTCGTCGGATTGGTGCTCGACATGGGCATGCTGCCAGGAGGACATGCGAGCTGATGGCCAAAGCCAAACGACAAAAAGAAGCGCCTCCGCCGGCCCAGATCCAGTCGTTGCTGCGCCAGCTCGGCAAGGGCGAGTGGCCCAGCGCCATCGTGTTGCGCGGCGAAGAGCGCTACTTCGTCGACCAGGCCATCACCGGCATCATCGCCGCGGCTGCCAAGCGCGAGCTCGAAGTGGTGCGCTATGACACCGCCGATCCCGACTTTCAGGCCAGCGACCTGTGCTCGGATCTGATCGGCGGGGCGCTGTTCGCCAGCGCGCGCCTGTTCGTGATCCGCGGCGCGGATGCCTTGCTCAAGAAGAACGCCGGCGCGGCGGCCGCGTCGTTTGCTCCGGCGGTGCTCGCGCGCGCCCAGAGCGGCGACGGCGGCGGTATCGTGCTCTACGGCGCCGGTTTGCGCGCCAACCAAAGCCTGATCAAGTCCTTGCAGGAACTCGGCGCGCCGACCATCGCTTGCCGCAAGCTGTGGGACTCGCCGCCCCCTTGGGATCCCGATCCGCGCAAGGCGGAGCTGGTGCAATGGCTCGTGCAGCGCGCGCGGGAACGGCGCATCTCCTTGTCGCCCGACCAAGCGGCTTTCGTGGTCGCCGCGACCGGCAACGACTTGCCGGCCCTCGACGGTCAGCTCGATCGGCTGGCGCAGGGCGGCGGCGACGTGCGCTCCGAAGTCACCTGGCAGGGCGCCGTCTCGCCTTTCCAGTTGGCCGAACCGATTTTGGCCGGAGATGCGGCCCGCGCGATCGCGGGCCTTGAGAGTTTGTTCCAAGGGGGCTTCCAAGGCCGCGATGGGGCGCGCACCCTCGACCGCGGCGCTTTGTTAGCGCTGCTGTTCTCCGCACTCGGCTCCAAGCTGCGCGAGGTGGTCGCGGCGGGAGAAGTGCTCGCCCGCCGGGGCGCTGCGGCCGACGCTTTGGAGGCCGCCGGGGTCAAAGGCACTCCGACCGCCAAAAAGACCTTCGAGGCGCGCCTACGCCTGCGACCCCACGAGGAGTGGTCGCGCATGTACGAAGAGCTGTGTGCGCTCGAGAAGCGCTCGCGCACGGGGGCGGATGTGGACGCGGTGGACTTCGCGCGCTTGATCCTGCGCTGGCGTCGAAGGGCCCCTGCGCGGCGCTAGGCACGGCTCCAAGCGGCCCAGAAGCGCTCCCGCGAGGCCTCCGGCCCAAAGGCAGCCCAAGGGTCGATCTGCTATCATCCGCCCTAGAGCCGGTCGTCGCGTTGCGGCCCGGCCGCGGGTGCCGATCCGCACGCCCGCAGGGGTCCGAGTGGGGGACTCCGCCACGCCAACTCAGGGAGAAACCGCATTGGGACGCATCCAAGTCTTACCCGAAGTCGTTCGCAACCAAATCGCCGCCGGCGAGGTCATCGAACGTCCGGCTTCGGTCGTGAAAGAGCTCGTCGAAAACTCGATCGACGCGGGCGCCACGCGCATCCGCATCGACCTGGAGGAAGGTGGCGTGGGGTTAGTGCGCGTCACCGACGATGGCTGCGGCATGGATCCCGCCGACCTAGCGCTGGCATTCGAAGGCCACGCCACGAGCAAACTGAGCGAGTCTTCCGATCTGGAACACATCGCGAGCCTCGGATTTCGCGGCGAAGCGTTGGCGTCGATGGGTTCCATCGCGCGCTGCCGCATTTTGTCCCGCCAGCCTGGGGAAGAGGGTGGGTTTCAAGTGCGCGCCGAAGGCGGTCAAGTGACCGAGGTCGAACCTGCTCCCGGACCGATCGGCACGACCATCGAAATCCGCGACCTGTTCTACAACACGCCCGCGCGGCGCCAATTCCTCAAAACCACTTCGACGGAACACTCGCGCTGCTTGGACGTGATCCAGCGCATTGCCCTGGCCCACGACAACATCGGCTTCGTGACGACGCACGGCCAAAAGCGCAGCTTCGACGTGGAGCCGCACATGGATTTCCATGGCCGCATCCGGCGCACGTTCGGCAGCGAGCTGGCGGAAGCCTTGGTGCCCGTGCGCGCCGAAGCCATGGGCATCGAGCTGGAAGGTTTCGTGGCGCCGCCGCGCTTCTCCCGGCGCGACACCGCGCGCCAGATGTGGTTCCTGAATGGCCGCATGCTGCGCGACAAGCTGTTGATCCGCGTGCTCAAGGACGCCTACCACGGCTTCCTCGATCCGGGCCGTCAACCGGTCGCCTTCCTGCGTTTGCGCATGGATCCCGCCCGTGTGGACGTGAACGTGCACCCGGCCAAAGCGGAAGTGCGCTTCCGCGACAGCCGCCCCATGTTCGGGTTCTTGGTCAAGGCCCTGCGCGCCGCGGTGGTGGAGACCGACATGGCGACGCCCGGCGAGTCCTTGCTGCAGACCAAGTGGCGCCGCGAGCAGCGCGAAGCGGAGGCGGCGGGCACCTACTTGCCCTTGCCGAGCCAAGCGAGCCAAGGCGCGGCCGGACCGGTCATCGTGCGCGACGTGCCAGGCCGTTTCCTGCACGAAGACGCGACCGGCCAACCCGACACGCCGGTCCAGGCTTGGCCCAGCCATGCACCGGCTAGCTCCGCGCCCAAGGGCGCGGTGCCCGATCACGCCCAGGATTGGGCCGAGCAAGATCGCTTCGCCGGACCCTTCCTGCAGGTGGCGCGCACCTATCTATTGCGCTCCTTGCCCGATGGCTTCGAGATCATCGACCAACACGCATTGCACGAGCGCCTAACCTACGAGGAAATGCGCCGCGACGTGCGCGACAACGCCGTCGTCATCCAGCGGCTGTTGATCCCCGAGATGGTCGAAGCCACGCGCGCGGACGTGAAGCGCCTCGCCGAGTGCACCGACGAGCTCGAGCGCATCGGCATTTTGGTCGAGCCTTTCGGGGAAACGACGCTCGCCGTGCACGGCTTGCCCAGCCGCCTGCGCAACCCCGACGCGGAAGGCGTGGTGCGCGACTTGATCGAGATCCTGTGCCGCGACGGAAAGCTCCCCGGCGCGGACGATGTGATCGAAGAAGTCCTGCACAGCGCCGCGTGCCGCTCGTCGATCATGGCGGGGGACGAGCTGTCCGACAGCGACATCCAAACGCTTTTACAGCGCTCCGCGGAGCTCGAAAGCGACCAAACCTGCCCGCACAGCCGGCCCACGCGGGTGCGCTTCAGCTTGGCGGACCTCGAAAAGGCCTTCCACCGGCGCTAAACCGGCAGCGTCCTATTCAGCGGGCTTTTGGAAGTTTGCCGCGCTGAGCTGCACCGGGTTGATGCGCGACAAGGAGGCGTTCAGGTACAAGTCCGTGCTAGCGTTGTCCTCAAAACGCATCGGGCCCGCTTGGCGAAACGCGTACAAACGGCGCGGTAACACGTAGCCCGACGGACGCGGCACCCAGGACTCGACCTCGACGAACAGCGCTCCGGTCGGCAGCGCGCGTCCTTGGTGCAACTCCTCGAACTGCGCCAACATGACCTGGCCCTGCGGATTGAGA
>JAUHXY010000168.1 GCA_030426785.1 bacterium
GCGAATACCTGGGCATCCCCCGCGAGCAAGCCTTTGCGGTCGACGTGCGGTTCGACGAGCAAGGGCGCTACGCAGGCTTCGACGAGGATTGTCCCCTCGCCCGCGCGGGCGGCAAACTGGAGTTGATGCGGCCCTGGCAAGCCGAACACGGCCCCTTGGCCTTGATCGGGGACGGCGCCACCGACCTGGAAGCGGCTCCGGCTTGCGCGCGCTTCATCGCCTTCGCCGGCGTGCACGCACGCCCCCACGTGGTCGCGGCCGCCGACGCGGTTTGCGAGCACGCGGACCTCGCGGCTTTGCTGCCACTCCTGTGCTCGCCCGCCGAACAAGACCAACTCGCTTCCCTTCCCCACCACGCGCCGCTCGTGCAAGCGGCCCACGCTTTCGTCTGATGCTCTGGATCCCCGGACCGACCCAAGTTCGCCCCGAATTGCTGCAGGAGATGGCCCGTCCGGCCATCGGTCACCGCACCCAAGCGATGACCGACCTGATCTTGCGGCTCGACCCGCACCTGCCGTTCGCCTTCGGCCTCGAAGAGAACAGCAGCGCCCACCCCGCGGTGCACTCCACCAGCGCAACCGGCTTGATGGAAGCCTCGCTGATCGGGGTCGGGCCTCGCATCCTGTGCCTCGTCAACGGTGCCTTTAGCCAGCGCTGGGCGGAGATCGCCCAACAACTGGGGAAAGACGTGACGGTCCTCGAAGCGCCGTGGGGCGAAGTCGCGCCGATGGATTCGGTCGCCCAAACCTTGCGGCACAAGGGACCGTTCCACGCGTTGACCTACGTGATGTCCGAGACCTCGACGGGCACCCTGACGCCGCCGGAGGACATCGCCGAGGTGATGCGGGACTTCCCCGACACGTTGGTTTTGACCGACGTGGTCAGCGCCATCGCCGGGCGCGCCATCGACTTCGACGCCAACGGCATCGACTTTGCCTTCGCGGGCGTGCAGAAGGCGTTTGCCTTGCCGCCCGGCATCGCGGTGGGCTGCGCCTCCGACCGTTACTTGCAACAGGCCAAGGACCAGCCGAATCGCGGCTTCTACTTGGATCCGGTTCGCTTCATCGAGGGCCACGAGGAGCAAAAGACCCCGATCACTCCCGCGATTCCGCACTACTACGCCCTGGCGCAGCAGCTCGAGGACATCAGCGCCGGCGTCACCTTGCCCGCCGCCGATCGACACCTGCAAGGTGCCGCAGCTTGGCAAGCCCGCTTCGACAAACACGCTCGCATGCAGGCTCGCACGATCGAGTGGGCCCGTAGTCACGATCTGCAGCTTCTGCCCAAACTCGAGCATGCCTCGCCGTGCGTTTCGTGCATTCGCTCGGGTCACGTGGACGTGCCCAAACTGATCGCCGGGGTGGCCAAGCACGGATTCACGTTGGGTAACGGCTACGGCAAGCTCAAGAACGAAACCTTCCGCATCGGTCACATGGGCGATCACACCGAGGCGGGCCTGGAAGACTTGCTGCGCGCCGCAGACGAAGCGCTGCAGGCATAAAAGCCACCTTTTTGGCGAATGAGCCCTCTGGTTGCAGCGTAACCGAATCCATGCCTTTGCTCGATCCTCTCTTCGGCGCGCTCGGCGAAGTCCTCGCGGGTGGCAAGTGGTCCTGGAAAGCTCTGACGATCGTCGGCATCGTCGTGCTCGCTCTTGCCGTTTGGTTGCTGGCGCAAGACTAGCGCCACAAGGTCGATCCTAGTTTGCCCTAGCGAAGGGTGCGGCTCCTTCCGTCATGGAGTACCTTCTCCGCCATGACGG
Organism: bacterium; assembly: GCA_030426785.1. Taxonomy (GTDB): domain Bacteria; phylum Planctomycetota; class UBA1135; order UBA1135; genus NORP259. The sequence continues at coordinate 1,763 of JAUHXY010000168.1, forward strand.
CAATCGTTGAGTGGACGACAAAGCACCGCTGGATGGTCGAACGGGCCTCGGTCTTTGGGCTTGCGGTGCTTCTGCTGGCGATCGCCGGCGTCACGGGTTGTTCCCGAGACTCGGCACCGAAGCCGCAGGCCACCCACACGATGATCGGACCCGGTGGCGAGGAACTCGCCGTACCCGATCCGATTAGGGGCCTCATTCCGGCCAACGGAGCGGTTGTCGATTTGATCGTCGAGTTGGTAGAAACGGAGACCGTCGCCGGGCTTCCCGCGGACTCGCTCAAATTCAGCAACCTTGGGGAGAAGCAACACGCGATTTGGTCGCAACTGCCCACCGTGGCGGACCTGCACTTGGAAGAGTTGCTGAGCGCCGGAGTGGACTTCGTGATCGCGCACGACTGGCAACGGCCGAAGCTCGATGAGGTGCTCGGAAGGACATCGATTTCGGCTTTGTATTTGCCGACGGCGCAGTCCTTTGAGGACTTGATCGCCGCGGTTCGCTGGACCGGCGAAGCGCTGCAAGCGCCATCGCGCGCCGAGGTCTTGATCGAACGCCTAGAGACCCTGCGCCAGGAACTCGAAGCCCATGCGCCGTCCCTCGAAGGACAATCCGCCATGGTGTACTCCAACTACGGGGCCGGCGGCGGGACTTCGGGCAGCGGCACCAGCTACGATGTGATGATTCGCCTGGCGGGACTGCTCAACGCAGCGACCGAAGCTGGCATCGAAGGCCATCAAGACTTGTCGATCGAAGGACTGTTGGCCATCCAACCGGATTTCTTGGTGATGTCGGGCACCTCGATGGAAGACAGCACGAGCCTCGATTCCTTGCGAGCCGCGTTGCAGGGAGCTCCGTTAGCCGCCGTCGATCAAGGCCGCGTGCTCTTCCTGGATTCCAACCAGCTCACGACCACGTCCCACCACATCGTGTTCGCGGCCAAGTCGCTCCAAGAACAAGCGTTGGCAGCGCAAGAATGAGGCTCTCGCGGGCGGCTCAGGACATCCCGCGCATGCGCCGGCGCAGCACGCCGCGCTCGACGCGGGTATCGCGTCCTTGGATCTGCGCCAGCTGGAACAACTCCATCGCCGCCGGGAGATCGACCGGACCGCCCACCCCATCGCGCAACATCTCCGCGCGCAGGAAGAGCGCGTCGGGATCCTCTTCGGCCACGGCGCTCTCCAAGTAGGCCAAGGCCGCTTCCGGATCGGAAGGAATCTCCTCGAGGCAACGCTGGGCTAATACGCAGGCCGAGGGCCCGTGCCCTTCGTCGGCGGCGCGCTCCAAACATTCGTGGGCGGCTTCAAACTCGCCGCGTTCATCCAGCAGGTACGCCAGGTTGTAAAGCGCTTGGGGCTCCCCGAGCTCTGCGGCTTGGCGGTACAGGGTTTCGGCGCGCTGGGGGTCCTTGGGCACGCCTTCGCCGTACCACGCCATGGTTCCGAGGAAGGTCAGGGCTTCGGGCCATTCCTCCGCCGCCGCCTTCTCGAACCAGGGGAGCGCTTGCTCCATGTCCGCTTCCACGCCTTCCCCGTAGTAGTAAACCTCGCCGAGCATCATGCAGGCCGCCGGATCCTCCCGCGCGAGCTCTTCGAGCATGTTGATGCCGCGCAGGGGATCCGCTTCGACGCCCGCACCGTGGATCAGGTGTTTTGCCAACCAGCGCTTGCTGACCGCGTGCCCGAGTTTGGCGGCTTGTTCGCGATATTCGAAAGCCGTTTGCAGGTCTTGCGGCACCCCTTCGCCGTGTTGGTAACACACCGCCAAGTTTTCCATACCCGCGTCGTTGCCAGCGTCCGCGGCGCGCTGATACCACTGGAAGGCCTCGCGCAGATCGCGCGGCACACCGATCCCGAAGCGGTGGTAGTAGCCGAGCCAAACCATGGACTCGTCGTGGCCCAGGTGGGCGGCGGTGCGGTGCCACTCCAGGGCCTGATCGTCGTCTTTGAGCAGGTCGCCGTAGGCGCAAGCCAAAAGGTAGGCGTATTCCTGGTCCTGAGTGACCGCGAATTGCTGCTCGGCTTCGGCCAGACCGCCGTCCAGGTCTTGGGGCATGCCTTGCCCGTAGATCCGGCAGCCGATCAGGTAGCGGTTGGCATCTGAGGATCCCGCGTCTTGGGCCCGCCGCAGCCAGTCCACCGCGGCGTGCTCGTCCGGCTCGATGCCGTCGCCGTTTAGGAGGCAGTAACCCACCGCGGTCATGGCTTCGGCCTCGCCGCCCTGCGCGGCCTTCAAAAACCAGCGATACGCGGTGCGCTGGTTCTTGGGAACCCCGTTGCCATCCGCGTAGGCGCAAGCCAAATCGAATTGCGCGGAGGGCACTCCCTCGAAGGCGGCTTGGCGTAGCTGAACGATTTCTTCGCGACGGCTCAATGCGGCTTCCTACTGCGTAGTGGGCAACGGATCGGTTTCGATGGTCCACCGGCGGGAAGCGGTCGCTCCCGACGGCTCGCCAGAGCCCACTCCCTTAGCCGGAGGCGGACTCCCTCTCCACGCCGCCCTGGAGAAATCCGATAGACCTGGGGTCGATCCGGTTCGCCCCGCCGGAGCGGGAGCGCCCGTTCCAGCTTGGGCGGGCCTGAAGAGGCCGAGCGACCATGGTACCGCCCGAAGACTCCCAAGTGCGCGCCCAATGTTCAGGGTGTCGCCATTTTGTGGTCACCTACGACCCAGCCCAACCCTACGGGTGTCGCGCTTTTGGATTTCAGTCCAAGGTCTGGCCAGGCCGCCTCGTTTGGCAGGAGTCCGGAGCCCTTTGCACCCTGCGCGAGGACTCTCAGCCAGACTCCAGCAAGGCCAGCAAGGATAGGGCGCGGCGCTGAGCAGCGCAGCGACCGGGACGACTCACCTTGAGCCCTGTGCACCGCGCCGAGACCCGGATCGCCCCTTCGTTGGGCAAGCGGTTCCGTTCCAAGGGCTAGGACCGTCTCGCTCGGCGCGTAAGATACTCCCGTGAGTTCCCCGCCCAAGGGTTGCCGTGCTCCCGGCAGCGACACCGCGCAGCCGGTGGCCAAGTCGAAAGCATCGCGTTGGCGCGCCTTCGCGCTGATCGCGGTGCACGTGGCGTTTGCGATCCACTTGGCGTTCTGGCTGGACGACAAACGCACGATCTCCCCCATCGAACCCAGCGAGGCGATGGAGTTCAGCAAGCGTTCGGCCATCAACGCGGGCTTCGTGTTTTTCGTGCTCATGATCCTGAGCACGCTGGTGCTGGGACGCTTTTTCTGCGGTTGGGCCTGCCACTTGGTGGCTCTCCAAGATCTGTGCGCCGCGGCCATGCGCAAGCTCGGCATCCGCCCGAAGCCCTTGCGCTCCAAGACGCTGGCTTTGGTGCCGTTCGTCGCAGGCTTCTATCTGTTTTTGTGGCCCTTGGTACAGCGTTGGTGGCTCGGAACCCTGGATCATCCGGTCACGCTCGAGCTGGAAACCACCGCGTTCTGGGCGACCTTCCCGGGCGTGGTCATCTCGATCCTGACCTTCTTGTTCGCCGGCTTTGCGGCGGTGTACTTCCTCGGGTCGAAGGGTTTTTGCACCTACGCTTGCCCGTACGGAGCCTTTTTTCACACCGCGGATCGCGCGGCCCCCCTGCGCATTCGTGTTACCGATGCGTGTGAAGGCTGCGGGCACTGCACGGTGGCTTGCACCTCGAACGTGGCGGTTTCCGTCGAGGTCCGGCGCTACGGGATGGTGGTCGATCCCGGTTGCATGAAGTGCTTGGATTGCGTCAGCGTGTGCCCCAAGGACGCGTTGTACGTGGGTTGGGGCAAACCCGCTTTGGCCGTGCGAGGCAAGACCCGCCGTGCGCCGCGCTTCCGCTGGGGCTGGGAGTTGTGGCTGACCGCGACCTTTTTGGCAGCGTTTTTCACCTTCCGGGGCCTGTACGGACGCGTTCCGTTCTTGATGACCCTGGCGGTCGCAGGTTGCCTAGCCTTCCTGGCGCTGCGCGGAGCCCAGATGCTCCTGCAACCACGGGTCGAGATCGCCCCGTTTGTGCTGAAGGAAAAGGGGCGCTGGACCCGTGCGGGGCGTGCCTTCGCGCTGCTGTTGTTGCCGGTCTTGGCGTTTTGGGGTCACAGCGCTTGGATCCGTTTCGAGGACGCCCAGAGCCGCGCGGCCTACCAACCGTTGATTCCTGTGCGCGCGGCGTGGTTTACAAACCAACGCCCCGAGGTGACGGAGCAGCTGCGCGCCCAAGCGGAAGAGGTCGTCGCCTTGGCCACCCGCGTGATCGAGCAAGGTTTGTGGGAAACACCGAGGGTGCGCGTGGAGCGCGGCTGGGCATCGATGATCCTGGGGGACGAAGAGCGCTTTCAGCAAGACTTGGCGATCGCTAGCGCGCTGGCACCCAAGGATGTGAACACGCTGGTAGAGCGCGGTCACGCGCTGCGGGCTCGCGGGGATGCCCGTGGGGCGGTGCCCCTGTATCAGCAGGCGGTTCGTCGCAACGCCGACGAGGTGGACACCCAGCGGTACCTGATCGACGCGGCGCGAGAGGCCGGCGATCTTTCCCTCGCGATCCAGCCCTTGCGGCGGGTGACGGAGGAGAGGCCTTGGGATGCGGGCAGTTTCGAGCGGCTCGCCTTGGCCAACGCCATCGGCGGTCGAGCACGGGAGGCGGAGGCTGCCCTGCGCAAGGCGGTCGACCTATCTCCGCCCGGCGAAGGGCCGTGGTCGCGCCTCATGCAGTTCTATTCCGACAACGGACGGGGGGACGAAGCGGTCCAGTGGCTAGAAAAAACGATCCCCCAGGTACCGAAACTTGTGGAACTGCGGGCGGCCCTTGTAAGGGTTTTGTTAATGCTCGATCGGCGCTCGGAGGCCCAAGATGCCCTTTCGGAGGCGCTCAAAGTGAGTCCCGACGATCCGCAGCTTCGAATTCTGCAACAAACCCTGCAACCTAATTGAGCCAGATCCCGTCTCATGCGCAGTGGCTCGAGACTTTCCCCCCGAGGGGGCTTCCTCTGAGCTACTATTTGACTGTCCGGCTGGACCTAGCTGCCCCCTGTTCCCAGCGGACAAGGACCATGGCTGGGGAGGCTGCGAGCGCGAGCTTGGCCACCCTGGTCGGACGCCTGTTCCCAATCGTTCTTGTTCCGACGATCGATCCAACCCTTTCCTTCCTCAGCACATGCTCAAACGCAATCTCCTGATCGTAGCGGGTCTCGCCATGACCCCGTCCCTGTTCGCCCAGGACGTGGCGGTCTCCCGACTCGGTCAAAGCTCTTCCGGCAACGGCAGTGACTACACCTTCGAGGGCCAATCCAACGGGATGGTCGCCTACTCCATCGCCACCACGTCTTGCAACGTGGGCAACGTAGTCATCCAGTGGACCCCTTCGAACCGCCAAGCTCCGGCGATCTCCACCAACATGTTCCGCATCTATGAGGGGCGGATCGAAATGTTGGGTTACGCCTGGCTGAAGGACTCCTTCTGCGCGGTGAGCGAGAACACCTGCGGTTCTTGCCAATCGACCGGCTGTTCGACCCTGGGTATCGGCTGTGCCGACACCTACTGGTCCGGTCTGAACGACGGTGCCAACGGCGTCTCCAAGTACCAGCTCAACCCGACCACCGGTGAGTGGCCCACCGGCAACTGGGACAACCCCTCCGGCCCCCTCCCCCTGCGCGGTCGCGTGCAGTTCGCGGCTTCCGAAGCCGCCGATCCGAACTCCGTCTACATTGCGGAAGCGATCTACATCTCCGAACACGACCAAATGGCTGGCAACGGCCGCAACAACGCGTCTTGGCGCCAGTTCGAATTCACCAACGGTAGCCTGAGCAACCTGAACAACGTGATCCCGTCCCAATCGGGCGTGTTCATGTTCGACCCGGCGATCTTCGCGTGGAAGGAATTCCACTCCGACGTGCACATCGATGAGCTCGTCAACACCAACGAAGGCGGCACGGGCGTGCACGGCTACATTTTCGTGGCCTCCAAGGCGACCGACATCGGAAACGGTGTCTGGCGCTACGATTACGCCATCCAGAACATGAACTCGAAGCAAGCGGTGGGGTCCTTCGACCTGCCCGCGATGAGCTGCGCCATCCAGAACATGGGCTTCCACGATGTGGATCACCACAGTGGCTCCCCCTGGAAGAACACCGACTGGTCGAGCTCCTTGGCCGGTAACGCGCCCTCCTGGTCGACCGACACCTTCGCCCAAGATGCGAACGCCAACGCGATCCGCTGGGGCATGATGACCAACTTCAGCTTCGAGTCCGCCGCGGCGCCCGCCGCGTCCATGGGTCAAGCGACCGTGGGTCTGTTCGAGCCCGGCGTGGGCAGCACCTTGCTCGCCGACGTGATCGTGCCCGGCGACGTGTGCGGTGGCTGCCTCGGCGGCTCCATCACCAACTACTGCTCCGCGAACGCCAACTCCGCGCAAGCGGGCGGCGCTGTGTTCGACACGCGGTTTGACACCCGGTTTGACACGGGCGCGGGATTTGTGGATAGCCGCATGACAGACAGGCGGGAGCGGACGTGACCAGGGATCGGGATCAGGAACAGGGCTGTCGGCTGGTGGCGGTGGTGGTCACCCATGACCGCCTTGCCAAGCTGCAGGTGACGCTTGCGCGGCTGCTGGCCGCATCGCCCGCCGATCTCGACGCGGTGGTGGTGGTCGAGAATGCCAGCAGCGACGGCACCGCCGAATGGCTGGCCCGACAGGAGGATCCGCGCCTGCATGTCCTGGCGCTGCCCGACAATCGCGGTGGCGCCGGCGGGTTCGAGGCGGGTATGCGGTGGGCGGTGACGCGCTTCGATCCGGCCTGGCTGGTGCTGATGGATGATGATGCCCGCCCTGCCCCCGGGGCGCTGGCGGCGTTTCACACCCTGCCCGACAACCGCTGGGATGCCGTGGCGGCGGCGGTGTATTTCCCCGATGGCGCGCTCTGCCCGGTCAACCGGCCTTCCTACAACCCGTTCGGCGGGCGTGTGCATGTCACGGCCGAGGATTACGCGGGGCCGGCAATCGCGGTGGATGCGGCCACCTTTGTCGGCCTGTTCGTGTCGCGCGCGGCGATCGCGCGGGTGGGCTATCCGGATGGGCGGCTGTTCGTCTATGGCGATGACGGGTTGTTCACCCTGACGCTGAGCCAGGCCGGCGGACGGATCGGGTTCGATCCCTCGGTGCGGTTCGAACATGACTGTTCCACCTTTGACGGCCGCCGGTTCCAGCCGCTGTGGAAGATCTATTATTACCATCGCAACCTGCTGCTGTTCTATCGCCGCGCGGGGGGCTGGCGGTTCTGGCCCGCCTGCCTGCTGATCCTGCCGAAATGGCTGGCCAAGGTGCGTCATCATCCGGGCCAGCGCCGCGCCTTCCTGCGGTTGATGCGCCGCGCGGTGCGCGACGGGCGGGCCGGGCGGCTGGACGTGTCCCATGCGGAGATCCGGG
>JAUHXY010000169.1 GCA_030426785.1 bacterium
AGCCACAGGTCCACGCGCATGGAGTTGGACCAGAAGTAGCCTTCGTCGTTTTCGGTTTCGAGGTGAATGCGGCCCGCGGCGCGGGCACCCATCAACACTTCATCGCGCCGGCTTTCCCAGAGCACGCCGGGGAGCAGGTCGAAGGTTCCAGTGCCTTGTTGCAGGTCGTAGGGCAGTTTGGTGTCCGTCAGGCCGGCGTAGTTACCACGCTCGCCGACATCGCCGGTCGGGATGCTGAGGCCCATCAGGTAACTGATGCGCGTGCCGTCCACGTCGTAGGAACGGAAGATGCCGCCGATCTGAATGTCGCCTAGTCCGTGCGCATCCACTTCGGAGGTGCCGGTGAGACTCGAGTCGTACTCCAAGTCGCGCGCGGTGTACGGCAGGACGGCGTACAGGTCCCAACGCTCGTCCACGCCGAAAAACGCTTCCAACTCGAAACGGTCATCGACCCGTTCGGCTGGCGCGATCGTGTAGCCGCGTGCAAAAGCGTCCGCCGAAGAAAGATCATCCCGGCTGTCTCGCAAACCGTCGTAGCGGTTTTGGGATGCGCGAAGCACCATCGCGAACTGCCCGCTCGCCACTTGGCGGGACAGCGGAATGCCGATGGGGGCGTGGCTCGTGCCCGCCACTTCCACGTACCGCACCGGTTGAGGTTCTTCGTCGATGAGGTAGAGACCTTCGTTCGATTCCGGGGCGTCGAGGGGCTCGGATAGGGCCGCTTCGATGACTTCGCCGGAAGGCACGGGCTTGGGATCCGGATCCTCGATGGAAAGTCCGCTCGCGAATTCGCTCGGATCGACCTCGCGCACATCGAGCAGCTCGGGGGCGGGCTCTTCGACGTTGGGGGCGGCTGCAGGCTCGGGCTCCTCGACGGGCTCTTGCGACGATTCTTGAGCCATCACTCGAGCCCCTTCCGCTTCCGCTTTGGCCGCTAGGGCTTCCGCGGCCTCGACAGGCTCGGCCAGTTCTGGCTCGTTGGCCTCTTGGGGTTGCGCCTCGGGAAGGCTGACCGCCGTCAGTACCAAAGATTCGGCCGACAGAGCGGAAACACCCAGCTCGGGTTCCGGCGCGTCGGATGCTGCCGGCCGCTGCACGAAGGCGAGCGGTGTGAGGCCGATGAGGAGGAGGGGGTACAGTTTCATGGTGGGCTACGAATCGCAGGAACCCGGGCCATCGGGATGGCCGCACGAGCCGCAAGGGCCCAGGGTTGCTGGGGCAGGAAGGGGGGGAGCACTCATCTCACCCGCACCACCGACGGCAAAGCCGGAGAGTTTTCGCACCGGATTCGGATCGTCGCATTGGGGGCAATGGACGGCTTCCGAGCCGAGCACGAGTTCCTCAAAGTGGTGTAGACAGGTGGGGCAAGCGTATTCGAAGAGGGGCACAGGGGGGCCTCCGGGAATTCTGGAAAGTGTACCCCCCTCTCGGGGGCAAGGTCGGGGCCCGGGGGACACCGTCTCGGAACGGTGCCCCCCGGGCCCTTCGGTCGTCTCAGCCTAGCTCACGGATCCCGCTAGGGGGCGGCTAGGCCTTGGGTGAGAGTCGGTTCTCTCTACCAGCTTTGCGCGGGCATTTCGATGACCCGCATGTTGTTGGTTTCCATGGCGCCCAGGAAACCGACGCCCGCGAGGATCGCGATGGCGGGGTTGCTCACGATCGATCCCACGGTGCGGGTGACACCCACGATCATGGAGGGATCCGATTCCATACGCGTCACCACGTCGCCATCCGCTTCGAGGCGCGTCAGGCTGATGGTGGGGCGCACGCCGTCGATCAACTCCTTGTAGGTCGGCATCACCAGTCCGGCGTCCCGTTGCAGGTCTTGGCGCGAACGCACGCCGTTGCTCAGCGCGGAGCACAGCAGGCTGGTCACGCCGTAGCCGTCTTTCAGGAAGGCTTCCTTGGAGTAGTAGGACAAGCCGTACAGGTTGGTGAAGTTGCCATCGAAGCCGGCGACGAAGTCCGCTTGGCTTCCCAGACCGGGGGTTAAGCCGGCCTCTTGTTGGACAGCGGCGACCGCGGCTTGCGGGGTCAAGGTGACGAACAGGTTGTTGGTACCCATCGCGAGGGTCAACTCGAGCGGGATCGGCAAACCCGGGAACGTCAGGGTGTGGCAACGCACGCCCCCGCGGTCCAAGGTGCGCATCTGCACGTAGCCTTGCGTGCCTTCGGCAACGGCGCCGTTCAGCAGGCCGGCCAAGCGCTGCAGGCTCGCGTCCAGCTTGGCGCGGTCCTTGACCTCGACGAAAATGACGGTCGAGAATAGGCCGCCGCCACCGGTGGTGTCGGACATGTAGGAACCCACGTGGGTTCCCAGGTGATCCATCAGATCGCGCTCCAAGTGGATGCCAACCATCTCTTCGATGCGCTCCAAGGGACGATCAAAGCCTTCTTGGGCCATCAACGGTTCCACGAGCCCGAGCATCATGTTGAACAGGGCTTGCAGGTCGGTGGAGGAAAGGGTCGCCACGGTGGCGTCGGCGGGGATCAAGCGCAAATCGTCCGCGGTCAGGCCTTCCACGGGCAACAACCCGCGAGCGAGGCCGGGCATACTGGTCACCATGTAGCCGGTGCGATCATCGGAACCACAGGCCATGCGGAACGAAAACTCGTCGAGGCCGGTGGCGCTGGCGACGTCCGTGATGAACTGGGCCAGTTCCGGCTCTTCCATGCTCAGCAGGGGCATGAACATCTCCATCACCAAGCCCAAGTCCATTTGCATGGCAAAGCCGGGTTGGATACCGCCGGGCAACTCGACGCCGCTGTAGTCCGCCGGGCCTGCGGGTTGCTCGCCCAGGAGCAGTTGCAAGGAACCGTCCGGAGCGCCGAAACGCACGGGTACGGGCAGTCCTTCCAGGGGCAACCAACCGTCGGTGTCACGGGTGCCGATCGGCGCGCCGCCCTGGCGCATCAAACCCTCGACCATGTTGAGCCACTGGCCCGCGCTCTCGGGGTTGTTGGGGCGCATCGCGATGAGGGCGTTGACCGGCAAGAAGGGCGAGGTCTCGCGAGCGTCCGTAATGCGGATCGTCTTGGCCGAACGGAGCATGTCGTAGGCCATGGGGATCAACTGAGGCGGAACTTCGCGCAGGTCCGGAATCTCGCCGGGCAAGTCGAGCAGGCGGGCGCCCAACAGGTCAGCCACGCGCTTCAGCCCTTGGTCTTTGGGGTGCTTGAGCAGGTGGTCGACGTGGGCGATGTAGATCGCCATCAGGTCTTCCGACAGGCTCGCCGCGGGGGCGCTGCTCTCTTGGGGAGCGGGCGCGGAGGCTTCTTGGGGGGACAGTTCCTGGGCCACCAGGGGTGCCGGGGCCGCCAAGAGTAGGGTGGAGAGTAGGCTCATGATTGGAGTCGTGGAAAGGAGAGGGACGGCGTGGGCCGAAAGTCGGAACGCGCGGGCCGCACTCGCGCGGAATAGGTTGTCCGACGGACTTCTGGAGGCAAGGTTCAGGCGGGAATTCCTGACCGGAAGGGGTGGAAACCGGCAGGCGGTCTCCATCGCCGGGGGATCGGTCCGAGATCTCCACAGGCTGCGCCAAGGACTCGGATCCGAGCCCCCGCATACGCAGCGCCAACAAAGCCATTGCGGTTGGAGACCGAATTTTTTGGCCGCTAGGAGACCCTCCCCGGCCCACGACGCGTTGTGGCTGCGCTCGGCATGCCATAATTTGGGGGTCTCGGGTCACATCCGCTGATCCCACCCGAAGCAGGAGTATCCAGATCTTGAAACCTGAAATCGGGCCCTCCCGCCGGGGCGGCCAACCCCACCGCGGGGCGGCCTCCACCGCATCCGACACCACCACCGCCGGATCGAGTCCTGCGGGGCAGAAAAGTCGTGCCGAATCCTCGCAGAGGGGGGATGGTTTGGACCTTTCGGCTCCGCAACGCCAAGCCCTCCAGGCCCGACAGCCAGATGCGTTGGAGGCTTTCTTCGACGCTTACTTCACGCCGCTGTACCAGTACCTCTGGCGGATGGTCGGTCATGCTCAATTGGCGGAAGACCTGACCCAAGAAACGTTCATGCAGATCCACCGCTCCCTCGATCGGTACGACCCGACACGGCCTCTCAAGCCGTGGGTCTATACGATCGCCACCAACTTGGTGCGGGATCACTGGCGCTCCCGGCAACACCGCGAGCAAACCCAGCGCGAGGACTGGGAGGATGGTCATGGCCGCGAGCGCCTTGCCGACAACGCCCCGAGTCCGGATCGTTCCCTCGAATCCGACGAGGGCGTGCAAGAGGTAGCGCAGGCGGTCGAGAAGCTGCCGGAGACCTTGCGGACCACCTTCGTGTTGCGCTTTTACGAGGGGCTCTCCTTCGGAGAGATTGCCACCTTGGTCGAACGCAACGAGGTTGCGGTGCGCAAACGCTTCTCGCGTGCGCTGGAGGAGCTGCGCACGCGCCTAGCTCACCTGGATCCGAGCGGGCAGGGGTTCCTGCGGGACGGGAGGGTGCACTGATGAGCGGAGACGACTTGCACTTTGGATTCGGAGTGCCTCAAGGGCCCTCGGGTGCGGAGAAAGGGGGTCCGGGATCTGAGGACTTGGCGGACGTTTTGCGCGCTTGGCGGGCGCCAGAACCGTCGGAGGCTTTCCGTGCCGCTGTTCGCAACAACCTTCAGGGCCTTCAGCAACGCCGAACGGAAGCAGGGCAAGAGCCGAGTTTGGGGCGCACCCTGAAAGCCTGGGAGGCACCGCCGCCTTCCGACGAATTCCAACAGTCCCTACGCGAGCAGTTTCTGCGCGGGGAGACCGGAACGGGCGTCGTCCACCCATTCCGTGAGTCCGCGGGCGACCGCGAAGTACCAGGTCGTTCCGGGCCTCCGGTCTGGATGCGTGTGGTGCCGCTCCTCGCGGCCGCGGCCTTGGTACTGTGGATCACCACGCGGGGTGACGACCGCGCGAAATCCAGCGGTGGCGTGACCGCAGCGCCGCAGGTCGTCGCTGGCCTGTGGTCTTTGCCCGATGGAGTCCCGGCGCAAGGTCTGCGCTTGGACGGAGCCTTGCTCGCGGCGAACCAGCCTGCAGACTCGGCAAACGTCGCTGCGGCCCTGCAATCCGGCGCTTGGATCCAAGCACCGGCAGAGGAGCCCTTGCGCCTAGCCTATGGACGACTGTTCCAGGTTTTGCTCGCTCCCGGTAGCCGCCTCGATCTGCGTGGGGTGCAGGAGGATCGGGACGACCGCAGTTTGCGCCTCGCCATGGACCAGGAATCGGGCGGCTACGCGATCGGCACCGGACCCGACTTCAAGCCCGGCCAATACGAATTGGTGTTCGCCACACCGGACGCGGAAGTGCTCGTCACCGGCACGGTGTTCGCCGTGGATCGCTACTCATCGGGCACCTGCGTGTGCTGCGCCGAGGGTTCGGTGGTGGTTCAAGGAGAACAAGGACAGGCCACCACGACGGCCGGGCGGTCGCACTTTGTACGGACCTCCGGAACCTGCCACGACAACGGAGAGGTCTCCCACGAACACTTGGCGCCTATGGAGCGCTTAATGGGCGCGGAACCGCCTCCAGGTTGGTAACGCGTCAAAGGGTGGGGGGCTGCCAGTCTCGGTACGTCTCGTTGCCGTAACGCTCCCCTCGGCGAGCCTCTCGCTTCCAGCGGGCGGTGCGCGCCGCTTGCACTCGGCGCAAGAAGGGTCCCCAGTGGCGGATGGGCCGGCCCTGTTGTTGTCTGCCCGTGCGATAACTAGCGAGGAAGTGCGCTTGCAGGTCCTGCGACCACAACACCGGCCAGGCCATGCTGCAGCAGGCTAGGTCGTACGCCGCACCACGCCGATGCCCGCCGGGGCCTCCCGCCCAGGCATCCAGTAAGGCGATGGGACCCCCCGGGCGGTCTGGCTGCACCATCCAATTGCGTTCGAACAGATCCGCGTGGACGAACCCGAGCGCATGCATGCGCGCGACCGTGTGGGCGAGTCGATGCACTCGCTGTTCCCGCGCGGGCGGGTCGATTTGCTCCCACTCCTGCTCCCACGGAATCCAACCTACCAGGGTTTCGGTCGCCAACCACTGGGCCTGCACACGACCCTGCGCGCGCCAAACTCCGGCGGCAAGCGGCCGGGGCACGTGAAACAGGTGGCGTTGCAGCCAGCGCAGATTGTGCCATTCCACGACGCGTGGAAACGGCCGACCGGTGAGCGCGGCGCGCCATGCGTAGCGACGGGCGGTGTTCGGGGTAACGCGACGACCTTTCCACCAGATGTTCGGAGCGCTCTTCGCGAGGACTCCCTGCAGACGAAAGTCCGCTTGCCCGCAGCCGGCGGCGAGCAAAGCTGCTTGCCCCGCTGCTACGTCCCATTCGGGTTGGTGCCACGTCCGCCAGGTCCCGGTCGCGTCTCGGTGCTGGTGGGTCGCGCGTGTCACGCAGTGGCCTCGGATCCCAAGGCCACCCAGGCCTGTTGACTGATCCCACGCAAAGAATGCGCGTACCCGAAGACGCGCGCATTCTGTTCGCGCACCAAGCGTTCGAGCTCCGACCGGGGAATCGCAATGCGCCCATCTTCATTGGTGACCCTACGCCAACCCCGTTTGCGGCGCCAAGCGTGCCAACTCGCAGCGTCCCAAAAGGACAGATACACCGGGCCCCGCGCTACGCGCAACAGCTCGCGCAACAGACCGGCACGATCCTCGTGCGCGTGCAAGTGATGAAACAGGCGGCAACAGACCACAGCATCGAAAGCGCTGTCGGGAAAGGGCAACGCCATGGCGGATCCCACGAGCCGGTCACGACCCGGGTGTTCGGCGAGCATCGCGAAAGAGACGTCGAGCGAGACGACGGTGGAGGCCCGTTGACTCAGGAAGGGCTGCAAGCGTCCGGTTCCGCAAGGGGCATCGAGCACTTGAGCCCAACGGGTCCGCGGATCGTGCCGGGCCACCAGACGAGCCAACAACCGCAAGTCCCGTTCGCGTTTCCGGCGGGTTCGAAAGCGCACTTCTCGGTAGGCCTTGGCACGCTCGGTGGGGGCCCATTTTTGGGTGAGGTTGGGATGGTGGGCAGCAGACATCGCGAGTTGGAGCGGTGGCACGGCCCTAGGGTAGGCGTCGCTTGGCTTTCTCCCTCCGCGTTCTGCCACAAAGTGCGTCCCCTGCGCCGTGGACCGGTCGCGCAACGCGCGATCGACGGTAGGACCCGTGGCAGAGAAACAGGAAAACCGAACCGCCTCGTATCGAAATGGTGCTGAGCGCGGTTCTAGGTGGCACCAGGTAGGGTGCGCCCATGCTGGTATGGCTCATTCTTGGATGACACAAGCTGGGAAGCTATCGCGTGGCAGGTTTCCGCGTTTTTTCGGCAGTTCACCTTTCCGTTAGGAAAGCACCCTGGATCTAATGCACGGGTGAGCGGGATACCGGACTTCATGCGAGCGAAGTACGGATTCATGTCCCCTTGCAATCCTCCTTTTTGAGAGGTTCCAGGTCCGCCGGGTGCTGGCAGGCAACCCTCTCTCTCTCGACCTGGAGTCTTGGCCCCCGATCGGATTTCGGTCCGATCGGGGGTTCTTTTTTGCGCAGGGGTCGCCGGGGAAGGAGCGCGTTTCGGACCGCCGGAGGGCGCCGTTCGTCGGAGGACCACGCACGGCATCGCCTCGCGGGCACCGGTCTGGGGAGCTGCGTACGGTCCTCCTCGTCGCGTGCTAGTCTTCCAAGGCCAAGCCAATGTTTGGTTCGCTCGTGCCGAGCCGAGGGTTCTTGGCCGAGCGCATCGTTGGGCTTCTCCGCGCGCCAGGGAACGCGGGCTCTTGCTGGTGCATGCCCGGAAGGTTCGACCGTGTCCGTGGCGAGGATCCAGCATGGCGGCTCGCCATGTGCCGCTCGCCGCACCGCTTGGAACGTTTCCGCACCAAGGCCTGGAATCGACGAATGGAGCTCTCATCTGGCTCGTTCGACCTGTTTCCCTGCGGCGCCAAGGCCGAAAAACCGGGTCTCTCGATGTCAGGGGTTTGGGCGAGGTTCTACAATGCTTGCAGCCATGGATTGGATGGATGTGCGCACGTTGGGGGAAGGGTTGGACGGGTCGAAGCCTCGCTCGTCGGGGGAAGCCCGCAGCCTGGAATGGATGCAAGGACTCAACGGTCCCCAACGGGAAGCTTGCGAGCACGTTGCGGGCCCGTTGCTGATTCTGGCGGGGCCTGGTTCGGGCAAAACGCGAGTCATCACCACGCGCATCGCGCACCTGATCGACGCTTGCGGCGTGCAGCCCGAGGAGATCTTGGCGCTGACCTTCACCAACAAGGCTGCGAAGGAGATGCGCGAACGGGTCGCGGGCTTGCTCGGGGACCTGTCCGGCATGTGGGTGAGCACCTTTCACGCGATGTGCGCACGCATCCTGCGGCGCGACATCCAAGCGTTGGGCGACTACACGCGCGACTTCACCATCTACGACACGTCCGACAAGCGGGCTTTGGTGAAGGCCATCATCAAAGAGCTCGAGTATGACCCCAAGCGCTTTCGGCCCGCCGCGGTGGCCTCTTGGATCTCCAACGAAAAGAACAAGTTGGGGCAGGACGCCGAGCGCTACGACATGCTCGAAGGGGGTATGGAGGAAGAGGTGCTCGCTCGGGTCATCGAGCGCTACCAAAAGCGCATGGCCGAGCTCAACGCGGTCGATTTCGACGATCTGCTGCTGCTCACCCTCGAGTTGTTCGAAGGCCACCCCGGCATCCGCGACAGCTACGCCTATCGCTTCCGCCACGTGATGGTGGATGAGTACCAAGACACCAACCGCGTGCAGTACCGCTTGGTGCAGCACCTCGCCTCCCAGCACGGCAATCTGGCCGTTTGCGGCGATCCGGACCAGTCGATCTACGGCTGGCGCGGCGCCGACGTGCAGAACATCTTGGACTTCGAGCAGGATTTCCCCCAAGCCGTGGTCGTGCGTCTGGAGCAAAACTACCGCTCGACCGGCGCGATCTTGGAAGGGGCGAGCGGGCTGATCAACCACAATAGCCAGCGCAAGCCGAAGGAATTGTGGTCCGAGCTCGACCGCGGCGAGTTGATTCAAGTGCGCCAGTGCGGCGACGAGGAGGATGAAGCTCGCGAACTGGCTTTGCGCGCCAAAAACTTGCACCGCCAGGGCGTGCACTGGTCGGACATCGCGGTGTTCTATCGCGTGAACTTCATGCAGCGAGCGATCGAGA
>JAUHXY010000170.1 GCA_030426785.1 bacterium
GATGTCTTGGTCGGCCCACTCCCAACCGAGGGCTGCGGCGTAGGGCTCCAGTGCGAGGCCATTGGCCCCTTCCAGATTCCAATCGCACGACCAAGCCCACGACGGTTGCGGCGTGATTTCACCTGCAGCTTCCCAGCGGGCGACCCAATCGGGAGCTTCGCCGCGCAGGTCCACTTGCATGGGCTGCCAACCCCGGTCCGCCTGCCAGTGCAGGGAGCGCAGGTTCCCGGACATGGAGGTTTCCAAGCGTACGTGCGGCGTCACGGCGTTGTCCTGCCAGGCTACTTGCAGGTCGTTGGCTTCCAAGGCTGCGCAGCGCCACGCTTGTACGTTGGGGGGAGTGCGCTTGGCCAGGGGTTGTAGGGGGCCCAGGCCGACGATCCCGTCGGCGCTGCGCTGCAAGTTCACACGCGCACCGCTGACTTGGACCGTCCCGAAGCGCCAAGCGCCGTCTTGCCACGATTCGAGCGGTGCCCGCAAGGAATCCACGATCAAAGCGCTGGTGTGATCGCATTGCAGGGCAAGGGAATCCACCTGCAGTTGTCCCTGCCAGGAATCCGCGGCACTCTCCACCTCGTTGGAATCTGCAGACGCGCTGCTTCCTTGGCGCTGTCCTTGCAGTTGCGCCGAGAGGCGCAGACCGTGATCGGTCGCCGTGGTCGTCCAACCCAAGGGCTCGAGGAGCCGGCGCGCGAGGTCCCGTTGTAGGCCGTAGACGTCCACCTGCAGGCGCGTATTCCAACCCGTGGATTGGACTTGGCTCGTTCCGCTCGCGTGGAAGCCTTGAACCCAACCGGGGGCGCGCACGCCCACTTCAAACTGCAGGGGGCGGTCGGTGTACCCCAGGTCGGAGAGGCTCAAGTCCAACTCTCCTTGGGTTTCCAGCACCGGACTTTGCGCCTCGTCGCGCACCAGCACGGTGAGATCTTGTACGCGCAACGTGTTCCATTGGCCTTGTCCCGTGCTCGTCCACCAAGGCGCCTCGTCCGTGCGCCAGCGTTGGACCCAAGGCTCCCAGTTCCAGGTGCCGTCCGCGCCGCGTTCCCAATGCACACGGCCGCCATCCACTTCAGCGCGCCGCACCCGCAGGTGGCCGCGCAAGAGCTTGCCGATGGAAACGTCCAGCACCGCGTAGTCCAAGGAAGCCAAGCGGCTCGCAGGGGCCGACGGGTCGCTTTCCCCGGCCAAAGCGGCATGTTGCGCTGCACGATCGTCGATGCGTAGGCCTCGCAAGGTGACCTGGCCGCCCAGCAGGGAGAGATCCATGCTGTCGTAGGCCAGGCTCACGCCATAGCGTGCGCCCCAGCGGTCCAGTGCCGGAGGAAACCACAAAGACAAACTCCAACGTGCGACCACCACCACGAGCAGCGCCAGCAAGCCGATGCGCATCCAGGGAAACGGTTTGCGCCTTTTCCTGCGCTTGCGCGCGGACCCGTGGGTCTCGAACTCGATGTGCACCAAGTCGCTCATTGCTCGTCTCCCGTGGCGCTTTCTTCGGCTGCTCGTTGATCGAACTGTTCCCGCCAGCGCTGCAGGGCGGCTTGGCGTTGGCTGCTCCGGGTGAGGGGGTCGTAGCCGTGGGGCTCTTGGCCGCGCGCTTTGAGCCACTCGAACGCGCGCAGGCGGGCCGATCGATTGGAGTCTTCCAAGTAGATGTGGTTTTCGGCGGCCAGCCGTGCGTCGAGGTCTTCCAGGCTCGTGGCGAGCGGCGCGAGCTCCAGCAACACATCCGGGTAAGCGCCCAACTGCCCGGCGTGACGGTATAGGAACGCGCGAGCGCGTTGGGCGGCGGTTGGCGAGGCCGGGCTGGTCACGGCTTCCGCGGCCTGACGAAGCGCGAGCGCTTCCAAGTGCAACGCAAAGCGCTGGGGTTGGTCGGCGAGGGCCAGTCGACCCACCCCTTGACCCATCGAGGCGATCAGCGCTTGCAGGGTTTCTTCGGGGGCCAGCAGAATCCAATCCTGCGCGCGGGTGGCCCGCAGTTCGGTGGCCAACGACAGCAGAACGGCTCGATCTTGGGTCGTGCGCAGGCGGTCCAGTTCGGCGGCGAGGTAGCGGCTGCGCGCCTCCAATTCGGTCGGCAGGTCCAAGGGGCGTGGGTGCGTCAACGCGGCTTGTCTCGTGCCCCGTTCCAAAGCGGCTGCCAATTGAGGAGACTCGGCCGGCGGGACCCACGGGGCGAGTTGAACCAGCGCGCCGGCGCGTCCCGCTTGCGGCGCCTGCAATCCAATGCCGCAGGAACCGGACTCGGGGGTCCATGTTTCCTGCCACTGCATGAGCTCGATCACTTCGCCACCATCTTCGACCGCTAAGGCCAAGGACAAACCGCGCGCGCCGCCCATGGGGCGATGAACGAACAAACTCCACGCTCGCTGCGCTCCGCGCGGCAGGATGCCGAGGCGATAGGTCTGGCCGGGCCACAGCGCGACTTGCTCGGAGAAGGACGGCGGCTCTTCCGCACGAGGAGCGACCTCTCCCTGCTTCCACCAGCGCGCATCGCGTAAGGCTTGCGCACTGGCCAGGATCGGTTGCCCGCGCCGCGGATCCACCAGCAGAGCGGCTTGTTCGGTCAACGAACGCCCCGGCGTGGTGCCCGGACGATCGATGGAACTCCAGGTCAACAACTCGACGGCAAAGGTCCAAGGTTGACCCAATAGGGTCGGACGGGCGGCGTCCCCCGTGGGGCCGGAAAGTGGGGAGCCGTAGAAGTACTGGGTGGTGACTTCGGCTTCGAGGGCGGGACCTGTGGGAACTTCAGGGCCAGCACTCGAACGGCAACTCACGAGCAAAGCCAGCAGGAACAGAAAACAGCGCATCGAGCAGCGAAACGAGAGGGCGGGCTGGCAGGTGCCGCCGAGGACCTCACTCCGGGGGAGCGGGCGTGGGGGGATCCGGCTCGCGGGAAGGGGATTCCTGCGGAGCGAGGTGGGCCCAGGATACGCTCTGAGCGCCTTCGGAGTACACCGAGACCACATGGTTCGCCCAGGTTCGCTGGTGGACCGGCCGCAGGACCCCGGCCTGTCGCAGCACAAGGCATTCCGGGCCTTCCACGGCCACCAAACGGCACCCGGACAAGCCCCCGATCCCGATGCCATCGGCCTTCAGGACGGCTTCTTTCGCGGTCCACAGCCGGGTGAAGGCGAAGGCGTCGAACGGCTCGAGCAGGGCGCGCTCCTCGTCGGAGACGACCCGGTCCCACTCGGCTACACGCGACCAGCGAATCGGCTCGATGTCGACCCCGACAGGTTGGCAGGCCAAGGCGGCGGCCAGGGCCTCTGGGCAATGGGATTTGGAAACGTGCCAGCCGTCGTGGGCCAGGGGGGCTCCGCGTGGGTCGCGCTCGGGCACCCACGGGGTGAGGCCTGTGCTGCGCATGGCGTGCTCCAACAGCGCGGAGCCCGCCTGGCTGCGAGCCGCTGCGGCGAGCCGCGTCGATCGTTGGGGCTCGACGCGATGGGGGGCGGTCCACACCGAAACCTTCATGGGTGCCAGCTTAGCCGGAATGGGCATGCCTAGGGCCTTTGGGGCGGCGAACCCCGTTGGCGACGCCCCGCACCAAGATGAACTCTCGGTTACTTCCCCCGCAGCGTGGGGGAAATGCGAAGGCTCGGGGTGCAGGCCGGGTCCGTGCCGTTAAACTATTCCGCTCGATTCCACGCCCGCCAAGCTTGCGCGCGGGCATGAACTTCCGCCGGATGATTCCCATGCGAAACCTACTGTTGCCTGCTTTCCTGTTCGCGAGCACCCTCGCCTGCCAAAGCGCTATGCAAAGCGCGTACTACGCCACGATGGAAACCTTTGGGGTCGCGAAGCGCGACATCCTGGTGAAGCGCGTGGCGGCGGCTCGCGAGGACCAAGTCCAAGCGAAGGAGCAAATCCAAACCACCTACGAGGCCTTCCAAGAGGTCACGGGCTTCCAGGGCGGCGACCTGGAGAAGCTCTACAAGAAGCTCAAGAGTGAATACGACGACGCGGAAGAAGCCGCGAGCGACGTGAAAGACCGCATCGACAAGATCGAGGACGTGGCCGGCAAGCTCTTCGCTGAGTGGGACGAGGAGATCGCGGAAATGCAGGACGCCAACCTGCGCAGCCAGTCCCAAACCATGCGTCGCGACACCGAAGTGCGCTACAACGACGTCGTGCGGGTCATGCGCGACGCGGAGGGCAAGATGGGCCCGGTCCTGCAGACCTTCAAAGACCACGTCACCTTCATCAAGCACAACCTCAACGCCAAAGCGATCGCCGGGCTGAAGGACTCGGCCCTGCAGATCGAGAGCGACGTGGCCAGCTTGATCCAATCCATGCAGCGCTCGATCGACGAAGCCGACTCCTTCCTGCAGGAAATGGGCGGCGACGCGGAGTAACCCAGCGGGTCGACCTTCGAAGGCCTTCGACCCCCAAGCAACAGGCCCCGCGGTGTGCACCGCGGGGCCTGTTTCGTGGGGGATCGTTCCCGGGCCGCCAAAGCGGCTGTTCGGGGATCGCTGTTACGGCGTGGTGATCAAGCGAATCGGGTCGCTGTCCACCCACAACACGGCGCGCGAGTCTTCGGCTCCGTCGGCTTTGCCAGAACCCGCCAGCACGATGCGCCCGTCCGAGAGGTAGCGCAGGTCGTTCAAGAAGTCATCGCAGCCTTGCGCTACCGAGCCGTCCTCGATCAGGAAACCGGTGAAGTTGTAGTTGGGGTCGAACAGGCCGTTCGGACCCAGGCGCCAAGTCGCCACGTCCAGATCGCCCCGCGCGTTGCCGCGGCGACCAACGGCGAGCAGACTGCCGTCCGCGAGTACGCGCACTTGGTGCACGCTGGATTGGTTGCCGAACAAGGTCTCCGGCTGCGCGGTCAGGTCGCCGCCCAGGGTGACCAATCCGGTTTGGAAGTAGGGATTCGAGACGTTGCCGAAGAAGCTCGTGTCCACTTGGCCGCCCGCGCTGAGGCGCCATACCGCGGCGCGCGGGTGCACGCTGCCCGGAACGTTGACCTCTCCACCCACGAGGATTTTGCCGTCGGGCGCGATCTGCAGGTGACGTCCTAGGCCCGCGCCGACCGCGGGGACTTGGCCTTGGCTCATGGCCACGCCGTTGTTGCCGAAGGCCGGGTTGAAGCTGCCGTCGGCGCGCACGTGCACGAGCATCATGTCTTGCACGCCGCTGACCGCGTTGTAGCCACGGCCGGTGTAGTACACCCCGCCTTGTGCGTCGGCGATCATGGCGCGGGGATCGTCCAGTTGACCTCCGAAGTGCAACGAGTGCAGCAGGACGCCGTTGCTGGCGAACGTCTCATCGGGTACCAGGTTGCTCGGTTCGAAACGTCGCAGGGCGGTGCGCTTCATGTTTTCGGGGCCCACCTGCGACAGGATCATGACGAAGCCATCGCTCGTGATCGTTAGGTCGCGGGGTTGCTCGGGGCCCGAGGTGAGCGGCGGCAACAAGAGCGCTTCCATCCACTGCCCGTTGCTGGTCAGCACGCCCAACACCACGCGTGAGTCCGTGTCGTCGGAGTGGTCTTGGACTTGGGCGAGCAGGAACACGCGTCCGTCGGGATGCATGGCCACCTTAACCGGGGTGAGGTAGTCGTAGCCGACCAGGTCCTGGATCAACACCTCACCCGTCGGCCCGAAGTTGGACGACATCACGAAATCTTCGTTCACCAAGCGCAGGGTCATGGCTTGGCTCACGACGCCGGGTCCCAAGTTGCGGGCCAGCAGCAGGGTTCCGTCGTTCGGGCCGGGTGCGAGGTCCACCCAATCCGCGACGCGTTCGGTCAAAGTGCTCTCGCGCACTTCGAGGAAGCCTGCACCGCCCGAAAAGTACTGGGGCACAAACGAGTAGTCCTTGGTGGCCGTGTGACCACCTCGGGAGGCTTGCACCGTCAAGGTGCGCGGTTGGGTGCTGTGCACTTTGGGGGAGATGTAACCGACCAAGTAAAAGCTGTTGGCCAAGTCGCGCACGTTGCCGCCGACTTCGCCGAAGGTGTTCGACAGGTCGCCCAAATTCTCCGCCAACAGGAATCCGTTGGGGCCGATGGCTTCCAGGGTTGCCGTGTCGATTTCCGTACCCACGCCGATGGCCTGGGCGTTGTAGCTGTGGTCGGGAGCGTTCAAGCGCGCGATCGCGTCTTGGCGGCTCACGAGGCCCGCTTGATCTGTGCCGTCGGTGAAGGTCACGAGGGTCAACGACTCAAACTCGGCTCCCGATTGGCTGGTGGCCAAGGCCACGTCCAGCACGTCGAGCCCTTCGATGATGGCTCCGTACAAATTGGTGGAGGTGGAGGTGACCTGGATGAAGTCGACGTTTTCCACGGCTTCGATCAGCAGGTCCGCATCGTTGGTGAAGCCCAGGGGGGTCAGGTCGTCCAACAGGGCGGGCGCGATGTGTTGCCCCCCGAAGAACCAGGAGATCGCCACGAAGTTTTCGGGCTCTTGGGTGACCTCGTCGACGAAGGCGCGCGCCGCCGCGATTTCCGCGGCTTTGCCCTCGGGGGTTTGCGCTACGCTGCCGGACAGGTCCAGGAGCAGGTGCGTGAACGAGCGGAAGACGCGCGGCCGGGGCAGCAATTGCTGCTGACTCTCTGTGCGGGAGACCTGTTGGCCGTCTTCAAACAGGCTGAAGTTTTCGTTCGTGAGGCCAGCCACCGGGTTGTCGTTGAGGTCGGTGACCTGCACGAGCACGGACATGCGTCCCGGCAGGTCCACCCGCAAAGGGGTCCCCGTGCCGTTCGCATTGACGATCTTGCCCGGCTGGAAGGTGTTGTTCTGGCCTCCGGGGTTGGTCCCCCCGCCGCCCACCACCGGGCGATCGTGCTTGTGGCACGCGGGCAGAAGAATCAGTGCAGCAGCCACTCCTGTGGCTACGCGCAGCGCAAATCGGTTCGGTCGCATGGCGGCCCCCTAGATACCCGTATCGGGTTGCTCTTTGGGCGCCAGTCGCCAAACCCCCCGTTTGGCCGGTCCTCGCACCCCTCCATCCGCATCCTGCCAAAGCGGAGGGGGCCGGGAAAAGGCCGGAACAGGGGCCTTGGGGCCGATTCCGCGGTGGTTCCCGGTGGCGGGTAAGAGTCCTACGCGTCCGGCCGGGTGGCGGCGCGCACGAGGTCCGGCCGGAAGTAGCCCGAACCCATGCCCGCATCGACCACGATGCCCTGCGCATTGATGCCACTGGAGCGCGGACTGAGCAGGAAGAGCGCGGTATCGGCCACTTCGCGGGTTTCGAGACCACGGCCGCGCAGGGTGGCCTTTTCGGCGTACAGGTAGGCGTCGGCGTAGCCCGGAATCCCGGCGGAGGAGCGGGTTTTGAGCAATCCGGCGCGCACGCTGTTGACCCGCACCTCGGAGTCCGCCAGAGACTGCGCCAAAAACACCACCGCGGAATCGAGTGCGGCCTTGATGGGGGCCATGTAGCCGTAGTTTTCCGCTGCCATGGTGGTGGTGGAGATCGAAATCGTCACGAGGGAGGCCCCCGGGGCTAGCTCGTTGCGCAGGGCTTGGCCCAGCTCCACGAATGAGAAGCAGCTCACCTGCATGGCGTCGAGGAAGTCCTCGCGGCGCGTTTCGTGGAATGGACGGAAGCCGCCCTCGTAGTTCGCGAACGCGATCGAGTGCACCACGCCCGCTAGGGGGCCGTACGGCCGTACGGCTTGCGCCAATCGAGCGATTTCCGCTTGGGAGCGTACGTCGCACACCAAGGTGGGGCGGTCGCCGACCAGCTTCGCAACGGCTTCCCGTCGTTCCGGCGTGCGCACGGTGTAAATCGGCAGGGCGCCCGCCGCTTCCAAGGCTTGTCCGATGGCGTAGGCCACGCTGCGCCGGTTGGAAAGCCCGGTGACCAGCACCGGGCGATCGCGCAGGCCCAAGAAGTCGTGGTCGCTCATGAGGTGGGCTCCGCCAAGGCCAATGCGCAGCGCAGGCGCGCCACTTGCCCGTCGTCGCTGCGCACGCTGGCTTTCAGGTAGCGCGCGTTGGCCAGTCGGTCGGTCAGTTCCACGCGGGTGGTCAACGTGGTGTCGGGTGCCACCATGCGCCGGAAGCGGGCGTCTTCGACCTTGGTGAGCACCGGGGTGCCGCCCGCCATGCCCTGCAGCTCGTCTTGCAGGTAGATCAGCAGGGCGCCGCTCTGGAAGCAGTGTTCTTGGATCAGGACGCCAGGCAGCACCGGTTGGCCGGGGAAGTGCCCGCGAAAGACATCCATGTCGGGCCGCACGTGCCAGCGGGTCTCGATCCAAGGGGTCTCGGCGTCGAGGTCGTAGGCCAGCACCGCGTCCACGAACAGAAACGGATCGCGGTGGGGCAGCATGCCCTGGATGGCGCGTTCGTCGAGGGTGGCCATGGGATTACAACCCTCCCGTGACTTCGAGCACGGCGCCGTTCACGTAGGAAGCGCCGGGAGAGGTCAAAAACAGCGCGGCGTGCGCAATCTCGTCGGGGCGTCCGAAGCGGCGCATGGGCACCTGTTGTTGGTACTCCTTTTTCAGCTCGGGCGAGAGGTCGTCGAGCAATTCCGTCTCGATGAAGCCGGGGCTGATGCAGTTGACGGTGATGTTCTTGCGGGCGACCTCTTTGGAAAGGGAGCGCATCAAGCCCACCTGTCCAGCCTTGGAAGCGGCGTAGTTGCCCTGTCCCGCAAACCCGACGCGCCCGGCGGGGGAAGTGATGAACACGATGCGACCGTAGCGCTGGCGCATCATGTTCAGCACCGCAAACTTGCTCATGAAAAAGCCGCCCGACAGGTTGGTATTCATGACCCGCTCCCACTCCGAGGGGTTCATGGTGGCGAGCAAACTGTCGCGGCGCAGACCTGCGTTGTTGATGAGCGCGTCGACCGGAACTCCGTCGAGGTCATTCCAGAAGCTTTGGCACGCGTCGTGGTTCGACACGTCAAACTTGGCGAGCTGGAGGTGTTCGCGACGGTCGCCGGCGGCTTCGCGCAGGGCGTTGGCGGCGTCGTCGTTGCCGGCATAGGTGGCGTGCACGCGCGCGCCTTCTTGCAGGTAGGCCAGCACCATGGCGCGGCCCAAGCCACGGGTTCCGCCCGTGATGACGATGTGACGATCTTCGTATTGCATGTTAGGCGGGATCGGGAAGCAGGGTGGCCAGCAGGGTATCGACTTTGTGGGCGGTGATGGCACCGTAGTTGGCGGCTCCCAGCCAGCC
>JAUHXY010000171.1 GCA_030426785.1 bacterium
GAGCCCCAGGGGGCTCGCGATGTGCGCCAAGCGGGCTCGCCGGGCCTCGACCTCGGCGTCGGTCAGGTCCAGCCAGCCCATGTGGGACTAGGCGGGGGAGAGGCCCGCTTCGCCGGAGAAACCGGTCAGGTCTTCGGGGTCGGACTTGGCGTCGGACGAACTCGGCGCCGCTTCTTTTTCCGGCTCGGGCTCGGTCAGGGTGGGCGCTTCCGGCGGCCGCAGATCCTTGGGATCGGTGCCTTCGATCAAGCGTTTGATCTCCGCTGCGTCCAGGGTTTCGTACAGCATCAACGCGTCCGTCATGCGCTCCATGGCATCGGCGTTCGCTTCGATGATCTTGCGAGCGGTTTCGTAACCCTCCCGCAGGAACCGTTCGATTTCCTCGTCGATGATGCGCGCGGTCTCCTCGGAGTGCCACTTGCTGCTCATCAGTTCCGTCCCGAGGAAGTCGGAACCGGGCCGTTCGGCGTAGTTGATCGGACCCACGCGCTCGCTCATGCCGAGTTCGGAGACCATCGCGCGCGCGATTTGGGTCGCGCGTCGAATGTCGTCGCTGGCGCCCGTGGAGATATCGTTGCAGAAGATTTCCTCGGCGACGCGACCCCCGAAAAAGACCGCCAACTCGCCGATGAGCTTCTTGCGGCCCATGTGGAAGTTTTCGCGGGTCGGCAACTGCATGGTGGCGCCCAGGGAGCGGCCGCGAGGCACGATGGTGACCTTGTGGGGCGGATCCACGTCTTCGATCTTGTCCGCCACCAGGGCGTGTCCCGACTCGTGGTAGGCGGTGACGCGCAGGTCTTCCTCCTCCATCTTGTGGGAGATCTTTTTGCGCCCGTAGCGCACTTTGATGGTGGCTTCGTCCAGGTGCTCCATGCGGATGCGCTCTTCGCCCGCGAGCACGGCCATGATGGCGGCCTCGTTGACGATGGCGGCCAGATCCGCGCCGGAGTAACCGGGGGTCGATCGAGCGAGCAAGCCCACGTCGACGTCATCGACGACTTTGACCTTCTTTAGGTGCACTTTCAGGATGGCGGTGCGGCCTTCCAGGTCGGGCAGGTCGATGGTCACCTCGCGGTCGAAGCGACCGGGGCGCAAGAGGGCGGGGTCGAGCACGTCCGGGCGGTTGGTGGACGCGACCACGATGACGCCGTCATCGGTGCCGAATCCGTCCATTTCCACCAGGATCGCGTTGAGGGTCTGCTCCCGCTCGTCGTGGCCACCGCCCATGCCGCTGCCGCGGCGACGGCCGACCGCATCGATCTCGTCCAAGAAGATGATGCAGGGGGATTGGTCGCGAGCTTGTTTGAAGAGATCGCGCACGCGGCTGGCGCCGACGCCCACGAACATCTCCACGAAGTCGGAGCCCGAGATGGAGAAGAACGGCACTTCGGCTTCCCCGGCGATCGCTTTGGCGAGCAGGGTTTTACCGCAACCGGGAGGGCCGACGAGCATCACGCCACGGGGGATGCGGCCGCCGATCATGTTGAAGCGACCGGGATGCTTGAGGAATTCGACCACCTCGCGCACTTCGGCTTTTGCCTCTTGGGCACCCGCTACGTCCGCGAAGGTCACGCCGGTGTGGTTTTCTTTGTTGTAGAGCGTCGCGCGCGAGCGCCCAAAGCTCATGACACCCGAACCCGACCCCTGCGAGCGCATCTGGCGCATGAACAGCATGAACACGAACAGGATCAGGAGCCAAGGCCCCCAAACCATCAAAATCGTGCTCATGGTCGAGTCGGTTTGTGCGTGGCGCAATCCGCGGTCGCGGGTCACGTCGTAGGTCATGACCTGCGCGGGCGTGCCGACCTCGGCCAGCAAGCGCTCCAGTTCCAGCAGGGTGACCCCGCCGCTGTTCGGGTCGGAGCCCAACACTTCGAAACGCACCAAGCCGCCGTTGCGATACTGATCGGGCGGCAGGTAAATGTCGGCGAGGCTGCCCCAAGAGGCGAGGGGCGCGGCGGTGCCGGTCACGTACAAGCGGTCGTCCTGCTTGGTGCCCGGGAGGCGGCCCAGGGATTCTCCGCCCGGTTGCGATTCGCTGGCCTCGCTATCTTCACCCTCCTCTTGGGTGGGGCGTGTCAAGGCGGTGACGTGTTTGGCTTCACGGGGCGCGAAGTGGTCGCCGGCCCGCAGCACATCGCGCAGCCAATTGGCGGGCACCTGGATCGGTTGCGGCGCAGCGAAGAGCTGTTGGATTTGGGCGTCGCGGCCTTCCAGGCTGTGGAAAGTGGCGCGGAATGCCTTCTTGGTGGGACCCCATTCGCCGAGCACTTCCCCTTGATCCAGGGTCTGCATGGAGGCCACTTGGCCGGTCTCCAGGTACCACAGGAAGCGATCTTGGCTCAGCTCCTCCGCCTTCTTGGCTTGGGACCCTCCAAACGCGATCAGGATCAACACCAGGATGGTGAGGAAGAACAAGAAGGGGGCAAAGGGCCTGGGGCGGGATCCTTTGTCCGGAAGGGGCGGTTTGGTGTCCGACATGGAGCTTCTATCGACCTCTACGGCCGGCTTCTCTAGGGGAGAATGGGGGCCGGGATGGCTTCTAGTGTATCGAGCGGGGCGCTCGCTTCCCCGCGATTCTCGCTGAACCGGAGCGATCGGCCCCCGACGGGGGTCGTCTCACGCTCGATGGGACCCGCGAGCGTTGGATCGGCCTACTGCTCGATGAATCCTTCTTCGAACTCTTCAGCGGGCTCATCAGAGGGCTCATCGACGGCGGGCGGGTCCGGATCGCCGGGCAATCGGCGGGTTTGCGGGCCTTCGGCGTCGATCTTTTGCAGGAGTTCTACGACCAAGCGTTGGGCGGCATTCTCAAGGGCGTAGGCGCGTGCGCCGGCTTCGCCGCCCTGGATGTCGAAGATGAAGCCGACCTCCAGGAAGACTTGCGAGCGGGCGACCACCTGGCCGGATCGGGAATCGACCAGCTCGGCCTCCACCGCCAGTTGGCTTCCGGATTCGAGCCAACGGTTGTCGCGGTTGCGGATCCCTTGCCGGCGTTGCGAGGCGAGGATGCGACCACGAATGACCGCGTCCGCGGCCGAGGGTCGCACCAAGCGCGCCTCCCCGTGGTCGGCCAGCGTGCGCGTCAGGGTCGTGTGCAGGTCCCGTTCCAGGTCGGGTTCGCGGCTCGAATTCGCGAAGATCTCCACCCCGTAGGTGGCGTAGCGCTCGGGCAGTTGCAACCCCGCGCGGTACGCGCACCCGCCCAGAACCCAATACAGGCCGAGCCAAACACCGATCCAGCCCCAGGATTTCACGGGCGAGCTTCCTCCGAAACGTTGGCGGAAGCTCCCGCCTGGCGCAGCTTCGCTAGGAAGGCTTCGACTTGCTCCACCTGTTCCGGCGAACCGCCGTCCTGCGCCAATTCGAGGGCGCGCTCGGCGTGATCCTGCGCGCCGACGAGGTTGTCCACGGTCCAATAGAACTCTGCGACGATCAAATCGTGATCGGCCAACTGCTGGATGGCATGTAGGCGCTGGCGTTGTACCTCCACCTCGAGTTCCGGCTCTTGGCCCTGATAATCGCTCAACCAAGCGTTCAGTTCCCCCAGCGCGAGCTCGATCGGGTAGCGATCATGGTCCGCTTGGGAAACCGCTTCCAAACGCAGCGTGGGGATGCGCGCACGGCAGGCGCGCACCCGCGGGGAATCGCCGTAATACAGGATCAGATCCTCCAGGCGCTGAATCGCGAGCGCGTAGTCCCCGGACTCCGCGTACAGTTGGCTCAATTCCTCGTAGGCGACCGCGCCGCACTCGGTGGGGTTCAGGTCCGGGTCGATCGTGGATTTCCAGCGCGGCGTTTCGCTGCGTTCATCCGACCACTCTCCGGAGTAGTACGTGGTCGTCATGTACTCGAGCACCTCGGGAGCGAGCCGTCGGAAACGGAAAAACAGTCCGTAGCGGCCCTTGTCGCGCGCCAGCGACATGCCGGCGTCGTAGAGCAGGCGTCCGGAGGCTTGGCGCTCTGCGTGATAGGGATACAGGCCGTCCATGGTTTTGATGGCGCGATAGGCCTTGATGCGTTCTCCCCGATCGAGCAACGCTCGCGCCCGGGCGATGCGTGCGCGCACCGCTTGGTTGCGGGTCAAATCGGCGTCCAGCAAGCGTTGGTAGTACCCGGGGGGGACCTCTTCGACCACCATGCGTTCCAGGTAGGCTTCGAACGCGTCCGCCCGGGCGCGCTGCAGGCTTTGCAGGGCTTCGTCCTTGGCGCCGCTGGTGCGATAGGCGAGGTCGAGTCGTGCGAAGGCCAAGCCGGGGTCGTCGTCTTCGCTGAGGTCTTCCTGCGCCACCGCGATGACCCGCGGGATCTGGTCGGCGGAGTATTGATCGGGCAGGTTGTACTGCGGGCCTTGGGATGCGCGGCAGCTCCCGAGCATGAGGCCAAGGCCCAAAGCGCACAGGGCGAGAGTGCCCTTTCCGATGAGGGGAGGCGTGGTGGGACGCTTCATGAGCGATGCGGGAGGGGAGCGAGGCTGGGCGCGGGGCCGCGATCGGGCGCGTTACGGTTTGCGCCGGCTAGGAAGCGGCGCTGGGAGCGCAGGCGGCTCTCCAAGTGGAAGTCCAAAAAGCGCCCGAGCAGATCGAGAACCCGGTGCAGAAGTTCGGGCGGCGGCGGGGACAAGGCTAGCAACTCCGGGCTGCGGTTGGGAATCTGCGCTGCCGCATCTAGCACGGATTCCGGCATGGTTCCCACGCGCATCCCCGCCTGGCGGGCGGCCTGCGCGCAAGAGGCGCATAGACGGCCCCCCGAGCCCGCGGAAAAGGGCACGCGCATTCCGCCTGCGGTGGAGGACTCCTTGGAAGACACCGTGGGGGACACCGCAGAACGCGACGGGGCGGGGGATCCGCAGGTGGCACAGCTCTCCAAAGCGGGCGCGATGCCCAACCAATCGAGGAAACCCAACTCAAACCGCACCAATTCCAGCAGGGGGCTGAGCTCGGAGGTCTCCAGGGCCTGCAGGCCCGCCTCCACCCAAGCGAACAGCTCGGGCTCGGCGTGTTGCACGCGCGCCGCGGCTTCACCCAGCTCGAGCATGGAAAGACCAGCCCGGTAGCGCTCTCGGTCGAGAGGGATGCGCGGGCGTCGTTGT
Organism: bacterium; assembly: GCA_030426785.1. Lineage (GTDB taxonomy): Bacteria > Planctomycetota > UBA1135 > UBA1135 > NORP259. The sequence goes on from JAUHXY010000171.1 coordinate 5,093, forward strand.
TCCCAATCGGCCTGACGAAGGGGTGCTAAGCCTTGTGCGTGCGGTCGAAAGTCCACCTCTAGAGTGTGGAACCAATCGAGGGTCGCGAACAGGCGCGACTGGGGGCGATAGGCACCCTTCGCTACCAAGTCCACGCGCCCCCAATCCGGCGTGAGCAGGCGAATCACCAAGGAGGATTCACCAAAAGGGGTGCGCCGCAAGAGCAGCGCCCGCGTGCGTGGAGAGCCGGACACGCGCGCAGTGTAGCGCCCGCTTCTGGGGGATCGGCGGAAGATTCCGGCGAGGGACCCGCCGAGGTCGAGTTGGCTCGCTGGGCGCGGCGGAGAGGAGCCCCGGGGGCGCAGAAACTACGCGCTGCGGCTCGATCCAGGGGGTCGACCGTTCGCCTGCGGCTCGGAACCCGCCTTAGGCCGAAGTGCGCACGCGCACCCAAATGATGCGGCGGTCGCTGGCTTCTTGCACCGCGTATTGCGTGGAGCCCCACTCGAAAGATTCTCCGCGGGCGGGGATGCGGCCCAGGCGAGCCAACACAAAACCACCCAGGGTTTCGAAGTCTTCCTCCTCGGGGATCTCCAACGAAAGCGCCTCGTTCACCTCGGAAACGTGCAGGCTGGCCGCCACTTCCCAGACGTGGCGATCCACTTCCCGAATGCGTTGTTCGTGCTGCTCGTGTTCTTCCACGAAGTCGCCCACGATTTCGCCGACCACGTCGGACAGCGTGACGATGCCCGCCGTGCCGCCGTATTCGTCGAGGACCACCGCTAGCTTTTGTTTGACAGCCCGAAACTCGCGCAGCAACTCCGCCACGGGTTTGGTCTCCGGCACGAGCATGGGCGGATCGAGCAATTCGTTGAGGGCGCAGCGTTCCCCCTCGGGTTTGGACATTTCCCGGATCAAGCGTCGAGCCGTGACCGTGCCGATGATCGAATCGATGGTGTCTTCGAACACCGGGATGCGCGAGTGCCCGCTCTCGAGCACCGCCTGCATCGCCCCGTCCAACCCTTCCTGCACGTCGATGGCTTCGACCTCCGTACGAGGGGTCATCACTTCTGCAGCATCCGCGCCGCGGAAGTCGAGCACGTTGGTGATCAGCTCTTGCGCGGTTTCGTCCAAGTCGTCGTTTTGGCCTTGGTCTTTCAAGACGCTGCGCAAACCCTGCAAGACCTGACCGTCCCGTTGGGCTTGGTTCGGCCTCGAGATCGCGCGGTACACTGCGCCTTGCACCCATTCCGAAGCGACCACGATCCACATGATGGGGGTCAACAGGATGGCGAGAGGCACCAAACCGCTGCCCAAAATGTGATAGCCCCAAGACTTGGCAAAGGCCCAAGGCAGGATGCGCCAAATGAGCACGAAGGTCGGTGCGGTCCACGCGACCCACAGAGCCACCTCGCTCACGCGCGGGTTGCCATCGTCGAAGACTTCGGGCAACAGGATGGCGACGGTCGCCATTTGCGCGGCGACCTCCACCCAGTGCACGCCGTGTTCGTAGGACTTGGCGCGTTCGGTCAAACGGCGCAAGCGCTCCCGGCTCTTCTCGCTGCGCGCGTGCTCGAGGAGCTGGTCGCGCGAGAAACTGCGCAGTGCGTAGCGCAGGGTCGAGGCCATGCCGGCCAGCACGGCGGAGCCGGCTGCCCAGAGGAAGGGGGAGTAGGGTTCGACGCCGGCAAGAACCGGCCAGAGAGACGATGGAGGCACGTGGGGCCGGCCGAGAGCGGCCGGTCGAAAGAGGTTGGTTGCGGCCCGGAGTGTATCGGTTTTTGGACCCGATTGTCCCCAGGAGCGGGTAAGTCCCAGCGGGGATCTGTTCCCTTCTCTTCCCAAAGTGTGTTACGCGATCGGAACACTCTGGAGGGGGCTTGGCTTCTGCTTGGGCAACCGAACCCCCTTGGCGGCCCTTTCCTGGGGGGCTTCGGGGCCCTCCCGCTTGGCACAGTTTGTGCTCCCGTTCCTGCATGTCCAAGCCCACCCAGGTCCCCGCGACCCCGATACTCGGCGATCCGTCTTCCCTCAGCCCTTTGGCGGCCGAAGCCTATCGGCTGTTGGACGGCAAGCCGGCTCCGCCGCATCCACGCTTGCGCCGGGCGAGCGTGCCGTACCTGGATCACGGCCTGGAGACGGGCTTGATGTTGTACTTCCGCGACTCGGGGGACCGGCGGGCTTTTGAGTTGCTCTACCGGCTGACCTGCGAGCCTCTCGAGTCTTGGATCGCGATGAAGGCGGCCGCCCTCGGGGGTCGCATCGCGGCCGAAGAGGCCCTGCAGGATGCCTTCGTCAACGTCTATCGCTACAGCCAAAGTTTCCGAGGCGAAGGCCCGCACGGCTTTCGGCGTTGGGCCCGCACGATTGCGGCCAACGCTCTCCACCGGGCTGGCCGGCGTCGCGCGATCCGTTTTGCGGAGTGGAACGAAGGGGTTTGCGAGGTGTCGGAGCCGGGTATGGACCCGCAGCGCCTAGCGGCCGATCGGGAACAAAGCGCGCAACTGCGCAGCGCGTACGCGCTGGTTCTGCAATGGGTGCCCGCAGCGTTGGAGAGCCTGTCCGCGCGAGACCGCTACGTGTTGACGGCTATTCACCTGCACGGAGCGACCTACCGAGAGGTGGAGCAGGAGTTGGAGCTGCGCGCAGGAGCGCTCAAGATGATCGTGCACCGCGCGCGAACGCGTTTCGGGCAGGCGTTGACCCGCGCCGGTTTTGGCAGCTTGTAGGCGTGGCCTCGCCGCCATCCGTACGGGACTCACCCGACCTCGAAGCGCAGCGCCTTGCGCCCCGTAGGTCCATCGCGACAATGGGGCCATGGAGCCCAGCCCCCAAACCGTCGATGTATTGTTGGTCCGTGCGTCCGAGGTGGTCACCAACCGGGGCTCGCAAGCCCTAGGCGGTCGTGCACTCGGCGGGGTACAGGTCATCGAGGGCGGGGCCCTCGCCATCGATGGGGAGCACATCGTCGCGGTTGGGCCAGAAAAAGACCTGCGCCAGCGTTATCGAGGCCGCCGCGAAATCGATGCGCAGCAGGGGGTGGTCGTTCCTGGGCTGGTGGATGCCCATACCCATCCGGTGTTCCAAGGAACGCGCGAGAACGAGTTCGAGGATCGCCTGCGCGGCAAGTCCTACCTCGAAATCGCACAAGCCGGCGGCGGGATCGCCTCTAGCTTGCGCGGTGTGCGCGAGAGTTCCGTGGAGGAATTGGTCGCCTCTCTGCTGATTCGATTGGACCGTTTTTTGGCCCTCGGGACCACCACGGTGGAAGCCAAGAGCGGTTACGGCTTGACGGTCGAGGACGAACTCAAATCCCTGCGCGCCATCGCGCAGGCGAACGAACAGCACCCCGTCGATCTGGTGCCGACCTTTTTGGGTGCGCACGACTATCCACCCGAGTACAAACAAAACCGCGAGGGCTACCGGCGCTTGTTGTTGGACGAGATGTTGCCCGCTGTGGCCGAAAGCGGCTTGGCGGAGTACTTCGATGTGTTCACCGAAGCACACGTTTTTGGCCTCGACGAGTCCCGAGAGTTGCTCGAACGAGCGCGGGAATTGGGTTTCGGCCTTCGGTTGCACGCGGACCAGTTGACAGCGCTGGGCGGGGCGGAACTCGCGGCCGAGTGGCGCGCGGCCAGCGCCGACCACCTCGAACACGTCACCCAGGCGGGCATGCAGGCTATGGGGGAAGCGGGCGTTGTCCCCGTGTTATGCCCGTTGGTCCCGATCTTCTTGCGCGAACCCCAAGAAGCCCCATGCCAGGGCATGTTGCAGGCTGGCTTGCCCATCGCGTTGGCGACCGACTTCAATCCAGGGTCCTGTTACGCGATGAGCTTGTTCGAAGTGCTCTCCTTCGGAGCGTTGCGTTACGGGCTGATGGCGGGACAGGCTCTGACGGCGGCTACCCTCAACGCGGCCGCCTCCCTGGGTCGCGCCGAGCGCATCGGCACGTTGGAGCCGGGCAAGCTGGCGGACGTGGTGATCACCGACCTGCCGAACCATCGACACTTGACCTACGAGCTGGCCCGCAGTCCCGTGCGCTCAGTGCTCAAGGCTG
>JAUHXY010000172.1 GCA_030426785.1 bacterium
GCACCGTGCTGTAGCCGTCGTCCTCCTCGCGGGGGGGCCAGCCAAAGACGGCCGTGCTGAGCAGCACGCCCGCCGTGAGCAGGGCGGTCAGGGCGTCGGAGAGGTGGGCGGAGACGAAGTAGATCGCGCCCAGCCACATGATGACGCCGAAGGACTTCTTGACCGTGTCCATCCAGGCGCCCGGCCGGAACAGCACGTCCGAGGCGAGGCTGGACGCGATGAAGATCATGCCCATCCCCAGGGAGAACACGAAGCCCAGGGCCACGCCCAGGCCGAGCTCGCCCTGCTGGCCGATGAGGGCCATCAGCGCCGCGATGACCGGCCCGGAGCAGGGGCCCGCGACGATGGCGCCCACCGCGCCCACGATGAAGGAGCCCTTCCAGCCCGCGCCGCCGGCCTCGTTGAGCCGGGTCGCCAGGGAGCTGGGCACGCCGACCTCAAAGAAGCCGAACATCGCCGCGCCCATGGCCACGAAGAACAGCGCCACCGCGCCGACGATCCAGGGGAACTGCATCCACGTGCCGAAGACGCTGCCGGTCAGCGCGGAGGCCACCATGAGCACGGTGTAGACGGTGGCGAGGCCGAGCACGTAGGTGCTGGCGAGGCCGACCGCCTTGAGCTTGGAGCCGCTGGAGCTCGCGCCGATGATGCCCAGGGTGATCGGCACCAAGGTCATGGCCGTGCCCAAATCGGGCTGCCCCGCCACCAGCAAAATCGGCAACCCCGCCACCGCGAGCGGCGCGATCCAATCCCGCGGCCTTTCCAACCGATTCGACGCCAGCAACTTGGCGAGCATCAAGATCATGCCCAGCTTCGCCAGCTCGGAGGGCTGCAGATCAAACTTGGGCAGTTGGATCCAGCGGCGCGCGTTGTTGCGCTCGTTGCCGATGAACATGACCGCGAACAACAGCGCGATCGACGCCGCGTACAACCAACCCGCGTTGCGACGCACCCAAGCGGGCCGCAACAGCATGCCCACCGCGATCAACGGCAGGGTCAAGAACACCTTTTCTTGGTGGCCGCGGTAGTTGACCCCGCCCGCGACCCGCAGGTGCGCGTCCTCGGCCCCATCCATGGCGCCCAGGAACATCATCCCGATGGCGAGCAACAGCAAGGCCAAAAACAAAACGTGCCAGTCCATGGCGAACCAGCGCACGCTGGACGCGGAGAACCAAGACCCTCCTTGCGAACGGCTACGGTAAAGGCTCATGACTCCTCCCTCAGGTAGGCCTGCACTGCAGGGTGCTGAAGGATTTGCGCCGCCACGTAGACCGAACTGTGCGACGAAGTGGTCGCCGTGTCGTGCACGTAGACCACCACGACCATCTTGGGGTTCTCGGCCGGCAACCAACCGCATACCCAAGTGTGCTTGCGCGTGCCTTCGACCCATTCAGGCTCCATGCCGCTGCGCGGGTTGTAGGTCTTCCAATTGGGGACCCAACCGCCATTGGCGTAGTCGGCGCTGCCCGTCTTGCAGACGAAGCGAAAGCCGAGATCCTCTTCCGAGAGCCCTTTGCGATAGGCGCTGCCGCCGGGCATTTGTACGACCTGCGCCATGGCGCGTTGTACCGTGCTGAGGTTGTGGGATGCGATAGGAAGCGCTTCCACCTCGGGCTCGATCCAGCGGTCTCCTACGCGCTGCACCACGCGCACTTTGGGCAGCAAACCCGTGGCCAAACCCGCATAGGCCCGAGCCATCTGCATGGGCGTCACATCCACGTGGGACAGTCCGTTCGCCAACCGCTGGCGGTGAACGACCGAGAACTCCTCGAGGCGACGATACTCGTACTCCTCGAGCCAGCCGCCCCGGCCTCCCGCACCCAGATCCAAAATGCCGGTACGCTCGCCGATACCAAATGCGTCGAACAGCTTTTGGAATTCCCGCGAATCGAAACGGGTCTCGCCCAGCTGCGCGAAGTAGGTGTTGCAAGACACGCGGATCGCCACTTCCAAGTCGATGTCGGGCGCGCCGCTCGCGGAGGCCGAGTGGCCCCCATACTTGTGGCATGCCACTTCGCCCCAGCCTGCACCGTCCTTCTTTTTGGTGCTCGTGTGAGGATGACACAACACGCGGCCCGCGCTCGGGTTTAGGCCGCGGTATTCCAGGGCCCAAGCCGCGACGAGGGGCTTCAGGACCGAGCCCGGCGGCTGGAACATCGGCATGCGTAGGGTCCGATCGATCGGATTCATGCGCTGCCCGTCTTGGTGCGGACCCGGTGTGTCGGCAGCGTAAGGGGCCGAAGCGGCCGCCAGCACCGCCCCGTCGGTCGTCATCAACACGATGGCCCCCACCGGATCCTCGACCCATTCCAGGTCGGGTCTGTCATCCTCGACCGGCGGTGGTAAGGGATGGTTGATCACGTCCTCGGCAGCGCGCTGCAGGTCCAGGTCGAGGGTCAACTCCAAGTCGAGCCCATCCACGGGCGGCAGGTACATCGGCCGGCGGCTCTGCTGGCCGCGAGTTTGCTGCAAGCCCACCACCTCGCGGAAACCGTTGCGCCCGCGCAGTTCCCGATCAAAATGCCCCTCGATGCCACTGCCCCCCACCGTTTGGTTGGGCAAGTGTCGCTCGGCGGCGGTCTCCTGTACGAACTTGCGATCCTGTTCGTCCAGTTCCACCTGGCGCCACAACTCGCGCGCGTGGCGCTCTTGGGCGCTCTTTTCGAGCAAAGAAACGAGCTTGGGGGAGCGCACCTTGCCGATCCACTCCGCTGCGAGCACGCGGAGTTCGGGCTCCGGCGCCAGCGGGTCCTGCGAAGGCACTTCGACCACCGCTTCGGCCCGGCGCGTGCGCACGTCCTTGACGATCAGGCCCGCGTAGTCCTCGTGGTAGCGCTCCACGTGCAACACCATGTCCTGGGAGGGGTTCTCGGTGAACCGCATGGGCCGCGAACTCATGTCCTTGATGATGTGGTCGCGATCTTCGAGGGCGGCGCGCACCGCATCGGCGTCGAACTCGACCGGTTGCGGAAGTTCGTCAAGAATTTGGGACAAGCGCTGATCCAACGCGTCCTGCCAGGCCAGCAAGACCGTTTCGATCGGTACTAGCTCCAAGGGTTTCCAATCCGTGCGCCGACGGGTTTCTCCCGGCAGGTGAAGCAACGCCAGGGCGATTTGCTCGCGCTGCTGGCGTCCGCCAAACGCTGCATCCATGGGCGCCAGCGCCGCGTCGATCAGGTCGATGCCGACCGCATCGGTTCGCAATAGCTCCTCGGTTTGGATGGGAAACACGGGAGCACGCCACCAGCCCTCGGGCACTTCCTCCGCTAGAGCGCGTGGCAACGCGGCTAAGACGCGCAGCCGTTGGAGCTTGGACCAAGGCAAAACCAAGTTGCGCCGCGGATCCGGTCGATCCTCGGGATACACGAATTCGTGCGCCAAGGCGTCGAGCACCCTGTCGCCTAGATCCCCCTCGGCGAGTTGCATGCGCGCGAACACGTAGCCGGCAGCGTACTGCCCCACTTGGCGCGCATAATCTCCACCGCGCTGGGTACGCCATGCGTGCAAGCGCGCTTCGTCCCAGTACAAACACTTTTGCAGCCAAGCGAGGTCGAGGCGCGCAAGGTTGTCCAGGCTGATTTGCCCGGCCGAAAAGCCAGCCGCGATGCGGAAGAGCCGATCCGCAGCCAGGTTTTCCGACTCCTCTCGAGCTTGGTCGAGGACGGCAACGACCCGTGTCAGGTTTGCCTCCGGGCCGGGCGCAACCAAGGGCACCAATCCCTCGGGGGACTGAGCGGCATCGAGGGACTGCCAGTCCACCAAACTTCCCAGTTCCTGCAGGTGCAGCAAGGATCGATCCACGCGCTGACGCAGCTCACGCCGCAAGCGCTGGGTGGCCGCCTGCAAGCTCTCGTCCTCGCTTTGGCGCAAGCTGGCCACCAACTGCGCGTAGGGTTCGGATGCCCGCTGGCTGTCGCGCAGATCCCGCAGATCCCGCCATTCTCGGCGATCCACTTGCAGCAACCGCTCGATGTAAAAGCGCAGATCTTCCGCGCGCGCGGGGCGCCGCTCTTGGCGCCGCAGGCTGCGCGAAAGATCCTCGGGGAGGGCCGGAATCTGCACGCCCCCCACCGTCAACGCACCCCCGCGACCAAACTGGCGGATCTCTTTGGGGGAAAGCGAAGCGAGGTGATCGGCCCACAGCGCGGCGTCGCCTCCGGCCACCTCGCGCAGATCCACCGGCCGCATCAAGGTGAGCGACATCAGTTGGGCGATGTTGCCCAGGGGATGGTCCCGTCGGAATTGCCGCCAAACGAACTCGATCTCGTAGCTGACCTGGTCACGGACCCACGGTCGGCCTTGGCGATCCAAGATGTCCCCGCGCTCGTAGGGCACGAGGTGCGCGCTGCGTTCCAGGCTCGCCGCTTCGCGCGCCCAAATCGAGTGCTCTTTGACGGTCACCTCGTACAGCCGCGCGACCAGCACGAGCAAGGCCAGCACGACGCACACCATGAGGGGAAAGAAGCGGCGCAACATCAGAATCGGCGGACTTGGTAGAGGGGAGAAAGGCCGGGCAAACGCGCCATGCCGGCGCCCAAGGCTCCTACCAAAACGCAGGTCACGAGGGCTTGGGGGAGCGAGCGCTGCGCCATGGCGAGCACTTCCTCGGAAGGCACCAAGCCGTGCGCTTGGAAGCCGTGCCGCGTCGCGTGCACCACCTGCCCCCAAACCGCCACGCCTAAGGACGCCGCGAACGCGATCAGGGACCGAGGCACGACCCCGCGCACTTCGACGCCGGTGCGCAGGCCTTGCACCAACAGCGCCACCCAGCCGTACCCAGCCAACACCGCGGCGGGCGGATCTTGGGTGAAGCCCAACCGCACGATGGCGAGCACGAGGGTAGCCCCCATCACGTGACGCATCGGAACGTGCACCGCGATGGCGACGAGGAGGGCTAGGCAAACATCCGGCAGCCACCAAGCCAAGTGCCCGCCAAAGGGCACGATGCGATGGGTCCAAGCCAATTGCACGCTGGCGGCGAGCGCCGCCCAGACCACCAACATCAACCAAGCGATCCCCGTCGAGGACTTCAACGCAAGGCCTCCTCGAACGCGAACACGCGCAATTCGGTCCACACGTCGCTATCGGCAGGCGGCTCGAGTACCAAGACGTGTGGCCCAGGACCCACAGGAATTTCAGCTTCACCGAGCAACAAGCCGCGCGGCACACCCGGATCGCCCGAACCGGTGTACAAGCGCGCGCGCACGGGCTCACCTGCGGGGGCGGCCAGCGTCGCAGGCCACCGCAGAAGCACGCGGCCTTCCGCATCGCGGCCTAAACTGCGCAAGCGTCCCATCACAAACGTGGCGGAGTCCGCCCCTTCGTGCAGCCAAACCGCAATGCCCGGCACCGCGAAGTCACTGTCGCCGGGGCCCACCACATCGGCGTGCCAAGGCCCTACGGCGGTGACGCGCCCCACGATGCGCACACCGTGGGCGACAGCGGCACCGACCTGCACGCCGGCGCGGGCGCCTTGGATCAACTTGAACCCTTCGCGCCAAGGGGCACCGTCCACGTACGGCGCACGCTGGATGGTCACCCAGCGGCCGCGCTGCACCTCTTCGTCGTGCACGGGGCCTAGCTCCTCGCGCGTCCAACCGGTGTGGATCAGCACTTGGTACAAGCCGCTTTCGAAATCCACACCGGGTAACACACCGAGCAAGGTTTCCCGGGTGGCTTCTTCGGGCTTGGGGGCTCGACGCAAGGTGCCCAAGCGAAACCCATTCGCCAGCCAAGCGGCGTCGCGTCCGCCGTCGAGGGGTTCGTTCACGAACACTTCGCCCCCTTCCAGCTTGCGATTGGAGGGGTGGTGCACCGCGAGCACTTCGCGCTCGGGACCGAGCTCAAAGTCCTCGGGCGCCAACAAACCGCCCACGACGAAGCGCCCGTCCTCGCCTTCCGCTCCACGATCCATCAGGCTCGCTTGGATGCGCGCCTGACCGGAGGTGATCAACTGCACACTGACGTCCTCAAAGGGACCCTCGGGCCCCTGCCGCAAGCGCACGCGCTCGACCAATCCCACATAGTGGTCACCGGTCGTCACGGGCATGCCAACCCGCACGATGCCGGGGTGCCACACCCGCACCAACAAGGAGTCGAGCTTGCCCTCGGGCCGTCCGACGGCTTCGGCGTGCAAGGCGACGCCGCTGGCGGAGGACACCGAGCGGGGAACCGCTTGTTCGCGGACCCAATCTTCGAGGAAGGCGCTTTCCTCGGCCTCACGCTCCCAGCGGGCTTGGTCCTCGTCGTCGGCGGCGAAGCTGTGGCCCACGCCCCAGAGCGGGCGTCCGACGAGCAGGACCGGCCGCGTGCCCCAGGCGAGCATGCTCAGTATGCGCTCCACCGGCGCCACCGGCCAAAGCGACAGCACCGTCAACACCAGGCACACTACGACCTGGAGTCCTCCCCTCCGACGACTCCCCATGGACGTATTCTGCCGCTCTCCTACGCGCGGATCCACGCGGCAGCCGAGCTAGACCCCGGCAAGGGCGTTCCTGAGAACGGATCCGGGCCCGGACACCACGCTCTGTCCCGTCCGAGACCCCACGTTCCGGGGTTACCTACGGGTAACACTGGGGGTAGGAACCTGCTAGAATCTGCGCCCGAATCGCTGCTCTGTGGGTCTGTTCCCGGCCTCCGCCCGTGGCACACATTTTGCTATCACCCCGCCATGATCGCTGACTCACTCTCGACGCTCCCCGTCGCCCATGGGGCCCCTAGCCCCTCGCCGCGCCGTTCCCGCACCTCTTGGGTCCGCCGCTTCGCGTTCGCCTTGCCGCTCAGCTTGATGGGCTGTCTGCACGTTGCAGAGGACGCTGCGCCGCCGGAACCACAGCAAGCCTCCCCCAGGACCTTGGTCGCCGCGCCCCTTTCGAGCGAGATCGACGCCCTCGAAATCGCCAAGACGCGTCCCATCCCCCAGGTCGACTCGATGGAGTGGGCCGATCTGCACAACGTCTTCTGGCTCGGGGATCGCATCCTTTCGGGAGGCGAGCCCCTGTCGACCGAAGCCCTCGACCGCCTCCAAGAGATGGGGATCCGCACCATCCTTTCCGTGGACGGAAAGGTCCCCGATTGGCAAGCCGCCGAAGCGCGGGGCATGCGCTACGTACACATCCCGATCGAGTACAGCGGCATCGAGGATGAGCCCCTCGCCCAGATCGCCAAGACCTTCCGCGAAACGGAAGGGCCCATCTACGTGCATTGCTTCCACGGCAAGCACCGCGGACCCGCCGCCGCCGCCATCGGGCGCATGGTCCTCGACGGCGTCCCGCGGGAGGAAGCCCTCGCGGAGATGTACCAATGGTGTGGTACCGCCAGCAAGTACCAGGGTCTGTTCGAAGAGATCGCCTTCGCGGACATCCCGAGCGAAGCCGCTACGGCGGCGCTGGAATTCGATTTCCCCAAAGAACACAAGTTCGAGGGCGTCCGCGCCGCGATGATCCCCCTCACCCGTCGCTGGGACAACATCAAGGACGGCCGCAAGCGCGACTGGCAGGTCGACCCGAACCACCCCGATATCGTCCTCGAGCAGGAAGCCCTCAAGGTGGCCGAAATCATGCAAGAGTGCCTCGATATGGAGGACTACCACCACGAGATGCCGCACTCCGAACAAGTGCTGACCTGGTTCCGTGAAGGCCAGCAAGGCGCCGCCAACCTCGCTCGCGTCCTAGCTCAAAAGGACCAATACGAGCAGGAAGGCAAGGATTGGAAGCCTTTGGCCCTCGAGGCCTATCAGGCGATAGCGGCGAGTTGCAAAGAGTGCCACTTGGACTACCGCGACTAATCCAAACCACCCGTCGGCCAGACAAACAAAGAGCGGCGAGCCATGTGGCTCGCCGCTCGCAGTTTCGAAGCGTGAATCGTGTCGCTTCGCGACGGGGTTAGCCCACGTCGGAAGCCTCGTCCCAGTCCGAGTCTTCCAAACTCGACCAGTCGTCGGACTCAGAAGGCAAACCCCGACCCGAACGCGGCCGACGGCGTTGTCGCTGACGTTGGAAGCGATCGTAGAGGTCTTCGTGATCGTCCTCCTCGTCCTCGTCATCGAAGCCATTCAATTCGAACTCATCGAAGTCTTCATCCGAGTCGTAGGAGTCGTCGAAACGTTCCGTCCGCTGTTTGTCTTGGTGCTTGCGTTTGTATCCCATGAGAAACACCCCCAAGCGGGGCAGAAGGGAGGCCGGTGAAGACCTAGGGAAGAGAGCTTTGGAAGGCGAGCCCCCACCGATCAGCCCGGACCACCCGGGCCCCCTCGAGGGAGTCACGCGCGAGCCACAAAGGTCGCAGCTCATTCATTCTGTATATCCACGAAAACCAATCCGGCGAACGCCGTTTTTAAAAAATCTCCCCCTTCCATCCCGCCTCATTCCGAGCCCCGCCACCACCAAACCACCCCTATCGAACCCGCCCCACCCAAGCAGCCCGCAGGGCTGCCCAAACCCGACCCCACACGAGAATCCGACCATCGGGGCCACCGCAACCCGGCCCCAAGGATCACTCCGCGATTGACCTCCCCAAGCGCCCCCATCTCCCTCTTAAGATCGGGTAGGTGGCGCAGAATCTGGCCTAAACGCGGTCTCGTTCCGCCCCAGCACATCGGCACGCCCCTACTCCACCCAAGCGTATCCCTCCCGCAATAGCCCACTGGGCTATTGCGATCTTGCTTCACAAGACCAGCGCTACCCCCTCCTGACCACGCCGAGCACAAACAGCACCAAACAATCACTCACCCATACCATCCCCCAGTCGCCCCCATCCCCCCACTTAAGATCGGGTAGGTGGCGCGGAATTTGGTCTGAGCGTGAGGATCGTTTCGTCCCAGTGCATTGGGAGGGCCCTGTTTCGCGCAGGCGGATCCCTCCCGCAATAGCCCACTAGGCTTTTGCGACCTTGCTTCACAAGACCAGGGCTCACCCCCCCTAACCACGTCGAGCACAAACAGCCCCAAACAATCACTCACCCATACCATCCCCCCAAGCGCCCCCATCTCCCTCTTAAGATCGGGTAGGTGGCGCGGAATTTGGGCTGAGCGTGAGGATCGTTTCGTCCCAGTGCATCG
>JAUHXY010000357.1 GCA_030426785.1 bacterium
AGTCTCGCGCCCGAAGCCTGGTTTGACTTCCTAGGGGGCCGGGCGCACCGGCTGGAAGGCGTCTTTCAGCACAACCTAGACGACGTATTGTCCTTGATCGCCCTTACGAATTGGCTGGGGCGCATCGAGCAGCGCGAACGAAGGGTCGGTTGTCCGATCGAATGGGAGCGCGAGGGAGCGCTGGCGCAGGCTTGGGCGCAAGCCGGGCAAGGCGAACGGGGTCTGGAACGTCTCGCGATGTTGTTGGAGGTGGAGCAGGGGCCAGAAGCGCTTTGGTTGGTGCGGGCCCAATTGGAGTACCGCTGCGGCCGATTCGGCGACTGCGTCGACAGTTTGCAACGCGGCTTTCCCAGCGTTTGGGATCACCCGCAGGAGCGGGCGACGGTCGCGCGCGTCGAGGCGTTGGCGCTGTGGTCCAAGGTGCTCGAGCACAAGTTGCGCGACCGCACGAGCGCTTGGCGCTTGAGCCAACGCGCTTGCGAGATGTTGGAACAATTGCGGCCTTTTCGCGGGCGGGGACCGTTGGAGAAGGAGGTGCGCCTACGTTGCGGACGCCTCGCGCCCCCGGCGAGCACCGATCGGGACGAGGCCTAAGCCTGCGAGGCTTCCAAGTGCAGGCGCACCGCCTCGGGATACGCGAGGAGCTCCTGCTCAAACACGCGCGCGCCCAGGCTTTCAACGGTGTCACCGGGGAGCACCGGGCAGACCCGCTGCACCAGGATCGGGCCGGAGTCGTATTCGTTGTTGACGTAGTGCACGGTACAGCCCGCCACTTTGCAACCGCGCTGCAAGACGGCCGCTTGCACCCGATCCCCGTAATAGCCTTTGCCGCCAAAAGCGGGCAAGAGCGAGGGATGGATGTTCAGCACGCGGCCCTCCCAGGCCGCGGGGATCGGCAACAACCGTAGAAAGCCTGCCATCAAAACCAATTGCACGCCGTGTTGCTCGACGGCCGCAAAAACTTGTTCGCTGAGCTCTCCGGGAGTCACGCGTCGGTCGGGATCGACCACGATCGAGGGGATTCCATGGCGCTCCGCATGATCGAGGGCGCGCACACCCGCTTTGTGACTGATGCACAGCCGCAAATCTAAGGGCAACTCTCCGCGCGCGCCTAGTTGCGCGAAGTGGTCCAAGTGACGTCCAGTGCCCGCGACGAGCACGGCGGTGGGGAGGCAGGAAGAGGCGTTCATACTTCAGCGCGCAATTCGTGGGCGAGGGCCGGCAGTTCTGGGAGCAAACGCAGCAACAAATCCTCCAAGAGGGGAGCGCTGGTGTTCATGCTGGTCAACAGATCGGTCATGCTGGGTTTGGAACTCGGTAGGGATCCGATGACCGTGAGCGCGAGCAGGCTCATGCCCGCATGGGCGGCCGCGATCCAAGGCCCCGCGACGTCCTGAATGGCGACCTGTGCGGGCGTTTGCGACAACCAGCGCAGTTCGGCTGGAGTGGCTAAGGAAGGGCCCGCTAAGCAGGCAGCGACCCCGCTGGGTAGTTCGGCGCCTAAAGCCCGCAGGCCTTCCTGCGCGCGGTGGCGAAGTCCCGGGTGGTGGAGGCTTGTTTGATCTGGAAACAAGGGCCCCAAGCGCGTGCTGCCTAATCCGAGCAGCGGCGTGCTTCCGGAGACGTTGATGTGATCCTCGATCACCATCAGATCGCCGAGCGCGTAACCATCGTGCAGGCCATGTCCCGCGCTGGTTTGCAGCAGGAGAGGGGAGCCCGCGGCGGCCGCGAGCCAAACTGGGAACCCACGCTCCCAAGCAGGACGTTCGGGGGAGGCGTAGGCTTCAAAGGGCAGGTCTCCCGCTGAATCTTCTAAGAGCCAAAGCTCGGCTCCGCTGCAGGTGCCGCGGTGCAAGGTGGCTTCCTGCCA
>JAUHXY010000358.1 GCA_030426785.1 bacterium
CCTCTGCGGCGGCGCCCCACCCGAGCCCATCCACCCCAAGTCCTTGAGCTGGAAAGAAAACATCGATCCGAGCCGCAGCGTGCTCGAGCGCACCGACCGCTTTCGCGGTGGTCTCGCCCTGCGATTTCAGTACGAGATCTTTTGGAAGCCGACCCGCGTGCCCGGCGCGTTCTTGGCGGACTGGTGCATCGGCTTGGCCGCCTGTTTGGGCGCTAGTTTCTTGGGGACGATCGTCTTGCACGCCGCCGGACTGGAAGCGGGCAGCGGCGCTGGCCACGACATTCTGGAGGCCTTCCACGAGCGACCTTGGGTGATGACCCTGTTCGCCGTCCTTTTGGTTCCACCGATCGAGGAGTTCCTGTTCCGCGTGGTGCCGCGCATCGTGGTCTCCTATTGGCGACCCTTGAAGCATGCCCACTGGGCTCTGGGCGTGGCGGTGGCGTTGCTCTTCGCCTTCCTGCACATCAGTCCCGATTCCTCCAGCATCCCACTGCCCCAGTTCTGCGCAGGGTTGGTGTTTTGGTACATGCAGTGGCGCCACGGATTTTTCGGCGCGGTCGCGATGCATGCGAGCTACAACGCGGCGCTGTCAGGGCTGATGGCTGTGCTTGGTTAGGCGGGCGGAGGCTCATCGCTCGGTTGCGCAACATGCTAGGATCCGGCCGTGACTTCCTCTTCCCAACGCCCGCGGGTCGTGAGCTTGCTACCGTCCGCGACCGAACACATTACCGCCCTGGGTCACCGGGACTCCTTGGTGGGGATCTCCCACGAATGTGACTATCCCGACGGTTTGCAAGGCCTGCCGATCCTGACGTCTAGCAAGGTTTTGACCCGCGGGTCGAGCCTGGAGATCGACAGGGATGTGCGGCGTGTGTTGCAAGAGGCCCTCGGCGTCTACGACATCCACACCGAGCTCCTGCGGGAGGTTCAACCGGATGTGATCGTGACCCAGGATTTGTGCGACGTGTGTGCGGTGTCCCTCAAGGACGTGCAGGCGGCCACCCGGGAGCTTCTCGGGGACCATGTGCAGATCGTGAATCTGCATCCCATGTGCTTGGAGGACATTTGGACGGATCTGCGCTCGGTGGCGGAAGCCCTCGGGGCGCAAGATCGCTTTCCGGAGGTCTTGGCGGAAAGGCAAGCGCGCATGCAAGCCGTCGTCGAGCGTGCGCAAGCCGCTGCCGCGCGTCCTCGGACCTTGACCATCGAATGGCTTGACCCCGTCATGTTGGGCGGGTTGTGGATGCCCGAACTCATCGAGATGGCGGGCGGGACCCCGATGGTGACGCAGAAAGGCGAAAAGGCCCCTACGTGGACCGATGAAGACCTAGCGAGCCTTCATCCGGCGCCCGAAGTGGTGTTGATCAAACCTTGTGGGTTCGATCGGGCACGTACAGCCGAAGAGTCCGAAGCCTTCGCTCACCGCTTGCGGGCGTTCGATTGGCCCGCGGTGCACGCTGGCAGAGTGTACGTGGCCGATGGAAACGCCTTCTTCAACCGACCGGGGCCACGCATCGTGGAGTCCCTCGAAATCCTGGCCGCCTGCATCCACCCCGAGGTGTTCCCCGACTTTTGGGAGACGCATCGGCACGCTGTTGGGCCGTTCCTCTAGAACCGATTGCAAAATCCTCGGTTGGGCCGTTGCCAAAGCAGGTCTAGGCCGAGCGCAGGTTTTAGGGGCGACTTTAGCTTGCCAGCGTTGCATCCAACTAGCGCGCCGTATCGCGCAGCGACTTTGCACGCCTAGGATTCATCGTCGGAGGAGGCTGGCGTTGTATTGGGTCCCCGCTCGTCGGCGGGGTCGATCTGTTCTTTCGAGTCGGTTTCGTCCGGGACGTCCGGCTCCTCGGGCGTGGTGTTGACCCCCGGT
>JAUHXY010000173.1 GCA_030426785.1 bacterium
CGGTGGGGGAGACCGGTTGGATGATCAGGTGTGTGCGCCCTTCCAACTCGGGCACCTGCACGGGGGCCACCACGGTGCCGATGACGTCCGCCAAAATCATGACGGGTCCGCCTCCACGGCCAAATCGACCCCGTGAGCGACCGCTTGGGTCACGTACCCCACGATGGTGTGATCCACGGGCACGAAGGGCTCACCAGGCAAGGCCACGGCGGCTTCGCGACCGTCCACCACTTCGACCAGGTCTCCCGGCCCGCTCTCGATCGCTGCGCAAGCGACCTTCTGGGCTCCTTCCGGTTGCCCGCGATCATCCAAGGGCTGCACCCACTGCAAGGCGATGCCTTGCATGCCTTCGTAGAGGGTCGAAGCCACCACCCGACCGGTCACGCGCGCCAAAAACATGCTAGTCGTTCCACTTTTCGTAGACGTTGGCGCCGCCCAGATCCCAGGAGTCGACGATGCCCATGATGACCGCGTCGCAGGGCTTGTCCTTGGTTAGGGTCGTCTGCCGCGCGCTCGAGCCGGCCGCGGTCAGGACCATGTCGCCTTCCCCAGCACCCACCGAGTCCACCGCGATGACGTACTGGTCTTTGGGCTGGTTGTTGTGGTCGTGCACTTGGCACACCAGGAACTTGGCGTTTTGCAGCTTTTCGTCCTTTTGGGTAGAGACGACGCTGCCGACAACCTTGGCGATCAGCATGGGGGTAGGGCGCTTAGCGCTTGTCGACGTAGGTTTCGATCGAGGCGGGGGGGACTTCGCCGATCATAAAGCGCCGGCGCAGCTCGCGGTGCACGTTTTCTGCCATCACCGGCCAGGTCGGGGCGGCCGTGCGTTCCCCCAAGCACACCAGCACCACGGAGCCCTGCAGGCGCAATGGTCCGATCAAGGTGCCCTCCACGGGTCCTTGGCGCTCGGCCAAAGCCGCCGCCACCGCGTCGCGGATGGCCGGGTCGACGCCGGGGGTCCGGGCGCGCACCCAGCCGAGCAAGCCGCCTTTGTCGCGGGCGCGGATCTCATCGGAGCGCACCGCCGCGATGCGTTGGAAAGCCGCGAGGTCCTTGAGATCGGGTTTCCAGGACTCCAACTCGGCTTCTGCTTCCGCATAGGTACGCGGGATGAGTTCGTTTTTGACCTCACCCGCGTTGCGGCGGATGGTGAACACTTGGGCGCCCTCGCCATAAACCCCGTCGAACAGGTCCCGTTCGGCTTGGTAGACCTCGCGCAGGCAGGCTTCATCGCAAGTGCGGTCTACCCACAGACGTGACAGGGCGGCGGCGATCAATGCCGGGTCTTGCCGCAAGACCTCTTCGTTCAAGCCCTGCGTAGCCAGAAACTGTCCGAAGTCGACGCCCTTGTGTTTGGGATCGTTCTCGAAGGTGGCTTTGCGCTGGGCCACCTCTTCGCTGACGACCGCGTCGATCGCCTCCTGCGTCAGGTCGGGGAAGCGCTGGCGAATCTTTTGCAGTAGCAGCAGTTCGTAGCAGGCTTGGCGTACCTCTTTGCGGTCGATCTGCTCGCGCAAATGGCGGGCGAAGTCGGCCCGTTGGATGGTCAAGGGCCCGATGCGGGCCACGATCCCGTCCTCCCAAAACGGCGCGCGACCTTCATAGCCCAAGTCTTCGATCTCGGACTGGATCCAGAGCTGCTGTTGCTCGGCGGTCACGGCCGCGTCTTTCGCGAGGCCCATGGCTTGGCGGGTCAGCGTTTCTTGGATCAACGCGAGCCGCAGGTACTCCCGAAACGTCTCGCGGTCCACCCCGGAGTCTTCCAGGAACTGGGTCATGTTCTCCGCTTGGCCCGCTTGGACCACCTCGGCTTCGATCTGGGCCCAACGGGCGTTGAGTTGTGCGGTTGAGATCTCGACGCCGCGCTCGCGAGCGAGGTGCCCGAGCACCTCCAGGTCGATCAACTCTCGGAGAGCTCGTTGCCCGTCTTGGGTCAGACCGTTGCGCTTGAGCAGCAGTTCGTCCAGTTCCCCCATGGACAGAACGAGCCCCGGCGCGCGCGCGGCGAGCTCTCGACCGAGTTGGGGGGCAGCTTTGGAGGGTGCATCCTGCCCGTTCGGTTGCGCGCTGAACTCGACGAAACTTGGGGAATGAGACTCGGTTGCAGCGAACGTGGTGGTCGCGCCTCCTGCCAGGGTCGGCGGACCGAATAGAAGGGGGGCGCAAGCAAACGGGACCAATACGGCGAGTCTCATGGGGGCAGTGTAGCGCTTGGGACCCTCCCGTCTCCGTAAGAATCGGCCGCTCGAGGAGGGGGAGCGAGAAGTGAGTTAGAAAAGCGCCAGGGATATCGTGAGGTTGACGGGACTTGGCCTAGACTTTCCTCGCAACCGGATCCTTTCTTCCGAACCAAGAAAATCCCCATGAAACGCAACAAACTCGTGTCCGCGCTGGCACTTCCTCTCCTGGCCCTTCTTCCCGTGGCTTGCGGCGGCGGCGAGGAGCTTCCCGAACTCGATCCGGCTCAAGTGGCGGCGGGTAAGACGCTCTTCACCAACAATGGCTGCGTCGCCTGCCACGGTGAGTCTGGCAAGGGAGATGGGGCGGCCGCTGCCGGTCTTGAAGTCAAGCCCCGCAACTACACCGACAAGGCGTGGCAGAAAAAAACTACGGACCAAGAAATCAAAAAGGTCATCAAGGAAGGAGGTGCCGCCAACGGCATGAGTGTGCAAATGGCCGCCTACGGAAACTTGTCAGATGCGGAGCTGGATCAACTCGTCGCCTACATCCGTAGCTTCGGCCGCTAAACACCCTTTTCGTGGCTTCGCGCGCCGCGGGCGCGCTCCTCGGTTTTCGAACCGTGCGAGCGCGTGCGCGGCGCGCTGCCATGGGGCGAGGACGCTTGACCACAAGGATTGGTCGCCTGCGGCAGTTTGCACCGCAGGCTCAAACCCCGATCAAGCCACGCGGCGCAGGTTGCCTTGGCGAACCCCGAGGCGCAGCGACCGCCCCGGGGTGCCTTGGCTGAGTTCTTCGGCGACGAAGGACTCCACTTCGCGGCGCAAGACGCGTCGCAATTCTCGGGCTCCGTGGGCCGGGTCGTAGGCCTTTTGCGCCGCCCAGCGGGCGACGGCAGGAGTGAAGCTCAACTCCGTTCCGGTGCGCGCCACGCGCTCGCGCAAGTCGCGCAGCAAGTGCTTCGCGATGGCTTCCATCTTGGCCGGCGTGATATCGGCGAACAGCACCGTTTCATCGAGGCGCCCCAGGAATTCGGGCGCAAACGTGTTCTGCAGGGCCTGCTCGGTGATCTCGGTGAGGGCGTCGTGACTGAGGCCCTTCGCCCGCTCAAACCCGACCGCGGTTCCTCGGCGCTGGCTTTCCTCCGCGCCGACGTTGGAGGTCAGGATCACCAAGGTTTGGTCGAAGCGTACGGTGCGGCCCTTGCCATCGGTCAAAGCGCCCTCTTCCAGCACTTGCAGCAACAGGTTGTGCAGTTTGGGGTGCGCTTTCTCCACTTCGTCGAACAACACCACGCGGCGCGGGTTTTGCCGCAGGGCGTCGGTCAGTTGTCCGCCGTCTTCGTGGCCGACAAAGCCCGGAGGAGCACCAATCAGTTTGGCGTACTCGTGGGCCAGGGCGAACTCCGAACAATCGATGCGCAGCAGCGCGTCCGGTCCGAGCAGCTCTTGCGCCAAACGGCGGGCCAACTCCGTCTTGCCCGTGCCGGTGCGCCCGGTGAACAGCAGGGAGGCCAGGGGGCGGTTGTCGGGTGCCAAACCCACTGCGGCGCGGCGCACGGCGTTGGTCACCGTCTGGATGGCGTGGTCTTGGCCGAGCACGTTTTGGGCGAGCCGGCGCTCCAGCCCACCGACCCGCTGGCGCAGCAGGGCGGGGGTGGGGCGGGCGGGTTCCGCGTCCCGTTCGCCGCGCGGATCCAACTCTTCGTCCTCGGGACTGGCCACCAGCCGCACATCGTGGATGCTCAGGCTGGGGTTCACCTCGATACAAAGTTGGTAAAGGATGTCTTCCACCATCAGTGGATCGTCCGGAAACAGCGTTTCGATCGATCCAGCGACGTCCTCCCGAAACTCGGGCATGCACGTCGAGATCACTAGGCGCCGGTAGCCCGCCTTGTCCAAGCCGGGTTTTCCGGCTTGGATCAGATGGCGCGCGTCGGCGATCAGGATCTCGACGAAGGAGTCGGCGAGATCGAAGTAGCGGTAAACGCTGTGTTGACGGACGGAGTCCACGGACGGGGGAAGAGCGGGGGTCTTGGATGCAAAGGGGCGGTCGTGGGGACGGACCACAATCCCTTAGGCCCCTTCCATCGGGAGGCGCTGGGAGCCATCTTGATTCGACCCCTGGAAAGGACCCAGAAAGGTCGCAGAAGGCGGCGCAGCAGGTAAAAAACTCCCGCTCCGGGCCACCTGAGGTGCAAGGATCCACTTTTGAGTCCTACACTAGCCGCGCCCAGGAGATTCCGTGCGGTCAGTAGGTGACTTTCGGCTTTCCTGATGGCCCCTTTTCTTCCCCATGAGTTCCGATTCGAATCCTATGCACCTGTTGGCCTTGTTGGTCCACCGCGGGTACGTGGAGCGGGACGCTTGCCAGCGCGTCGCGGCAGCGCTCAAAGCGGGACAAGACTTGGTGCCGACCCTCGTGCAAGCAGCGGGGATGACCCCCGAGCACGCGCAATGGTTGTGCGATACATCGGCCGGCCAACATCCACGCATCCCGGGTTTCGACATCGGTCCGCGTCTGGGCCAGGGGGGCACGGCGGAGGTCTTCCAAGCCAAGGAGCGCACTTCCGGACGCACGCTGGTTCTCAAGATCCTCGGACCCCAAGCCATGCGCCAGAAGGGCACGGTCAAGGCCTTCGTGGAAGAGGCCAAACGACTCGCCTCCCTGGATCACGAAAGCCTTGTCAAGGGCTTTGGGGTCGCCAAATTCGGCTCGATCATCTTCAGCAAAATGGAGTGCATCGATGGGGAAACCCTGCAGGAGCGCCTCGACCGCCAGGGGGTGTTCGAGGAGCCCGAAGCCCTGGCGATTTTGCTGCAGGTTGCCGAAGCTCTGCGCTACCTCGCCGACCAGGGTTGGGTGCACCGGGACGTCAAGCCCGGCAACATCATGATCACCCCCGAGGATCGCATTCGCTTGATCGACCTGGGCTTTTGCGCGCGCTCGGCGGAGTGCACGCAGGAGGGCTTGGCGGTGGGCACGGTGGAGTACCTATCGCCCGAACAAGCCCTGGGGGGGGCGGCAGCGGACGTGCGCAGCGACATCTACAGCCTGGGGGTCACCCTGTTCCAAATGACCGTGGGGCGCCTGCCCTTCGAGGGGGAGGGCAGCGAGGAGGTCCTGCGACAGCACGTCACCGAGCGTTTGCAATGCAAAGAGCTGAAGGGCCGGCACCTCTCCCCGCAGTTGCAGTACTTCATTGAGAAGATGCTCGATAAGGAGGCGCAGGATCGCTTCCAGTCCTACGACGAGCTGATCGCCGAGATCGAAGCTCAGTTGGCGGGTTCACGACGTTTGGATTACACCCAAGGCGCTGCGATGGGCCGCAAACCAGCTCCTGGTTCCGCTCCGCGAGCGCGGGCATCCGCCGTGCGGCGCACAAAGCGCAAACGGCGCTAACCGCGAGCCTCACCCATGTCCGATCCGGGTTTGCAGGGTGCCGTGCCCTTCCGTTTTGCTTGCCAACGCAGTGGACGATGTTGTCGCGTGGGGGCGGGGTACGTGTGGTTGGAAGAGGACGACGGTTTGGCGTTGGCCGCAGCGCTGGGAGTTGCGCCGGAAGTGTTTTGGCGCGAGTACACCCGCCAAGTGCCCGACCCGGGCAGCGGAGCATTGCGCCGGGCGTTGCGCGAGGGGACCGGGATCGCCGCGGACCGTTGCCGCTTCTTGGAGGGCACCAACGAATGTTCCGTGTACGAAGCACGGCCAGCGCACTGCCGCAATTTTCCCTATTGGCCGAGCGTTTTGGCGGGGGGCGAGGGGTTTGAGCGCGCCCGGCAGGTGTGTCCCGGGATCACGCCCGAGCCTTCCCGCGAACAAAAGCAAACAGCTTTCGCGGAGCTCGAAGCGTTGTACCAAGCCCTGCAGGCCGAGTTGAACGCCCTCGCGCCGCGCTGCGAGCTGAGTGGTTTCTGTTGCCGGTTTGAAGAAGCTGGCCACGAATTGTTTGCGGGGGCTTTGGAAACCGACTTTGCACTCGATCGCCATCCTGAGCCCGGCGAGCCCGAAGCGCCTGGCCGCTGTCCCTACCACCAACAGGGTCGCTGCACCGCCCGCGAGGGCCGTCCGCTCGCTTGCCGCACGTACTTCTGCGACGAGAGCAAAGAAGAAGCTCTCTTTGCGCTTCACGAGCGCTATCTCCAACAGGTGCGCGCGATCGAAGCACGCTACGGCTACGACCGCCGCTATGCGCGCTTTCCCGAACTCGTGCGTGCCTTTCGAAGCCGCACGCAGTGACGCAGGGCACCACGTGAAAGCGGGCGATCAAGCTGCCACTTGATCGCCCACTTTTTCCGGACCTCCATCCAAAGATGTCCGTCAAGGGGGGTTACCCCCCCGATTGGCACTCTGGGGCACTCCTACCCTGAATGCCGACCCCCCAGTAACCAACATCAACCGCTGCAAGACTTGCGTCCTGCGATCGCCAAGGCGATCCAAATCCCCAGGAACGGGTCGGTGATGGACTGAGGGCTCTCAAAGGTTCTCCTAGCTTCGCACGAGCCCAGAGGGCTCTGGATGGACCTTCGGGATTCCGCGAAAGTCTGTGAACCAAATTCTCTTGGATTTGAGGGGAAGCAAGCTGGGTTTCCCACGACCGGGTGCTAGCCGGAATCCCGGTCGATCGGTGCAACCTCGAAAGCGCGTAGGGGGTCCTTCTGGTATGCAAGCCCAAGAACCGACGGTACCGCTCTCAGGCACGCTAGAACCGCCCTCGGAAGGGCTTTGGCGCACGCTGGAAGCGTTGCTCTCCCGCCGACGGGAGGAATGGGATCGAATCCGGGAAGTGGTCGCAACGCAGCCCTTAGGGCTGCTTTCCCGGTGGAGCGCTGGTGAGTGGCGTTGGCGAGCGGGACTGACCCGCGCCGAGGGCGAGCGGTTGGTGGCAGCCTTCGCCCTGGGTCGCGCCGTCGAACAGCAGGCTTGGCCGGAACGGCCGTTGTTACGGCGCGCGCAGGATGTGCACGCGTTCATGTTGCCGCGCATCCGTGGACTGCAGCGCGAGGTATTCACCGTGTTGCATCTCAACGTGCAAAACGCGTTGCAGGGCATGAACGAGGTGTCGGTGGGCACGCTCACCTCGTCGCTCGTGCATCCCCGCGAAGTGTTCGCGTCGGCATTGTCCGAGCGCGCGGCCGCCGTTCTCGTCGTGCACAACCATCCTTCCGGAGACCCGGAACCCAGCCAAGCGGACCGCGATGTCACGCGCCGCTTGATCCGCGCAGGGCGCTTGTTAGGGATCCCGCTGGTAGATCACGTCATTTGCGGCGATCGGAGTTGGCGTTCGATGCGCGAGTGCATGGACTTTGAAAGCGGGGAGGGGTGGGATGCCGTGAGTCTATGAGGTCTACAATCAAAGCGCGGGCGCCGAACGGTGTCCCGTCCGGCGCCCGCACAGGCGATCGTTTCGTTCGGCGAGGCCGATCTAGCGCGCTTGGTAGGCGAAGCGGAAGGTCAGTTCCAACTCACCCTCTTGCTCCGAGTGCATGCTGATTTGGCGTTCTCCGCGGTCCATGCTGCGCGAGAAAGTCGAACCCAGTTCGCCTTCCATCAACACCGCGATGGGGCGACCCGCTTCCACATCGAAGTACAACTTGCCTTTGATTCGCACTTCCGCCTCGCCTTCGAGGGCCTTGGGCGCGGCCACGCTCGGCTGGACTTGGTCATCTCCGCCGCGGCGGCGACCGCCGAAGCCTCCGCGTTCGGCTTCCGGCAGGTCTCCCTCGGTTTTGAACTCCAACTCGATCAATGCGTATTGACCGCCTTCAAACTCACTCTTCAGGCCGACCAAGGTGGCTTGTCCTTCCCATTCCGCCGTACGCAGGAAGCCGCCGATGTTACCGCCCATGCGGCGCATGCCCTGGCGTCGCCGACCGTCTTGCGAAACCGCCTCGTCCCGATCGCGGCGGCGCTGCCGCTCTCCCTCGGGACGGGGACGCGGGGAGGGTGACCACTCGCCCAAGGCGCGCCGAATGTCTTCGTTCTCCAATTCCCACGTGCCGTCCACTTCGACCGCCTCGTTCGGGAGCAGGCCGTCGATGGCGAACACCATAGGCTGCTGCGCCATGAAGGCTTCGTTTTCCGGGGCTTCGCCTTCGATGATTTTGATCTTCTGCTCACCCTCCTCGCCCACTTGGATGTCGAGCACCAAACCCTCGGCGGGTTCGCGCGGGCTCGCTTCCATGTCCTCTAGGTTGCCTTCGCGGTTGGTGCGCTTCGATTGGATGCCTGCAAAAGTGCGCTGGATGTGCGTCGGCACTCCTTCGGCGTTGACCTTCAGGATGTCGTCCTTGTGCACGCTGCGCACGCTGGTCGAGGTGCCCCCGAGCATCCGATCCATGCCCTCTTGGATCTCACCATCCACTTCGAGTTCCATGGCGGTGGTCTGCATACCGAATTTCACCTCGCGGGTGACTTCGACCACTTCGATGCTTTCGTAGCGAGTGGCGAGCTGGACCCCTTCGGCGGGCGGGGTGGTGGGGAGGGGAGCCAACCACAGCGCGGCTCCGGGAATGATGGTTGCGATGAGTGCTTGCATAGGGACCTCGTAGGTAGGGCTTGCGTCACAAGCCGGGAATCCAATCCAGCCCTTGAACCGGCCGGAAGGGGGGAGGTTTCGCCCATCTTATCCCTGGTCGAGGGTTTCGCCGCTCCAGCGGGGCCGATCCTCGAGAGCCCGCCACCCCAGACGCGCCTCGAGGCAACCCCCGGGAACCGAATCGGGGCCCCTAAGGGTCCTGGCTCCAAGCCTGCAGGGTGCAACCGGCCGCCATTTCCGCAGCGGTTTCCGTGCGCAGCACGTAGCCCGCAAGCCGGGCTGCGGCCCGACCTTCCCGTTCCTCGTTCGTAAACCCACCCTCGGGACC
>JAUHXY010000359.1 GCA_030426785.1 bacterium
GAGGCCGGAACCCACCCGCAAATTTTTCCCGCCACTCGCGGAAGCCCGCCCCCGATGCGCTACGTTTCCCCCCGGCCGACCCTCGGCTTCCGCGCCCGTAGCTCAGCTGGATAGAGCACCCGACTTCTAATCGGACGGTCCCAGGTTCGAATCCTGGCGGGCGTGCCACCGGGGCTTTCTTCCGGAGCTGGTTACGCGCCCGGCGCGTTGCGATCCTTGATGGCGTAGAAGATGCGGCCCAGCCACTCGTGGCTCGCCCAGAAGCAGTTGCGGATGGCGCGGTGGGAGGGCAAGAACGACGCGAAGCGGGCTTTGGGGGGCGGATTGAAGGCGGTGGGGGCTGGAGCGACCTTCAATCCGGCCCGCTCGAAGGCGCGTTTCGCGCGCGGCATGTGCCACGCGGTGGTGACCAGCACGATCGACTCGATGCCCTCGGCGCGCAGGATCTCCGCCGACAAAAACGCGTTTTCACGGGTCGTGCGAGATTCCCTTTCGCGCCAACGCACCGGCACGCCGAAGTCCTGCTCGGCGCACTCCGCCATCGCGTCGGCGCCGGTGAGGTTGTCGTAACGAATGTTTCCCGCGCTCATCAGCAGGGGCAAACCCGTCGCGCGGTGCCACGTGACCCCGTGCCGGATGCGTTGCAGGGTCAGCGGCCCGACCTTGCCCGTGGCGTATTCGGGGGCGTAGGGATAAAAATCGCCACCGAGCACGACGATCGCTCCCGCGTCGGCGGGCGCCTCGTGCAAAGGGGGAACCGTTTGCAGCGTGCCCAGGGCCCAAGCGCTGACGATCGGCGTACTGACCAACAGCAAACCGAATCCCGAGAACCACTGCCCCGCGCGCCCGAGCCGCGGACGCCAGCGGCGCAGCACGGTAGAGGCGATCCAGGCCGTAAAGAACAATCCGGGCGGCAAGCAGAACGCGACGAAGAGACTTTTTCCCATGGGATGTCCCGCATCTTACGGCGATTCGTAGCGGGGGGAGGTTCGTTGCTGGACAAGTTCGGGCGCAGGCCCACAATCAGGCTCGCCGATCCGTTCGTCGCTTCGAGCGGGCACCGAGGGGGACTGCTTCCCGTCATGGTGTTGCGGCGCGACCCACTCCGTTTCTTTCCCCTCCAGGTCGTGGCAGCCGACGCCGCCCACCTACTTCCCCCCCCCAAACAACGCCGAACCTATGGTACGACTCCTCGCATTCTCTGGCAGCGCCCGCACCGGCTCCTTCAACCAACAACTCGTCGACCTGGCCACGGCCAAAGCTCGCGCCCTCGGTGCCGAGGTCACCGCGGTGAAGCTGACGGACTTCGACTTGCCGCTCTTCAACGAGGACCTAGAAAAAGACCCCGGCCCGCCCGCCGACGTAGCCCGCTGGCGCCACACCTTGATGGACCACGATGGTTTCCTGATCGCTTGCCCCGAGTACAACGGCTCGATAACGCCTTTGCTCAAGAACGCCATCGATTGGGCCACCCGCCCCGAAGAAGGCGTCGCCCCTTTGGCCGCCTACCAAGGCAAAACCGCGACCCTCTTGGCCGCTTCCCCCGGCGCCCTCGGCGGCATCCGCGGCCTCGCCCACGTGCGCACCATCCTGAGCGGCATCGGCACCATCGTCCTGCCCACCCAGGTCGCGGTCGGCGCCGCCCACCAGGCTTTCACCGACGACGGTTCCGCCCTCCAAAACGAGCGCACCGAAAAGATGCTCCAAATGGCCGTCGAGCAGTGCGTGCAGCGCACACGAGCCTTGGCGAGCGCAACCGCCCAAGCCAAGTAGTTCTTGTTCCCCCGAGAACTGGTCGGGGAGATGGGACTCGAACCCACGACTCGCAACTCCCAAATCTAAGCTCGCCCCCCCTGAGTCCCGCC
>JAUHXY010000174.1 GCA_030426785.1 bacterium
CTTCCTCAAGCGCGAAAAATTCTTCGGCATGATCATCCCGAAGGAGTACGGCGGTTTGGGACTGTCCGCCTCGGGCAACAGCGCGGTGGTCGCCAAACTGTCCTCCACCTCGAGTCCGCTGGGCATCACCGTGATGGTCCCGAACTCCTTGGGTCCGGCGGAGTTGCTGTTGCACTACGGCACGCAGGAACAAAAGGATCACTACTTGCCGCGCCTGGCGGATGGTCGCGAAATCCCCTGCTTCGCGCTGACCGAACCCGGCGCGGGCTCCGACGCGGGCGCGATTTCCTCTCACGGCGAGGTTTTCCAAGACGAAGACGGCGAACTCAAGCTGCGCCTCAACTGGAACAAGCGTTACATCACCTTGGCGGCCGTTTCGACGCTCCTGGGCCTCGCGTTCAAGCTGTCCGACCCCAAGAACCTGCTCGGCAAAGGCACGGATCTGGGCATCACTTGCGCCCTCGTTCCCACCCACCTCGACGGCGTCGTGCTCGGCAAGCGCCACGACCCCATGGGCGTGCCGTTCTACAACTGCCCCACCCAAGGCCACGACGTGGTCGTTCCGATCTCCGCCATCATCGGCGGGAAAGAAGGCGCAGGCCGTGGATGGCTCATGCTGATGGAGTCGTTGGCGGCGGGCCGGGGCATTTCCCTGCCGGCTTCGTCGACGGCGGGCGCCCACATGGCCGCGCGCGTCGCGGGGGCCTACGCTGCGATCCGCAAGCAGTTCGGCATTCCCATCGGCAAGTTTGAAGGCATCGCCGAGCCCTTAGCACGCATCGGCGGCCGGGCCTACATCCTGGAAGCCGCGCGGCGCTACACCCTGGGCGCGATCGACAAGGGCGCCAAGCCCGCGGTCGTGACCGCCATCGCCAAGTACAACTTCACCGAGCTGTCGCGCGACTCGGTCAGCGACGCGATGGACGTGGTCGGGGGCGCGGGGATCTCGCGCGGCCCGCGCAACATGCTGGCGCACGCCTACATGAGCCAGCCCATCGGCATCACCGTCGAAGGCGCGAACATCCTGACGCGCACGCTGGTGATCTTTGGCCAAGGGGCCATCCGCTGCCACCCCTTTGCGTACCAAGAGATGGGCGCCATCGCCTCGGGCGATACCAAAGCCTTCGACCAGGCGTTTACGGGACACATCGGACACGTGGTGCGCAACACCTGCCGCAGCTTGGTGTTGAGCTGGACGCGCGGCCTGTTCGCCGTTTCGCCGGTTAGCGGTCCTGCCAGTCCTTACTACAAAAAACTGAGCTGGGCATCGGCCTCCTTTGCGACCATGGCGGATGTGGCCATGGGGCTGTACGGCGGCGACCTGAAGCGCAAGGAAAGCGTGACGGGCCGCTTTGCGGACATCTTCTCGTGGATGTATTTGGGCAACGCCGTGCTCAAGCGTTTCGAGTCGGAAGGCCGGCGGGAAGAAGACTTGCCGTTCCTGCGCTGGTCGATGGACTACACCCTGTGCCAGATCCAGCGGGGTTTTGAGGACCTGTTCCGCAACTTCGATGCCCCCTTCTTGGGATGGTTCTTCCGCGGCCCGATCGGTTTCTGGGCGCGCTTCAACGCCATCGGAACCTACCCGAAAGACAAGGACGGATTGGCGGTCGCCACGGCCCTGCAAACCCCTGGCGCGCAGCGCGATCGCATCACGCCCACGATCTTCCAGTCGCCGGACGTGGGACACCCGCTCTTCGAGCTGGAGAAGGCTTTTGCGTTGTGCCACGCCGCCGACGAAGTGGCTGGCAAGATCAAGAAAGCGATTCGCCGCAAGGAATTGCCGCGCGCCAAGCCGATGGAGGTGGCCGAACAAGCCAAAGACCGCGGCATCATTAGCGCCGAGGAACTCGAGCTGTTGCACCAAGCCGAGGTCGCGCGGGAGGACCGCATCCAGGTGGACTCGTTCACCCTCGAAGACTACCAGCGCACCGCTGTGCCGGCCGGGTCCGGCAGCAGCAAGGCACGCCCAAGCGACGTGCTGGCGAGTTAGCCCGTCAGGTCCGCGGCGTTGGTGGCGCCTCGACCCCGACCCGCTCCCCGGGGGTCCGCACGGTCCGGACCCCCCTTCCCGCCCTAAAGAAGCGGTCAGGCGGCCCTCAAGGGGTGATGAAAGTGCCCGCAAGCGGTAGGGTAGGTGCCCCCCTGCGAGCCTGGCTTGCAGGCCTTTTCCCCGCCAAGACCATGATGATTGCACGCCTCTCGGGCCTCACCTGCCTCGCCTTGCTTTGTTTCGGAGGCGCGTCCTGCGCTTCGATCTCCGACCCCGATGCCCTGTGGCCGGAAGACTCCACCGGCCTCTACCAATTCGGCGTTTCCACCGGTTGGGCCTTCGTCGAAGCGGACGTCGAGCTGCAAGACGGAACTGGGCCCTTGGCGAACCCCGCCCTGGGCGGCAACCCGAACGGCGCCTCCACCACGGATCTCGACCCGGTCTTCGGGTTGGGATTGAAGCTGTTTTACTACGTGGCGCACAACTGGTCGATCGGCGGCATCATCGAACACCGCATCTTCGACCCGGAATCGACGCGTCCGTTGAACGCGGACGTGGACATCGACGACTTCGGCACGAACCACTTCCTGTTCGACGTGCGCTACGTCATGGACCCCATCGGCAAGAGCAAACGTTGGCGGCCGTTCTTCGCGCTGCAACTCGGCTACGTGCCGGAAGTCGATGCGGATGGGGTCGTTTCTTACGGGGATGCCTTCGCGGGCATCGGTTTCCCCGGCCAAACGGAGAACATCACCCTCAAGGGCGATGAGTTCTTTACCGCCGGAGCGGTCGCGGGCACTTCGTACCTGTTGCGCGATGGGTTGTCCCTCGACATGGCGCTCTTCTACGAGGTCGCCTTGGACCCGACCGAAGACGAGCTCGTGCTCGATCCCTTGCCCTCGGGAACTCCGGTGTTCGGCAACCCGTCCACCTACCAAGGGGAACTGACCGAAGAGGGCTTGTACCTGTCCTTCGGCCTCTCCTGGTACTTCTAGGACCCCGTCCAACAAGCAGCGCGGCGCGGATCTCCCTCGGGGATCCGCGCCGCGCTACTTTCCAAAGGGCTCACTCCCCGCGCTCTTCCATGGCGCGCAACTCGCGCCGCAGGGTCTTGAGCACGCTGCTCTTGGGCAGTTCGTCCAAGAAACGAATGTGTTGCGGCACCTTGTAGCGCGCTAGGTTTTCGCGGCAGTACTGCAGCACTTGCTCTTCGGTCAGCTTTTGCCCGGGTTGCAAGACGAGGAAGGACTTGACCGACTCGCCGCGCTTCTCGTCCGGCACCCCGATGGTGGCCGCTTCGAGCACAGCGGGATGGGCCATCAGCACGGCGTCGACCTCGTCGGGGTAAACCTTCATGCCCGAGCAGTTGATCATGTCCTTCTTGCGACCCACGATGCGCACGAAACCGTCTTCGTCGATCGTGGCGAGGTCGCCGGTGTACATGTAACCATCCCGCAAGGCGGTGGCGGTCTCTTCAGGCCGGTTCCAATAGCCTTGCATGACCTGGGGGCCTTTAACGATCAACTCGCCTTCTTCTCCAGGGGGCATGTCGGCCTCGCCGGTGTCCATGTCCACCACGCGAATGTCCGTATCGGGCAAAGCGATGCCCACCGAGCCCACTTTGCGCAACCCCACGGTCGGGTTGGCGGTAGCGACGGGAGACGTTTCGCTCATGCCAAAGCCTTCGATGATGCGGGCACCGGTGCGCTTTTCGAACGCTTCGAGCACGCTGTCGCTGATCGGTGCTGAGCCCGAAAAGCAGTCGGTCAGCTCGGTCAGATCGAACTTGTCGATGTTGGGCAGATTGTTGAGCGCGTTGAACATGGCCGGCACCGCCGGGAACAGGTTCACGCGGTGCTTGTCGAGCTGCGCGGCGAGGGTCGGAATGTCGCGCGGGTTGGGCACCAAAACCTGAGGCAATCCCACGTACACCGAGAAGCCCATGCAAACGGTCAAGCCGAACACGTGGAACAGAGGCAGCGCGGTCATCATGACCCGCTGAGTAGGATCGAGGTTCGGGAACCACGACACCATCTGCTGGATGTTGCTGGAGATGTTGCGATGGGTCAGGGTGGCGCCTTTCGACAAGCCCGTCGTCCCGCCCGTGTACTGCAAGAGCGCCACGTCATCCATGCCGATGGCCACCTTCGGCGCGGGACCCTGCACGCCTTTGAGGAAGGCTTTGTACAGGTGCACATCCGCGCTGGGATGCACTTTCGCCCAGCGCGCGGGGTCTTGTTTCTTGAGCTTGAACTTCGCCAGGAACGAAACCGGGAAGTGGAAGTAGTCGGGGATCGACGCAACGAGGAAGTGCTTGGGGTTGAGCTTCGCGCGATGGTCCTTGAGCACCTGGTCCCAAACGAAATCGGCGGTGATCGCGACCTGCACGTCGGCGTCCTTCCACTGGTGCTCGACTTCGCGCAGGGTGTACAAGGGATTGGTCATCACCACGATCGCACCGATCGAGAGCGCGGCGTAGAAAGCGATGACCGTCTGCGGCATGTTGGGCAGTTGGATCGCCACCCGATCCCCAGGCTTCACGCCGAGTTGGGCCAGGCCGGCAGCGAGGCGCTCGACCTCAGCCCGCAACTCTCCATAGGAGAGGTGCACCATCACGAATTGCAGCGCCTTGCGATCCCCGTGCTGGCGTGCGGTGCGATCCAGCATCTCCGGCAGGGTGATCTCTTGGTAATCGATCGTTTTGGGGGTTCCTTGCGGGTAATGCTGGAACCAAGGCTTTTCTTGCATGGGCGATCTCCGGGGGAGCTGCTTCCAGCATAGCGCGGGGACCTACTAGAACCGCGCAAGGCAGGGGTTTCTGCGCGTTCCGGGGCCCGTTCCCGCGATTTGCCTGCTGGCTCCCCAAACCTCTACAATCGGCTTTGTGCGCTTCCTGGCCCTCACTTACGCCGAATTTTTGGTCGGAAGTCACTATCGGCGCTTGCGGCTGGGCGTCGTGCCGGAGGATCCGGGTGGCATGGTGCTGTACACCAACCACAGCAACGGCTTGGTGGACGGGCAACTCTCGCTGTTCGCATCCCAACGCAGTCCTTCGATCCTGGCGAAGGCTAGTCTGTTCAAGATCCCCATCCTGAACTGGTTGATTCGTCAGGTGGGCGCGATCCCGATCTATCGACAGAAGGACAACGTCGATATGGCGCTCAACGAGGATTCGTTTCGCGAAATCCACGCGCACTTGTTGTCGGGCGGAGCCTTGGTGATCTACCCCGAAGGGGAATCCCGTCTGGGGCACACGCTGCGGCCCTTCAAAACCGGCGCGGCGCGCATGGCGTTGGGCGCGCAAGCGAAGTGCGACGACGCGGGCAAAGCCTCCATTCGCTTCCAGCCGGTCGCTTTTGTGTACGAGGAACAGGAGACCTTCGCATCCCGCGCGCACCTTTGGGTCGGAAAATCGATCGATGCGCAGGACTTCGTCGCAGCTTATCGCCTCGAAGAGCGCGAAACCGTGCGGAAGGTCACCCAAACGCTGCGGGAGCGGCTCGCCGAAACGATGGTGATCGCGCGCGACCCAGAGAGTTTTGCGGCCGCGGTACAAATCGATCGCGTCTTGCACGCGCAACCCGCAGGCGCTCCGCCGCGGCTGAAGGCCCTCGCTGCCGAGTGGGATGCGCTGCGCGAGGAGATTCCCGATGAAGTCGAGCCTTTCCGCGAACGCTTAGCGCAATGGACCCGCTCCTTGCAGCAGCTCGGGCTCGAAGGCTACGACCTGACCGGGCCCCGGTACAAACGCTCCCCTGCCGGGCGCCTGAGCGCGTTGGGGACTCTAATCGTGACAGCCCTGCTGATTCCGCTATGGCTGCCTCCGGTGGCCCTGGCGCGCGCGATCGCGAGCATCGGGCGCAGCACGCCGGACAAACTCGTCACGGTGACGTTGATCTCGTCTTCGGTGTTTGTGCCCCTTTGGACGATCGCGTTGGCTTGGTGGAACCCGGTCGGCTGGGGATTTGGGCTTTCGTTCCTGGTGACCTTTCTTTGGGCGTTGATCGCTCTGTGGTGGGTCCGCCGGGCGGGACGGCCTCGGCCTCTGCGCCGGGCCTGGACGCGCCTGGGCCTTCAGGGCTTCGCTCAAAGGGTCGATAGCCTGTGGGTTGAAAAGCAGCATCTTGACGAGCGCTGGCGTAGCCTGACGGGCGAAGATCGCCTTGCGAACGTCTCATGGAGTTCCCCAAGATAGGGCTCCCTGCCGATCCCTCTTCCTCACCGCCCTATGCGATTCCTCCAAACCATCGGCCTCCTCTCCTTCGGGTTATGCCTGCCCGCTTGTTTTGCCCCCAAGATCGACGGCGCGGTGCGCTTGATCGAGTTCACGCCGGAAGGCGACATCGGCATCGCGGCCTCGGGCGTGACCTCCACCAACTCGATGGAGAACTTGGGCCTCGATGACGAAGAACGCATTCCCAGCGCCATGGTGGACTTCCAATGGGGCGGGCCGCACATCTCCGTCAGCACGCAACAAGGCAACTGGAGCGGCTCGGGCACGCTGAACGCCGAGTTCTCCGACGGCAGCACCACCATCCCGGTGGGAACGGCGGTGGACTCGGACCTGGATCTCGGCATCCACGCCGCGGTCATCACCTGGGACTTCCTGCCGGGCAACGCGGAACTCGGGATTGGATTCGGCGTCAACGCGTTGGACTTCCAGGGCAGCTTCCAATCGCAGAGCAGCTCGGACCGCATCGACTTCGACGAGTTGCTTCCCATTCCGGCCATCGCGGTGCGCGCGAACGTACAGGTCGGGGCGTTCGAGGTCGGCGGACACGCCTCGGGCTTCCAGGTCGATTACGACGGCGACGAAGCTCAGTTCCTCGATTTGGACGTCAACGCTCGATACCACTTCCTCGGTGGTAACAGCCGCGCTTCGGGCAGCATCATGGTCGGTTACCGGTCCCTGCAGCTCGAGGTGGACTACACCGACGACAGCGGCGAAAACGTGGACCTGGACCTGGACTTCTCGGGCCCCTTCCTGGGCGCGCAGCTCAGCTTCTAAGGCGCCCGCCACCGCCACATTCAGGCCGGCCCCCGGTGGACCTTGTCCACCGGGGGCCGGTGCCGTTAAGGGCCCTGGGGAGGCCTTCCTGACCGTTCTGTGCCCTGAATGCGGGGTTGTGGCTCCCGCAAGTCTGGTTTAATGGGTAAAGTCTTCGCCCCAAATCCGAAGCCTGCCCTCCCATGCACCCCTCACAACGCACGCGCCGCTTCCCCATGCCTCGCCGACCCAAGCGCAAGTCCAACCTGCTGATCCCCCTGATCTTGGTGGGCCTGTTCCTGTACATCGCGAACAAGGACAAGTCCGACAAGCGGGGCAAGCCCACTCGCTCCAACGACGCCCACGCCATGGACCGCACCCAGTACCCGGACGGTCCCGACGGAACGCGCTTGGCCCTGCAGGACGGCCTGGAAAAGGCCACCTTCAAAGAGCGTCAGTTGCAGCGCAAGAAGGCCGGCTTCGAGACGGAGCTGAAGGAGATTGACCAACTCCTGCGCGAGTTCAAAACGGCCTACAAAGCGGCCCAAGGTGGTTCTCCGTGGCCGGTTCCCGTGCGTGGGCGCGACTACAACGAGGTGCAATTGACCTCTAAAGTGCAAACCCTGTTGGCCCACCAAGAGGACCGCGCCGAGCGCATCCGGTTGGTCGAGCAGCAGATTCAGAGCACGACGGAGATCATGAACATGTACTCCACAAAGCTGGATGAGTTCGAGTTGGCCCTGGCTCGCCAGGAGACCGAGCGTGAGAAGGCGCGCATCCGCGACCTCTCCACCGAAGCCGACGAGTGGATCACCGAAAAGGCGGACGACGTGGCCCCCATCGAGGAGGAAACCACCGGTTCCGTCCGCAGCCTCGAAGACATCATGGAGGCCGAAGAAAAGCTCAAGAACGCCCAACCGGTTGTCTCCCAGCAGACCCTTCAATTCCTGTCGGGGCCTCAATAGGCACCTCCTGCTTCCTCAGACCCTTTCCGGCCCCCTCCTTCGCGCTTTTGTCATGAATGCGCGCCGCAGGATGCCGTAAAAGACCCCGCGGCCAAGGCATTCCATGTCGCAAATTGGCCCTTCGCTCCTCCGTTCCTGAAACACCCTCGGCAAAAGGATCCGACCCAACGGCAACGCCGGTATTCTAGTGCGCTGCCCAACGGGCCTTGCCTGCCCCGAGTGGATCGTTAGCCTGTCCATCCCCCCTGGGATGTCCGCCTAGGCCCCCCCTCAACCAACCAAGCACCTCCCATGAAAAGGCTTATCCCCCTCATCGCTGTCGCCGTCGTTATCTGGATCATCTACCAGAAGTCTCCGGGTCTTCAAAGCAAGGCCAACGAGCTGAAGAACCAGTGGACGGAATGGAGCCAAGAAGACATCCAAAAGAACCCCGTGAAGTTCTTGGAAGCGCGTGAAGAAAACCTGCGCGGCGTTCTCAAGGAACTGACCGAGAACAAAGGCAAAATCGACAAGGAAGTCGCGAAGCTCGAGGTTGCGCGCGACGAGCACCAAGCCAAAGTCGACACGGCCAACCGTTTGGCCGAGGAGTTCAAGGTGGCCTACAAGACCGCCCAAGAGAACGACTCCTGGCCGGTCACCCTGGCGGGCGCCGATTACACCCGTGATCAACTGATCACCCAGGTGGAAACCCTCATGGTCGACAAGGGCACCCACGAATCCATCGTGGCGGACCGCGTCGCACAAATCGAACGCATCTCCGGTAGCGAGGAGAAGATCAAGGCCCAAATCGCCAAGGTCGAAAGCAGCCTGCAGGGCATCGTCGCCAACCGCGAGAAGGTCAAAGCGGACCTCGCCATCGCCAAGTCCGAACAGTGGCTCAAGGAAATGGAAGAGCAGATCAACGCCAACGATGTGACCGTCATGGAAGGCACCGATCCGGTCCGCGACCTGGAAGACATCGCTGCCTACGAAGAGGCCGAGAAGCAAAAGGAGGCCAAGAAAGCCGCCGAAGCCGCCAAGAAGCAGAAGACCATCGACTTT
>JAUHXY010000175.1 GCA_030426785.1 bacterium
GGACGTGCTCGACATGACCGTCGAAGAAGCTTGCGAGTTCTTCTCCGAGCATCCCACCCTGCACAAGGTCCTGACCCTGCTGAACGAAGTGGGACTGGGATATCTCACCCTGGGCCAACCTTCGACCACCCTGTCCGGCGGAGAAGCGCAGCGCATCAAACTGGTCACCCATTTGGCCAAGCGACCCCGCGGTCACGTGCTCTACCTGCTGGACGAGCCGACCACGGGCTTGCACATGGAAGACGTGGGCCGACTGGTGCATGCCTTGCAGCGATTGGTGGACATGGGACACAGCGTGTTGGTGATCGAACACAACCTCGAATTGGTTGAGGCCGCGGACCACGTCATCGACATGGGGCCCGACGGGGGCCTGGCGGGGGGCCAAGTGCTGGCCACGGGAACGCCCGAGGACATCATGGCCTGCGAAGGCTCCGCGACCGGCCGTGCCCTGCAGGAGATGGTGGAGGAAAGTCAAGCCGCCTTGCGCTCCACAAAGGGCAAGGGAGCCCGGTCCAAGCGAGCCGCCGCGAAGACCCACGAGCCTGTTTTGGCGATGCAGGACCTCGTCGTGCAAAAGGCCAGTTTGCACAACCTGATGGGCATTGACGTGCGCATCCCGAGCCAGTCGCTGACGGTGGTGACCGGCCCGTCCGGCTCGGGCAAGAGCTCGTTGGCGCTCGACACCATCTACAGCGAAGGTCGTCGCCGCTTCGTGGAGTCCCTTTCCACCTACGCGCGTCAATTCCTCGGCAACCAAGATCGTCCGCCCTACGAGCGCATGGACGGGCTCGGACCCGCCGTCGCGGTCGAAGCGCGCAGCGGAGCGGGTCACCCGCGCTCGACGGTCGCCACGACCACCGAAATCCATGATCACTTGCGGGTTTTGTGGGCGCGTGCTGGCCAGGCCATGTGCCCCAACCACGCTACCCCCCTGGAGGGCGGGGACCCGAGTCGGTTGGCCAAGCGTGTCATCGACCACGCGAGCGAACACGGCGCCAAGCCGAAAGGCTGGCTGGTGGTCGAACTGTTGCGGGGAGGCCCCGACTCGCCCAATGCGCGCGAGGAGCTGGAACGCCGCAGCGAATGCTTGATCGGTAAGGGTTACGCCCGCGTCCTGATCGATGGGGAGGAAGCCAAGTTGGAGAGCGATCTCAGCCAGGTTGCTCCCGCCGCGCGCGTCGATTTGGTGATCGACCGCTTGAGTTTTACGCCGACCTCGAAGGGGCGCATCGCAGAAGCCATCGAAGGCGCGGCGGACTGGAGCGGAGGCCGCTTTGCCACCGTGCTGCAGGGAGGCCCGCGGATCGAATACTCGACCCTGGGGGCTTGCACCGAGTGCGGCTTCGCGTGGACGAATGCCATGCAGCCCCGGCACTTCTCCTTCAACACCCTGGTGGGGGCCTGCCCCACCTGCTCGGGGTTGGGCGAGGTCATCCAGTGCGACCCCGGCCTGCTGGTCGATGCCCCCGATCGCGCGTTGATGGACGGTGCGATCGGCAGCAAGTTGGCGCGCTATCTGACGAAGGGCAAAGGCTACTACGAGATGCTGTTGCGCACAGTGGCTCGCCAGCACAAGGTGCCCATCGATACCAAACCGGTCGAAAAGTACACGGACAAGCAACGGGACTTGATCCTGTTCGGGAAGGGGGCCAAGCCCGAGTACAAGGTGGTCATGGACCGCCAGAGCGCACACACCGAAATTCACGAAGAGTTTCACTCCGAGTGGCTCGGATTGTGCGGGCAGGTCAACGCCTGGCATCAAAAGTCGGAAGATCCCGGCTGGACGGAAGTGCTCGAGGCGGTCATGTCTCGCCGCGTGTGCCAGAGCTGTGCGGGCGAGCGTCTCGCGCCCGGCCCGCGCGCCGTGGTCGTGCACCAAAAGCGCCTGCCGGAGCTCCTGTCCATGACCGTCGAAGAGGCCCTCGCTTGGCTCGACAAAGTGCGCTTGCGCAAAGCCCTACAAGAAGCGGTCGCGCCCGTCTTGGCCGAACTGCGGTCGCGTTTGAGCTTGCTCGACCGGGTGGGGCTCGGCTATCTGACCCTCGACCGCACCGCGCGCACCCTTTCGGGAGGGGAAGCGCGACGGGTGCGCCTTTCCGCCAACCTGGGCAGCGAGTTGGTGGGGGTGACCTACGTGCTCGATGAACCCACTGTCGGCTTGCATCCCCGCGATGTGGATCGCTTGACGGGAGCCCTGGAGGAACTGCGCGACCGGGGCAATACCGTCATCGTCGTCGAGCACGATCCCGCCGTCATGCGGCGCGCGGATTGGATCGTCGATTTGGGCCCGGGCGCGGGGGAACACGGGGGCCGTTTGGTGGCCATGGGCCCGCCCGCGGAGATCGAAGCGTGCCTGGAGTCCAAAACCGGGGAGTATCTGCGAGGTGAATTGGATTGGAGCGGCAAGTCGACGGAAGACGATGTTCCCGCTCCGCGCATCGCTCATTGGCCCCCCTTGCGCCTGCGCGGCGCCAAGACCCACAACCTGAAGGGCGTGGACCTGGACGTACCGTTCGGCCAAATCACGGGCATTTGCGGTCCCTCGGGCTCGGGCAAGTCCTCGCTGGTGCTCGACACGTTGGTGCCGGCCTTGAAAGGCAAGCCCAACGAAGGGCGCTGGGAGCGAGTGCAGGGCTTGATCGGAGGTGACCTACGCATTTCGGTGGTCGATGCGTCGCCCATCGGCCGCACGCCGCGGTCCGTGCCGGCAACGTACGCCGGCTTGATGGATCCCTTGCGGGCCCTGTTCGTGCGCACGCCGGACGCGCGCATGCAAGGCTTCACCATCGCGAATTTCTCCTTTAACTCCGCGAAGGGGCGCTGCCCGGCTTGCGAAGGGTTGGGCGCGACCAAGGTCGAGATGCAGTTCCTGGCGGACCTGTGGATCGAGTGCGAGGAGTGCGACGGCAAGCGCTACCGCCAAGAAGTGCTCGATGTGCGCTATCGCGATCAGTCCATCGCCGACGTGCTCGCCATGTCGGTCGATGAGGCGCGCCGCTTCCTGGAACACCAAAAGGACATCAAACCGATCCTCGACGCCTTGGCGTCCGTGGGGCTCGGTTACATGCGCCTCGGACAAAGCGCCACGACCCTCTCGGGCGGCGAAGCGCAGCGGGTGAAATTGGCTGGCGAGTTGGCCCACGCCGATCGCCTAGGCCGCGGTTTGATCATCTTGGACGAACCCAGCACGGGGTTGGCTGGCAGCGATGTCGTGCACTTGGCGCGGGCTCTGCGTGGCCTCGCGGAAAAGGGCAACGCCGTGCTCGTCATCGAGCACCACACCGACCTGTTGCAGTTGGCGGACCAGTTGGTGGAGTTAGGTCCGGAAGGCGGCGCGGGCGGTGGAACCATCGTCGCGAGCGGGACCCCCCAGGATCTGCGCTCCAACCCGAAATCGATCACTGGGCCCTACTTGGAATCGGGTCGCGCTAGCGGAGGCTTGGCCGTGAGAAGCACCCGATCCAAAAAGAAAGCTGGCAAGAAAAAGGCCACCGCGCGGCGTAAGAAGGCTTCGTCCAGCCGGGGGAAGACGTCATGACGCAAATCTCTCCCTCCACGCGCGCCATGCCCCAGCCGGACAATCCGTTGGTGATCCAACCGGACGGCACCTTGCTTTTGCATACCGTGCAAACCCTGTTGGATGCGCAAGGCGAGATCCAGCGCGATGGGGACGGCCGCCCTTTGACGGAGCCGCATCCGCGATTCGAAGAGGCCCGCGCTGCCTTGGCGAGTTTCGCGGAGCTCAAGAAGAGCCCGGACTACCTGCACACCTACAAGATTACGCCCGTTTCCGTCTGGAACGCGATCGCTCTGGGGATGGACAGCGAAAGCATCCTGGACGCCTTGGCCGAGTTGGCTTGCGTGCCCCTTCCCGAGAAGGTGATCGAGCGCGTCGAGCTGTGGTCGATGCGGTACGGGTTGCTCGAGCTGAACCGCGAAGGGGATCGTTTCGAGCTGACCTGCAGGGATCCCGAAGTCCTAGCGCAACTGCTCGAACGGCCGCGCGTGCAGGAGTGGTGTCAGGTGGACGAGGACGGGCGCGCATGGGTCGACGACGTGACCCGCGGTCCGATCAAACAGGCTCTGATCCGCTTGGGCTACCCCGTCCAGGATTTGGGTGGCTACGTGGACGGGGACCCGCTGTCGATCGACCTTCGTTCGCAAACGCGCGCCGGACTGCCTTTCCAGCTGCGGGAATACCAAACCCAAGCGGCCACCGCCTTCCACGCGGACGGCGGCGTGACCGGCGGTAACGGAGTGGTCGTGCTGCCCTGCGGAGCCGGCAAAACGGTGACGGCTATGGCGGCCATGGCGCGGGTGGGAGCCAAAACCTTGATCCTGACCACCAACACGGTCGCGGTGCGTCAGTGGCGCGACGAACTGCTCGATAAAACGCACCTGACCGAAGCGCAGGTGGGGGAGTACACCGGGGATGTGAAGCGCGTCGCGGAAGTGACGATCAGCACCTACCAGATGCTCACCTTCCGCAAGGGCAAGACCGACAGCTTCCGCAACTTGGAACTCTTCCGGGAGCACAACTGGGGCTTGGTGGTGTACGACGAAGTGCATTTGCTGCCCGCGCCGATCTTCCGCATGACCGCCGAACTGCAAGCCCGCCGCCGGTTGGGTCTGACGGCCACTTTGGTGCGGGAAGACGGAAAAGAAGAGGACGTCTTTTGTTTGATCGGTCCCAAGCGCTTCGAGATGCCGTGGAAACAACTCGAAGCCCAAGGACACATCGCCACCGCTCACCTGGTGGAATTGCGCGTCCCGTTCCCGGAGTCGGGCCGGCAAGCGTATCGCAAAGCGGGAGCGCGCGAGATGACGCGGCTCGCCGCGGAGAACCCGGACAAAGAGGCTTGGGTGGCCCATCTGATCCGACGCCACGGCGGACAGCGCACCTTAGTGATCGGTCAATACATCCAGCAGTTGGAATCTTTGCAGCGCAGCCTGCAAGCACCTTTGATCACCGGCAAAACCCCCACGGCCAAGCGCGAGGAGCTCTACCGCGCCTTCCGTCAGGGCGAAGAGCCGGTGTTGATCGTCTCCAAGGTAGGCAACTTCGCCATCGATCTGCCCGACGCGCGCGTCGCGATCCAGGTGTCCGGCACCTTCGGTTCGCGCCAAGAGGAGGCCCAACGTTTGGGACGCATCTTGCGCCCGAAATCCGATGGGCAGCCGGCAACCTTTTACACCCTGGTCACCGCGGGAACGCGCGAGCAGGAATTCGCTCAACGCCGCCAGTTGTTCCTGGCGGAGCAGGGCTATTCGTACCAAATCGTCGAAGCGGCAACGCTCGAGGATCTTCCGGCTTCGGGGCTCTCCCATTCCTCCCACGAAGCGCACCAATCCGACGCATCGTCATGCAACCGATGAGGGGCACTCACAAGAACGAAAATCGCAGTCCCGGTGGTCAAGCGACCTCCTTTCGCGCGATGACCTTGAACGAACTCCTGCCGAGCCGCTCGATCGCGGACCTGCGCGAGATGTACGCCTTTTGGTGTCCCAAGGCCGATGCGGCTGGGCTCAACAAGGAGGCGTTGGTCGCCAAACTGCAGGAGACGATGTTGCAGGGGGAGCTGATCCGTGATCGGCTCGCAGCTCTCGGTGCGCGCATGAGCGCGATCTTCCACGCCGTCCTGCAATCGCCCGAATTCCGCATTCGCCTCGATCGCTTGGCCAAGCAGCCGACGGTCGCGAAAGGCTCCTCGTACGACTTGGAAGCCGGCCTCATCCTGCTAGCACGCCACGGTTTCGTAGTGCCGACTGGCGCGCGCAATGCCTTGGAAGGCCCGGGCCAGCAGGTGGGCATTCCCCACGATTTGGCGACGACGCTGGTGCGTCAACTCAACGCGGTGCGCGAGGGCATCTTTGGGCGCTTGACCCTGCGCGGCTACTTGGAGCGCATGTACACCGACCCCGCCCGTAGCCGGCGGTCGAGCCCCACCCACCTGCGCGAAATGTATCGCATGTACGTGGGGGAAGTGGCCTGCGTACAGCGCATCGAGCGACTGCCCGCCGGCCTGCGGGACTTGGTGGAGAAGGTCATCCTTGAGTTCGGCGGTATCCTGCCCAAGCCGCTCTTCGAGCGCATGGAGTCCGAACTGCCCGGCTGGGACAGCGCAGGCTGGTCCAAAGCCCTCGGGGAGTCCTTGGTGGGCACGGTTTCCGATCTGGATCTGCGTCCGTACGGCGTGGCGCAGCACGGGCCGACCTTGATCGTCTTTAGCGAAGTGGCCTTGGCTTGGTTTCGCCGCGTCGCGGTGCCCGGCGACCCCGACCGGCCTTACCGCGAGATTTCGATGGGGGTCAACACCCTGTCGAACTTGTCGCGCTTCCTGGCCTTCGTACAGAGCAGCACGGTGCGCGTCACCCTGCGTGGTGAACTGTTCAAGAGCACCTGGAAACGTATCGAAGAAGCCTGCCTCGACGACGGGCAACAGGAAATCGCGAGCGATGAAACGGTGCGCATGTTGTATCGCTTCGCGCGCCAGGAGACGTTGATCGACACCACAGCGGAACGCACCCTCAAGATCGCCGCGCGCGGCCGGAACTGGGGATCGACCGCCATGGGGACGAAACTCAGCAAGCTGCTCGAGTTCT
Organism: bacterium; assembly: GCA_030426785.1. Classification (GTDB taxonomy): domain Bacteria; phylum Planctomycetota; class UBA1135; order UBA1135; genus NORP259. The sequence goes on from JAUHXY010000175.1 coordinate 6,604, forward strand.
CCCTGCACGAGCCGTTAGAGGACACCACCCGCGAGCACGATATCCCCCTGCGGCGCACCTTGATGCGCATGCTGCGGCACTTGGAGCCGGGCACGTGGTACGACTTGATGTACCTGCCATTCTTGGCCCGCAACCAGCACATTTGCAACCTGGACGAGTGGCAGGAGAGCCTCGACCCGACGGAGTTGCGCGAGCGCCGTCCCTCGGGGGACCTGCAGCGCATGGCCTGGGCTTTGGTGTCCTGGGTGCGCAAGCGTTTGTTCCCGCTCGGTTTGCTGGATTTGGGTTACGACGACAGCGGTCGCGCGGTGGCCATTCGGCTGACCCGCTTGGGGGCACTAGCGCTCGGCATGGAGGTCGAGCCCTCCGCGGGCATGGCGCGGGGATCTCTGGTGGTGACGCCCGATTTCGAGTTGGTGCTCTTCCCCGGCGAAGACGATGCGCAGTTGATCTACGACCTGGATCGCTTCGCCGAGCGGGCCAGCGGCGGTTCCATGAAGCAGTTCCGCTTGACCGAGGAAGCGCTGCGCCGTGGGCTCTTGAGCGGCATGCAACTGCAACACATGCGGGATCTCTTGCAGGCCCACTCGCGCACCCCGATCCCCGACAACGTGCACATCGCTCTGTCGGACTGGGCTTTGCGGTCCGGATTGTTCTTCCTCAACGAACAGGGCGAAATCCGGTGCAATCATCCCGAGCACTGGGAACGATTCCTGCACGATCCGGGCGTCAAGCCCTACCTGCAAAGCGTCGGGGAGGGCATGCAGGCCCAACTGCGGCCTGACTCGAGCCCCAAGCGTCTGCGGCGGCTGCTGCGGGACTTGGATTACCTCGTGGAGTTGGAGTGAGCCGGCCGGACCTGCCCCCTTGGATGGGTCTAAGCCCGGGGGATTTGGATCCCGAAGGGGCGGCGGCCTTTCCGGCGCGTCTGCGGCCGGTGTTCGAGGCGGGCTTGCCAGCATTGGTGCTGCGAGAGCCGCAACTTTCCAGCCGAGCCTTCCTGGCGTTGGCCAAGGCATGCCAAGCCTTGGCGACCGCCTGCTCCGCACACCTGATCCTGCACGATGCGCCGCACCTGGTCGCGCCCCTAGGCGCGAGTGGGGCGCACTTGGGGTTTCGATCCCTTCCCCCGGGACGTGCTCGCGGGCTGCTGCCACCATCTGCGTGGTTGGGGTTGTCGACCCATGCGGGGGATGCTTGGCCCAGCGAGGAGGTCAACTACTGCTTTTACGGCCCGGTGTTCCCGACCCCGAGCAAGGCGGGCTGGGTGGATCCGGTGGGAGCGGCTGGATTGCAAGCTCGCGTCGAAGAAGGCCGCAACTCCCAAGCCGCCCTTGTGTATGCCTTGGGCGGCATCGATGCTCAGCGCGCGGCATCGGTGTGGGAAGCCGGCGTGCACGGCATCGCGGTGCGCGGTGCGCTGTGGAACGAACGGGACCCCGCCCAAGCGTTTCTGCGCCTGGCCGCCACCGGACCGAAGCCCAGCGACCCGCCCCCTAGCCAGTCTCCGAACCTGCCACCCAACACTCCATGATCGAACCGCGCCAAGTCAACCGTCTCCTGCGCCGCGTGACGTTGCTCGCGAGCGTAGTGGGCTTGTTGTGGATCGCGAGTCGCTTCCGGCCCTACGGCTTGGAAGGGGAGGCGAGCGTTTTGCCGATGCGCTACGAGCCGGGCCAGACCCTGTTGATCGATCTCCGTCCGCGGGACCCGGAAGTGGGGGATGCATGGTTCGTGCGCACGCCGGAGGGCACGTTGGCGTTGGGCGTGGTGCAAGCCTTAGAGCCCGATCGCATGGCGCTGCTCTTCGGTAGGGTCGCGTTTGAACCGGAGCACTGGACTTGGGTTCCGCGCGCGCAAGCGCAAGCCCGCGTGTTGATGGTTTTGCCCTTCTAAGGTTCCCATGGCGTGGTCCGAAGCATCCCTGCACGATTGGTTGCGACAACGCGCGAAGCCGCAAGGGCTGGTCGGCTCCCAGGGACACGATGGAGCCATCCTGCGGGCGCGCGCGGAGCGCACGGTGTTGTGCACCGATGCGTGCGTCGAAGGGGTGCACTTCGAGAGCCGTGCGCCGGCGGCACAAGTGGGTGCGAAAGCCGCAGCGCGAGCCCTTTCCGACCTGGCGGCCTGTGGTGCGCAGCCGCGCGCTTTGTTGCTGGCTTTGCGTGCGCCGAAGTCCGCGAGCGAGAAGCGTTTGCGCGGTTTGATCCAGGCGGTCGATCGCTGCGGTCGTATCTACGGAGCCCCCTTGGTGGGCGGAGACCTGACGGCAGCCCCCGGGCCGCTGTCCTTGACCGTCAGCGCGCAGGGCGGCTTAACCGGTCGTTCCAAGCCCGTGGGCCGAGATCGTGCGGAACCCGGACAGCTGGTGCT
>JAUHXY010000176.1 GCA_030426785.1 bacterium
CGCTCCATGCCAGCAAGGGCAGGGTGGCGAGGACGCAGCCCAGCCCGGTGTGGGTTCGAAGGCTCATGGGATCACTCCTGGGTCAGCAACATTCCGGTCGCCCGCGGGTTGGCTTGCAACCGAGCGATGTGGACACGAACGGGCATGGACTTGGGGTCGGCTTTCATGGCGCCGGTGTCGACTTCCGGCCAAGCGAAGTGGATGGGGCCACCGTCCTGTTGGCCCGCCACGGAGAGATTCAGTGCCAGCAGATACAGCATCGCGGCTTGTCCTTCGATGGCGAGGATGGGCAGACCGAAAGATGCGCGGCCGCTCGCATCAAAGCCGGTCAAGCCGATTGAGCCGCGCATGTTTTCCAGTTTGCGTTCCACGCCCGGCGGCGTGGGCGCCAGTTCCAAATGCGGAGCGATCGTTCCATCGGATCCGTACGGTGCCAAGCCCAGCAGCATGCTCCCATCTTCCTGAGAGCTTTGCACCTTGCCCCAAATCACTTGCCCAAGCGCGTTGTGCTTCCACAACCCCGACAGGAGTTGGCGGGTGGTACCGCCGCCGGTTTGCGGCACATCGGTGTACATCAAGCCGGCGATGACCGGTTCATGGGGGTCGGGTGCCGCCAAACCGGTGGGCAGATTGTGGGAATGGTCGCTCTGGTGCACGACTTCGCCCGCTTCGTTGAGTCGCACGAGGTGCTTTTCGGTCAGCAGCACCAACTCGGTGCCGGCAGCGAAGTCGAGGGCCTGCAAGTGCCCGGCGGTGGAGTGCCAATCGGAGTTCTCCTTGACCCATGCGATGGAAGCCCCCGCGTCGATGCGCACCACGAAGCCGCGGTGATCCCACCTGTCGTTGGGGGTGCGCGAGTGGCGCCCAAACACGTAGGCGCGATCTTTGGCATCCAAAGTGAGCGTCGTGAGACGGAAGTTCTGGGCCGGATCGGGGTGCGGAGCCACGGAGAAGCGCGGCTTGCCCGTGCGCGAAAACTGGTGCAACACGTTGTCGACGAGCACCAAGGTCTCCCCCTCGGATTGAACCGCGAGCCGCGGGGCGTGCCCCGCGTGAGCGTGGATCAAGCCGCGTTTCACCTCGCCTCCCAGTGGCGACACCCAAACGCGCTGGCCCGCTTCGTCGATGCGTGCCAATTGCCATTGGCCCGTTTTCTGCGGGTCTTCGGGGAATTGACAATACAGCGCGACGACCCCTCCTTCGGGATGCGCTTGCACCTGGCATCCGGCAGTGCGTTCGGGCAGCGTGATGCGCCAAGTTTCGATCAATGCCGGCTCGACGCGCACCGGAGTGGTGTGAGCGATGACGCGCTCGGGCTCGGTGGCGGAGAAGGCTTGGCAGGTGATTTCGTAGCGCCCAAAGGCATCGTACTCGTGCGATGCAAAGCGCTGGGCGGGGGGCAGCACCTGTGGGGGGCTGCCGTCGCCCCAGTCGATCAGCACTTCCGCCAAGCGACCGCCCTCTTCCGGTTGCGCGTCGATTTCGGCGGTCAGGCGCCGCTCGATGCCCGCCACGTGCACGATCTCGGCCCGCGCCGGACCGTGGTGGGGATTCGTGCCTCGGCGGATTTCCTCGCCATCGCCTACGCCGTCGCGGTCGCTGTCGAATTGGTGGGGGTCCAGGCCCAGCAAGGTCTCGGCGCGCAATCCAAGCCCGTCGCGATCCTCATCCAAGACATACAGGATCTGCACGTCCTGGTTGGGGTTGATGCGCAGTTGGCTCAGGTCCAGATCCTCCTCGAGGGGATGGAACAACTCGCGCACGGTTCCGCGGCCCGTATTCGTCTCGACCTGCACGGTCCAATAGCCGCCCTGGGCGGAGTCGAGGGCTAGTTCGCCCAATTGCAGCAAACAGGTTTTGGTTTTGCCGACCCGGTCGGCATAACGCCACAAACCCGTGCCCGTTTGCACCGGCAGGCCCATGATCTCGGTCAATAGGGTTTGCAGGTCCACTCCCTGACCATCCTGGCTGGTGGTGGTGACCTGATGGCTTTCGGTCGGGTACGCACCGCCGTAGTCCACGGTGACGGAGCTCGTGCGGGCCGCGATTTGGGTGGCGCGATGGTCGAAGGACACGCGCTCGGCATCCAAGAGGTTGTAGTGCGTGGTGCGCACCAGCATGGGGCCCGGTTCCAGCAACAGTTCGGCTTTGGCCAAGTCCAATTCCGCCCGGAACAAGAGCCCATCGATGGATTCCCCGGGAGCCAGCGAGGTAACGTCGTGAAAGGTGCGATCGGTTTGCGTCTCCAGCTGGCCCATTTCGAGCAACTGGCCAGTACGCAAGTCGGTCTTGCGCAAGCCCAGCGCGATGGTCTGCAACGAAAACGCGATGTCCCCAGCATTGGTGATGCGCACGGGCACTTCCACGCGACCGCCGCTCTGGACGATGTCCCGGCCTTCCTGGTAGCTGCGCGATTCGCTCAGGGTTTTGCGGTTGTCGCGGGTTTGAGTTTCCGACCAGTTGAACGAGGTCTCCTCCGCGTAAGAACCGGTGACCGAGTAAGAGCCCGAAGCGGTGGTGCCTGGCATGACGCCGACCGTGGCGGAGTATTCGACACCGACGGTGGCGCTGACCTCGGCGCGCTGGGATTCGCTGGATCCGGCGGTGTTGGAGTAGCCGGTGCTCTCTTCGACCGAGCGGCTGTTGTCGACGGTCAAGCTCTCGGATTCCGAAACCGTGTGGGAGATGAACACCTTGGGAGCCCGCAGAAACTCCACTTCGATGCGAGGAACATCGGCGATGCGCGGGTTGAAGCGCAGCGGGTTGACCTTGGGATCAAAACCTTGCTCCAAGAGTTCCTCCGCGTCGGTGAACCCGTCCCCGTCGGTGTCCGCTTGGAAGGGGGAGGTCCCGAGCTCCGCTTCGGCCCCATCGGAGAGCCCGTCCCCATCGGAATCGGTGCTGTCGGCGGGTTCAGGCTCGGACACCTGGATAGGGGGCGCGGCACTGGCTTGGTTCCCTGGGGTATCGGCGGTCGCATCGGACTCCTGGGCACCGCAGCCCGTACCGATCCAAAGGGTGCACGCGATGGCCACGAAGGGGCCGACCCGCCGGATGCGGGCTAGGGGGAGCAGGGAAGTCATGGGAACAGGCCCGTAAAGGGGTCGTGGTCCGCCGAAGCGGCACGGGTAGAGAGACGGCTTCCCTGGTTGCGCGACGTGTGGGGGCCTCTTGCATCACCGCTTGGTTGGGTTTCAGGGGCTTTTTCCGCGGTCCCTGCGACCCTGGTCGTAGATTGCGGGCATGAAGAAATGGTGTGTCATCGTGGCCCTCGCGCTGGGGAGCGGGGCCTGCCGGGGGATCGAGCCGTTGGGCCCGGTGCTTTCCCCGCAGCGTGCGTTCTTGGAGTCCCTCACCGGGCATTGGACAGGACCCATGTGGGGCGGACGCTTCGACGCCTACTACGCCGGGCCCCATGAAACAGGATCGCTGAGCTACTCGACCCTGACCCAAGAAGGCCGGATCGTGTTTCACGAGTTCGAGGTCTTCCGCCTCGAAGGCGCGCAGCTCACCTTGCAGCCCTACCCAATGGGCCAACCGGAGGTGATCTTCACCTACCTTCCGGAGGCCAGCTCGCCTGGGCGCTGGGTCTTCGACAATCCCGAGAACGATTTCCCGACGCGCATCACTTACGATCGCACGCAAGTCGGAGCCTTGAACATCCAACTCAGCGACCCCGAGCGAGGCACGGAGAAAGTCGAAACCTTCGCCCTCCAGCGGGCGAACCCCGCCCCAGTCCAAAGACCAGCCCAACCATGAATCTGCAAGACACCTATCACCTCGTCACCGGCGGCAGCGCCGGCATTGGCAAAGCCACCGCGGCGGCTTTGCGTGCGAAAGGCGCCCACGTGGCGATCACCGGGCGCGACGAAGCCAAATTGCGCCGCGTAGCCGAATCCCTCGGCGCTCTCCCGATCCATGCCGACGTGGCGCAGGCCGAGGACGTGGAACGCACCTACCAGATTCTGGAGGAGCAGTGGCCACGGCTGGATTCCTTGGTCAACAACGCCGGCATCGGCGGCGGGCACGCTTCGATCGACGAGCTGGACATCGAGGCCATGCGCAGGGTGTACGACGTCAACGTGTTTGGTGCAGCGATGATGGGGCAAAAGGCGGCCCAGATCTTCAAACGTCAGAAGGCGGGCTGCTTGATCAACATCGCGTCGACTGCGGCGCTGAAGGGCTACGCCAAGGGCACGGTGTACTCGTCCTCCAAGTGGGCCTTGCGAGGCATGACCCAATGCTGGCAGGCCGACCTGCGCCCCTTCAACGTGCGCGTGATCCTGATCAACCCGTCCGAGGTCGCCACGGCGTTCGGCGACCCTGAGCGCAAAGAGCGCACGGCTGCGCCCAATAAGCTCAGCTCCGAGGAGATCGCGCACACGATCGTGGCGGCGCTCGAAATGGACCCGCGCGGGTTCATTCCTGAACTCGCCGTGTTTGCGACGAATCCCTGGTAAGGCCGTACCCTAACGGACAGCGTGTGGGTCGCCGGTCGCCTTCGAGTCGCCGTCGGCAGGATACTCGGAGGTTTCTTGCGCGGGCTTTTGAACCCGCGCCTGCAAGCCCGTCGTCGCGTGCACCTGTCCTTCGAGGTCGATGATCAAGCCTTCGACCCGCGGCAGCTTCTCTAGGATCGGGAGGCCCGCTTTGGGGCCCATCACGACCATCGCGGTCGCGAGCGCATCCGCAAACGCGGCGTCGGGAGCGATGACCGTCGCGCTGATGGCCCCTTGCGCGGGGAAACCGGTGCGCGGATCCAGGATGTGGTGATAGCGCTGGCCGTCCAGCAGGAAAAAGCGCTCGTAGTCCCCGGACGTCACGATGCAGGTGTTCGCGAGGGGCACCATGGCGATGATGCGCTCTTTCGCACGCGGATGGCGCACCGCGATGCGCCACGGCTGCCCTTGCTTTTGGCCCAGGACTTTCAGGTCGCCGCCCGCGTTGACCATGGCGTGTTCGATGCTGTGCTCCATGAGCACCTGCATGGCGCGGTCGACCCCGTATCCCTTGGCGATGCCGCCCAAGCCGACGCGATAGCCTTCGGGCAGCTTCACCCGGTTTTGTTCCAGGTCGATCTGCACAGCGTTAAAGCCGACGGTGCGCAGGGCTTCGCGCACTTGTTCGGCCGTCGGCACTTTCGGCGGGTCGGCTTTGAAGTCCCACAGCTTGCCGGCGCTGGCGAAGGTGGGGTCAAACGCGCCGTTGGTGAGCTCAGCCACCGCCAAGCCGCGGGCCAAGAGACGCGCCAGAGGCCGAGGCACGTCGTACCAACCCTGACCGGCATGTTCGTTCATGCGGGTCAACGGGGAGTCGCGCCACGAGGTCATCATGTCCTCGATGCGGGCGATCTCGGCGATGGCGGCGTCGATGGCCGCGTTGGCGATGGTTTCGTCGGCATGGTAAACCTCGATCACCAACTCCGTGCCCATGGCCCCGAGGCTGCGCAGTTGTTGCGGCAGGGCTTTTTGCGTGGGCGCAGCGGGAGCTGATTCTTGCGCGCCGATGGGGGCGGCCCAAGCGAAGGCCGCGAGACTAGCAGCGACCATGCGCGCCGCAGAGAATCGCAAGCGCCGAGAGCGGCTCGGGAACACCGAGGCCCCACCTTCGGGCAGGGCCTCGTGTTTGGGTTTAGGGCTGCAAAAAAGCATCGATGGAGTCCGGCAGGTGATGAGCGCGGTACAAGACGCGCTGGTCCCCGCTGAGCAACACGATATCCGGCGTGCCTTTGACTTCAAACAAGCGCGTCAGGCGTAGGTCTCGGTCGCGGATTTGCGGATAGCTGAGCCCAAGTCGCAGGATCGTGTTCTGCAGATGCCCTTCATCCACGGAGCCTTCCGGCCCCGAGACGACGCCCAGCACCTGCAAACGGTCGCCAAAGCGCCGGTGCAGGCGTTCGACTTCGGGCGCTTCTTCCACACAACTACCGCACCAGGACTGCCAAAAGACGAGCAACGTGGGCCGATCCGCCTCGATGGTGCGATTCTCGCCCGACAGGGTGGTCCCATGCAGACCTTGCAGTCCTTGTTGGATGGCGATCGGCGTGGGTGCCGGCGCCTCGGCGCTCTTCGTCGGTGCGCTTTGGCAGCCCAGCGCCACACTCGCCAACACAAGCCCTATTCCTATCCAGTGACCCATTAGAACCCGGTCCTCCAACCGACCGTGAAGAAGATGTGATCCAGGTTGTCGGACCGCGAGAGATAGTCGAGGCCCACGTCCCACTGAGAGTTTCCGCCCCAGCGCACGTGTGCTCCTAGCAGGTGCGAGTCAATTTCCGCGAGTTCGCTGTCCTGCGTGCGTTCCGCCGGGACGTTGAGCGGATCGAGGAAGCGCTCTTGGTAGGCGTCCGCTGCGGTTTGCGAGTAGTAGCGGTAGCGGAACTCCCACAGGGTGCCGCCCGGCCGCTCCCAAATGTACTTGGGGCTGAAATCGAACGCGGTGATGCCCCAATCGTCTTGGTACAGGCGCCCGCCGAGTTCCAACGCTGTGTTTTCGCTTAGGGAGTGACGCAATTTGCCGTACAAGGCCGTGCGGAAGCGCGAATCGGGCAGTTCTTCGGTGATCTCGGTGCCGCGCGCCATGTTCGCCAAGTTCGGGTTGGGTGGCAGCATCGGATCCTCCACGACGACCGCGTTGATCGGGCTTTCGAGGAAACCGTCTTGGGCGGAAAGGGTCAATCCGAACTCCCCGTGCCAGGTGGGGGAGAGCACTTGGTACCACCCCAGGCTGGCCGCAATGGAAGTGCGATCCTCTTGTCCCTCGTCCACCCCGTTGTAACGGATTACATCGACGGTATCGAAGTAGGCGTTCAGGTTGGCGGAGATGGTCGCGTCCGCCGGCTCCAAGCTGTGGGTCAGACCCGCACCCAAACCGACCGAGAAGTAGTCGTACTCGAAGCTCACGTTGGTGTGCCAATCGAGCTGGGTCTGGTCGTCCATCTTGTGGCGGAATGCGGCCTTGAGCCCGCCGTAGTAGTCACCCGAAGCGCCCGTTTGGCCCGGGAAATTGGACAGGCGATCGATGGAAGCGCTGGAGACTCGGTCGTAGCTCAGTTCGAGGTTGTAGCCGAAGGTATCGGAGACCTGGTAGTCGTAGATCAAGATCGGCTCGATGACGGTCACGCTCTCATCCACGAAAGGGTTGCCTTCACCTGCATCATCCTTGTCGTAGTAGCCGATGCGGGCTGCCCAATAGCCGTGACCAGCGGTTTCCGTGGTCGGCTGGGTCCAGTCCGTATCCTGGGAGACGCCCGGATCCGTGGTGCCACTTTGGGCCCAGACCGGTTGGATACCAAGCAGCAGCCACCCCAGCGCTAAGGCGGGCCAAAATCGGGTTAGTAACAACCGCAGCCCCCTCCCGCCGAGGCTCCGATGCCGCCGGCGGCACCTTCGATCGAGTAGAAGACCTTTTGCTCCCAGTGGGAAAGGCCCGGTTGGCTGGAGAAGACCATGGCCGGGCGCTGGAGAGCACCCTTTTCATAGAACTCCACGGTGTTGCAGCTCGGGACGATCAGCAGCCAGCCCACACCCAGGCAGCCCAAGAGGAGACGGGCGATCGGGATGCGGGCAGCGCGGCACGCCCCGCGACGGAAAGGCAAATTCATAGATGCATAATCGAACTCGAAGATCCATCACGCCGCTTACAACCCGGTAATGGCTTCGAATCGACTCTAGAATGATCCCGTGCGAATCTTGATCGTGGACGACGACCCGAAGCTGCGTAGCTTCTTGCAACAGGGTCTCAAAGAACAGGGATACGAGTGTGCTGAGGCCGCTACGGTGGCTGAGGCGCGTTCGGCGCTTACGCAAGCGTTCGATTTGGTGCTGCTCGACGTGATGCTTCCCGATGGGGAAGGGTGGCAGGTACTCAAGGCTTTGCGCGAGAAGGACCGCAGTACAGCGGTCATCTTTTTGACGGCACGCAGTCTCGTCGACGAGCGCGTGCAAGGTCTGGAGATGGGCGCAGACGACTCGCTCGCATCCAAGTCGTGATGCGCCGCCGCATCGATGCGGCCATCGTCACGTGGGGAGCCCTGCGCATCGACGCTCTCTCCAGGCAGGTGCATCACGATGGGCGCGCCATCGACCTAAGCCCCAAGGAGTTCGCCTTGCTGCACTACCTCGTGGTGGCGGGTGAGCGGGTGGTGACGCGTGACGAGTTGCTGCGCAAGGTTTGGAACCTCGATTTTGACCCCGGCACCAACGTCGTCGAAGTGGGGGTGGCCCGCGTGCGTCGCAAGATCGACCACACCGGTCCCGAACGAATCGAAACGGTCACGGGGGAAGGCTATCGCATGGCTCCGCCTCTGGGGGAAGCCCTGTGAAGCGTACTTGGTCGCTCGAACGCCGGCTCACGATTTGGTTCACGGCCCTCACCTTGGCCCTTGTGAGCGCGATCATCGTGCTGTCGACCTTTTTCGTCTTGGGCGCCACCGCCCGCGAGTTTGAAGCGGTGGCGATGGAGGAGATCGACGAGTTGCGCGCCATCTTCCGTGATCGGGCCCTGACGCGCGAAGCGATGGCCGAAGAAGCGGTTGTGCTGACCAAGAGTCACCCTGGTGTTCGAGTGGCGTGGCGCATTTGGGATCCCGAAACCGGAGTCGAATGGGGGCGCTTTGGAGAGGCGCAACAATTGCCCCCGTTAGGCGAGCGTCCGAATGAACCTTGGGTGCGCCTGCGCGAGGTGCCCTTCGGCAGCCTGGAGGGAGCCGACCCGGAAGGGCCCCTGTGGATCGGCATGTACGTCGACGGGCGCGGTCGCTTGTTCCCCCTCAAGAAGTTTGCCGCGATCGCTGGCTTGATGCTGTTGGGGGCGGGGTTGAGCGCGCTCTTGGCGGGAGCTCTGTTCGGCCGTAAGACCGCACGCCTCTTGGAACGCGTGGCGGATCGGGTGCAATCCTCCGAACCCGAAGCTGACACGTGGCGCGCTCAAGAAAATCCACCGG
>JAUHXY010000360.1 GCA_030426785.1 bacterium
TCTTGGACGTTGGGGCCCAGGGGCACGTCGGGCGCGGCCGGTTCGGGGCCTCGGCCGTCCGGCCAGATGGACGCCAACACGCGCCGGCCATCGGGCAACCAACGCGGACCGTTCAGCACCGAGCAAAGTCGCTGCGTCAACCGGCGCGGTTGTTCGGGCGCGTTGGCCGCGACCCACCACAGGGTCGAGCCTTCCGCGCTGACGGTCACCACGAAAAAGCAGTTCGAGCGGTGCGACCAGGAGACTTCGGCCACCTGGCTTTGCGGCGGCAGCGGGATGCGCACCAAGCCGGGGCCGTCGGGCTTGAGCAGGGTCGGCCGCAGGGAAACGCTGCGCGAGTAACGCGAGCGGAAAGGCGCGTTCGCGACCGGATCGATGCGCATGCCGGCCAACGGCAGCATGCGGCGCGCGAGTTCGCTGATGTCGGGCAAGGCGTCGCGTTCGATCTGCAGGATCCATTGGCCGTCGGGGCTTAGGGACGTGCTGGGGATCGGATCCGCCGTGACGATGTCGACGATGCTTTGCGGGGGCAGGTCGTAGCCGGCGGGTAGGTCTTGGGCCGCTCCGGGCGCGGCGAGGGGCAAGCCGAAGAGGGGGAGCAGCGCGCAAGCAAGGAACAATCGCATAGGGCCGATGGGTGGGGGCAATGGGCGAGCCCTCAGGATAGCTGGTTTTGCCCTGCCTGCGCGGCGAGAAGTCTTGCCGAGTGCACGCCAGCGACTTTGCGTCGCGGCGTGCGCGCGTTGGTCGGACTTTTTCCAGAACCCGAACACGGACGGTGCCCGGTTGGACCCGATGCACGCGGAGCATCGGAAGTCAGGTGTCCTTGGCAAACCGGAATGGTGCCGCCGCGATGGGGGCGAAACGGAGTCCGCCCCGAAATTCGGACCTTGGGAGGCGCTTTAGAATTCGAGCAGCGCTTCGGCGGCTTGCAGAACTTGCCAACCGTCCTCCAACGTCGCGAGCGGGCCGGGTGCGCTTCCATGCGGCGCGTGCCACGCGGCGAGCAACGCATCGAGGCTGGCCGCGATGCCGGACGTTTCGTCATCCGAGGGTACGTAGGGTTGCCACCCGCCGGCGTTCGCCCACGACACTTGGCTCCAATCCTCCACGCGCACCGCTCCCCGTTCCGCAAACAGCGTCCAACGGTTGTAATCGGGAGCGCCACCGGCGACTCCACCCGTCAGAACAACCGGCACACCGCCCGCTTCCAACGTACCGACCAGTTGCGTTTCCGTACCGGCCGCTCCGCGCCGGCCTTGCGAATGCACCACCCGCAGTGGCCCACACAAGGTTTGCGTGAGATACAAAAAGTGCGAGGCTACCTCGCGCGTACACCCCCCTTGCGCCGCTCCTGCCAACCACGGCCCGGCGTGGTGCCAAGTGCGCGGCCACTGCGAAAACTGCAACAGGATTTCGATGCGTTGCACCGCGCCCAACGTGCCATCCGCCAACTCCCGCCGCATGCGCGCGAGCCCCGGCAAAGTGGCCAGCGGAAAGTGCATCCACGCCCGCGCCGCACCAAGCCGCCCCGCACGCAGGTCTTCGATCAATCCCCGCGCAGACTCCACATCCGCCGCCAGGGGCTTCTCCAACCACACCGCCTTGCCTCGCAACAACGCTTCCCGCGTCGCTTCAATGTGTTGATCGGGAGGCGTGGCGATGTACACCAAGTCCACCTCTGAATCCGCAAGCAAGGCTTCCCACGACTCAGCCGGTTCAGCCTCCCACTCCGAGCACCACCGCTCCGTGTCCTCTCGCCGTTGATCCAGCCCCCGCACCACCTGAAAACCGTCGTGCCCCGCCATCGCCCGAGCCATACGCGTCCCCATCAGCCCCAACCCGACGA
>JAUHXY010000177.1 GCA_030426785.1 bacterium
TCCGATCTGTGAAGGCGATGTGCTGACGACCCCGCTGCCCACCGGTTTGGGAGGATTGTCGCCCTTCCCCGGGATTTTCGTGGCGGCGGAGCGGCTTGGCTTGGGCACCTTGCGATCGGGCACCGCTTCGGGCAATACCAGCGATGATCTGGACGCCTTGGATCACCGCCAAGAGCCCTTCGACGATTGCGATGGCGATGGAATCGACGACAACCTCGCGATCGCCCTTGGCCTGGTCCCGGACGTGAACATGAACGGGATCCCCGACGGCTGCGAAGGTACCAGCGTGTGTACCCCCTTGCCGAATTCCACGGGTGTGCCCACCGACATCACGATCGGCTTCACGGGCTCCCCCGGCACCGGCGTGCACATGGATGGCTTCGATGGTCCTCCCGGCGAGTTTGGCTACTTCCTGATTGGAACCGGACCACGGGCCTCGCTTCGGGCAGTGGTATCCTCTGCCTGGACACCACCGGTGGCAACCTGATCGCTCGCTACAGCTTCCCGGGCCCCATGAACTCCATCGGTCGCTTCGACGCGCTGGGGAACTTCGAAAACCTAGTCGGCACTTCGACGACCGGTTACGGCTACGACATCCCGACGACGATTCCCACGCCGATCGGCGGCACGATCTCTGCGGGCAGCACCTGGCACTTCCAACTCTGGCACCGCGACGTGCCGACGACCTGGAACTTCTCCAACGCGGTGACCTACACCTTCTAAGGGTCACAACCAGACCGTCGGACTAGGCGCGGTCCCCACGCGATCGTGGGGGCCGCGCCGGTCGTTCGCAGCGGTCATTGCCTGTCCAAATCGAGAGTCCAGCCCGTACGCCGTCCGGGAAACCGATGCGCGCTAGAATGCGGGGGACTCCGGAGGGAACGTTGGACTCGCCTTTGCACGCCGAAATGGAAACCGAGGAAGAGCGCGCGGCCTTGCAAGCCGCCGCGTCCGGAGATGCGAATTGGGTCGGACGGATCCTGCGCGGGTACACCCCGCGCTTGCGTCAGATGCTGCAGTTGCGCATCGCCCCGCAATTGGCCGGGCGCGTCGGCGTTTCCGACGTGTTGCAGGAGGCCTTCGTCGAGGTCACGCGCCGCTTGCCGCAATACTTGGCCGAGCGGGAACATTCCGGTGAACGCGCGGCTATGCCCTTCTTCTTGTGGGTGCGGTACTTGGCTGGCCAGGAGTTGGTGCGTGCGTACCGCTTTCACGTGGGAGCCCGTCGCAGGGACGCGGGACGGGATCGCGGGCTGCACGCCGGCGCTTTTCCCGAGGCGAGTTCCGCGTGCTTGGCGATCGCCTTGGCCGACAGCGGCATTTCGCCGAGCCGCGCGGCTTCGGAGCGCGAAGCGCACGAGATCTTGGCGGAAGCCCTAGAGGCCTTGACCCCCGAAGAGCGCGAGATCTTGATGATGCGCCACTTCGAGCACCTCACGAATCGAGAGATCGCACACCTGTTGCAAATGTCCGAACCGGGAGCCAGCTTGCGACACCTACGGGCGTTGAAACGCCTGCGCGGCGTCTTGGCCCAGAAAGGATTGGAGTTTCCCGGATGAGCCCCTCCGACTCCAGTGCCACCCACGCCCGCCGCGAACAACGCTTGCAAGCCCTCCTGGACGCGTTCGAAGCCGAAGCGCGCTCTGGCCATGTGCCGAACGTGCAGCGCTGGGCGGAACGCTATCCCGAGTTTGCGGAGGAGATCCAGGAGCTGTTTCCCGGCTTGCTGCTCATGGAGCACACTGCGCACCGCTTGCGCGAAGCGACCGGTCCGCGGCCTCTACCGACCTCCTTGGGTCCTTACACGATCTTGCGCGAGCTCGGTCGCGGTGGCATGGGCATGGTCTACCTCGCGAAGGAACCGGAACTGGACCGTGGGGTGGCCTTGAAAGTGCTCGACCCGAATCGGTTGCGTTCCCCTGGGGCGATGGAGCGTTTTTTGCGCGAGTCCAAAGCTGCGGGCGCCCTCAGTCACCCGCACGTGGTGCCGGTGTTTGCTTCGGGCCGCGAAGGGGAGTTGCCCTGGTATGCCATGCAATACGTGGACGGCTTCGCACTGGACCACGTGTTATCGCGGGTCGGGCCGATCTCCTCCAGTTCGCGCAAGCCATCCAGCGACATGCGCGCTCTGCTGCAGCGCATTCGAGCAGGAGAATCCGAGGGAGGCGAAAGGGACGATGAGACCGACCGCGAACTAGGGGCTCTCGAAGTGCGCGAAGCTTGCCGCATCGCCCGGGAGATCGGGTCGGCCCTCGTGCATGCGCACACCCACGGCGTGTTGCACCGGGACATCAAACCGGCCAACGTTTTGCTCGACAGCGATGGGCACGTGTGGGTCGCCGACTTCGGTCTGTGCCGCTTGGAGGGGGATGCATCGTTGACCCAAGAGGGTGACGTCGTCGGCACGCTGCGCTACATGGCTCCCGAGGCGCTCGAGGGGGAAGGCGACGAGCGCAGCGATCTGTATGGGGCGGGGCTCGTGCTCTACGAGATGCTGACGGGCCGAGCCGCCTTTCCCGAAGAGCGCAAGGGCAAGCTGATCAAGGCCATCCTGACCCAAGAGCCCCCAAAGCCGCGCACGGTGCAGCGCGGCATTCCAAAGGACTTGGAAACCATCGTTCTCAAGGCGATCGCCAAAGAACCGGCGCAACGCTACCCCACCGCAGCGGCGTTCGTGCGCGACTTGGAACACTTCGAGGCGGGGCGGCCGATCGAAGCGCGCACACCCAGTCCGTGGTATTGGTTCGGCTTGTTCGTGCGCCGGCAAAAGTGGCTTTCGGCCACGATCCTAGGAGCCTTTCTGCTCGTGGCTTTGCTGGTGGGGCTGTACACGCAACAACTCGCCGTGCAGGAGCGAGCCCGAGCCCGTGGGGAATACACCGCGCGCATTACCGCGGCGGAGGCGGCGCTTTCGGGGGGCGGCACCGTGCGCGCGATCGAGCAGTTGCAAAAGGCCGATCCCGATCTGCGCGGCTGGGAGTGGTACCACCTGAGCGCGTTAACCGACCAGAGTTACGTCGCCCTCAAGGCTGGTCGGGCCTACGTCCGCGACGTCGCTTTTAGTCCGTCGGGGCGCTATCTCCTCGCAGCGAGTGCTGCCGGAGCCTTCCTGTGGGAGGAACGCGCCGACGCTTACGAACTCGTGTTACATCACCAGGGCAATGCGTACGGGCTGTGTTGGGGAGCGGACGATGTGCAGGGCTGGGTTTACTTCGATTCCGGTGAAATCGTGCGCTTGGACGGGCCCCGACGGCAAGTCGTGGAATCGGAAACGTGGCGCTTGCCGGTTTCTCCTTTGTCGGGGGCCGTCTTGGCCGACGGGCGCCTCTTGGTCGGCACCGACCGGGGCGAGGTCGGGATTTGGGATCCCGAGAGCGCGCGCTGGCAAACGCAGTGGCATCGCTCGGCTCCCGTCGTATCGGTCGCGCAACTCGCGGACGGCACCCTGTGGGGGGCGGATGACCGCGGCTGGAACGCTACCTGGGAGCCGGACGGATCCCTGTGGGAGGGGCCCAACCACGGCTTCGGGGACGGGGTGCGGATGCAGCGCAGCGCGGATGGGCGTTGGACGGTGGTCGCTCCGTTCGATCGACCGCCCTTGGTGCTCGCGCACCCCAAAGAGGTGTTGCGAACGACCCTGGAGCATTCCACTTCGTCCCTGCGCACCGCGTGCTTTTCTCGCGATGGAAAGCGCTTGGCCGGCGGCGGCAACCAACGCGTCCTGTCGGTTTGGGAAGTGGGTTCCGGGGAGCGAAGAGCTGCGTTGCAAGGGCACCCCGGGCGCATCATGTCGGTCGGCTGGCACCCCGATGAGCAGCGCCTCGTGTCGGGCGACGATCAGGGCCACGTGCGCGTGTGGCATCCCGAGGTTCCCGGGGGTGAGCGGATCTTAGGGCATCACCAAGACGACGTCACCGCCCTCGCGATCGCCTCCACGAAACCTTGGGTGTTGACCGGCAGCCGCGACGCGACCGCGATGGTTTGGGACTACGAAACCGGGGAGCGCGTCGCCGCAGATTGGACGCCGACGCGCACGGTGGTGGAGGCCGCTTGGACGACGCAGCCGGGTTGGGCCTTGATCGGTTTGGACGACGGCAGTGTGGCCCTTTGGGATGTGGAGAGGGAGCGTATCTTGCGCCGCTTGCCTGCAACGCAATCTTCGGAGCCTTCCGCCATCGGACTCGCGGCGTCGGAGAACTCGCCTTTGTTTTACGTGGCGGGTGGGCGGGATGCGTCGCTGGAAGACCCACGGCGCTGCATCGAGGAATGGGATGCGCGCACTTGGACCTTGCAGCGCCGCTTTGTTTTGCAGGCTGAAGGGCCTACCAGTTTGACCTGGGATCAGGAGCGTCAACGCTTGCACATCACGACCCGGGCCGGAGAGTTGGTGACGCTGGAATTGGAAACCGGCCGCTGGGGTCCGGTGCATAGGTTGACCGATGTGCACCGACCCGGACGGCTCGTGGTGAACCCCGAGAGCCAAGTTGCCTTGTACTTCAACGGCACGCACCGCGTGCAGCGCTGGGACCTAGCGGCTGGGAAGTCTTTGGGCGAGTGGGTCGTTCCCCAGGATGCGGTGCATGGGGCGGCCTGGCTGGACGAAGGCCGGCGGGTGGCGCTCGCCACGCAACAGGGCCGCATCGAAATCTGGGATGCGGAACAAAGTCTGCCGCTCGTGGATGTGGGCTCTATCGGCATGTGGGCCATGGCGTTGGGGGCGACCTCCGATGGGCAAACCTTGATCGCAGGGGACTCGCATGGAACGGTCTATGCCCTCGATACGGTACCAGCAAGGGAGCGATTGGCGCTTTTCGCGCAGCGCCGGCCCGCAGGGGTGGATCCTGAGCGCCGCGCGGATCGTGAACGCGACGCGGTGACGGCGAGCCATCAAGCTTGGCAACAAGCGTGGTCGGGTACGTTCGAAGGGGTGCGGTCGGCGCGTTATCTCGTGCCCTACGTTGGCGATGCCAACGGCAACGACGGCCTCAGCAGCGCGGTCCTGGGCAGCACGTTTTTCCTGCATGGCGAAGGGGCGCGGGCTTGGCCTCACCTTCGGGCAGCGCTCGAACATCCGGGCACGCCGAAAGCATGGCTGCCTCGCTTGCGCGCGCTGCACTGGTGGGCCCGAGCGCAGCGGGGGGAATGGAAGGCGGCATGGGCAGAATGGCCGGGGCTGGAACGGGACGCTTGGTTCGAGACGTTGCGGGGCCTCAACAGCATTCAGCGCGATCGCCGCGACCGTTAGTGGTGCAGCGCGAGCCGGCAGGGGCGATGGGGCCAGGTGGGACACCATGCTGAGCCCTTCGATGGGCCGCAGCGGACGGCCGAGGGCCAGGCCATTTCAGGAGGCCGGTTTGGGAAAGCGAGTCTCCCAAGAAGACCCGTCCAGGGTGAGCGTCCAGCTGGAGGAGCCAACTGTCCAAGTGCCTTGGCAGGTCCAGGTCTTCCCAGCGCTTTCGACCTCGTAGTCAAAACTTCCATCCGTGTGCAATTGCAACCGTAAGGCATAACTCTGGCCCTCAAGGTTGGCCTGGGCTTGCCAGATCCCGCCGTCTTGGACGCGAGGATCCCCTAGGGATGCGGAATCCCCCTTCCGGCGCAGGTCGCGCCACGCTCCGCTGCGAAAGAGGGCTCGCATGCGCTCCGTAGGATCTGCGGCATCCAACGGGGCGACTCGCAGCCTAGCTTCCATCTCCGCATCGATCGCCGGGATGAAGGGGAGGTACTCCGACAGGTCCGGACCGATCGCAACGCCCGCATCTTCCAAATGCTCCAGGATGATCTCGCGCGAGGCATCCCACAGGGAGCCGGGGGACAGCGTTGCGTTTTCGGCATCGCTGCCATAGTCCAAATGCCACAGGGTCTCTTCGTGGGAGGAACGTCGGTTGCGAACCCGTTGGGTGGACAAGCTGACGCGTTGCAGCCCTTCCAGAGCGAACCCTCGGTTGTAACGATTCCAGGGAAAGCCGGCCCGGTCATAGACTTCCGTCTCGGTGAGCACCAATTCGTCCGCCAGAATGGCGGCACTGAACGGAATCGCCAGCACGGAAAGCAGAAGGCAGGCAAAACCGGTCGACGCCCACCGGACCGTGCGCAACAAGCCGAGCCCGGAGAGGACCGCGAGCATCGGGAGAGCCCAGGCCAGCGCGCGGACTGGGGGACTCCAGTGCACCACGACGCGGTCGGAGGCGTGCGTGATTTCGGTCGAGCAAGCGGACAAGCCCGCCCAAGCGAGCAGGGCCAGGAGGGGAAGTGGGGAGGTCAGCTTCATGGCGTAGGGAGCAGCGGGTGCACACCGAGTCGTGCGTCCGGTGAAGGGATCCCATGCCAAAAAAAATGGTTCCCGCTGGGCAAGTCAGATTGCAACCCCCTCGGAGGGCCCAAGAGACCGCCCCCGCATCGGCAACCGGTAGGTGCTGATGTGGGGGCAGTCGAACGATCCAGCCACAAACACTAGCTCATCGAATCGAGTCCGAAGCCTGACTCCCGGATCCTGGCCAGATCGATGGACATCATTGGAAGATCACTTCCACCGCGCGCGTAAAGTTCGAAGTCTGTCCGGGGTTCAAGTCGCGGTGCCAGGCCTGCAAGGTCCAACTCTGCCCCGCCAGGATCGGCTGGTTCGGATTGGTCGGCATAGCCGAGGTGTCGATGGCGAGCGAAAAGCTGCCCGACGGACCTGAGTTCAGGATTTCCCCGACCGTTCGGTTGTAGCGCCCCAACGAGCCCCCCAAACACAACCGACCTTGGCTGCCGGGCGGGATGAAAGAACCCACATCCGTTCCGCAAACGAAGTAGCCGAATTGGTTGGGCGGCATCTGATCCGCATGCAACGTCACGTTGTTGAGCGCCGCGACGGGGCTGCCGAGAAGGGTCAAACGTCCCAACTGGTTGGTGGAGTTCGGGACCGCCGGGTTGCAGTAGGCTCGACCGAGGCAGCCCTGGGTCGGCATGTTGTATTGGGCCATGTAGATGTTCGCGCTGGTGGTTTCCAAAAGCGACCACGCTGCGAAGGTCGAGTGCTCCGGTCCACCTACCTGCGAGGTGGAACACACGGCCGGGTGCAGCTCCGATTGGGGGAGACCGCCGTTGTGGAGCCCAACCCGGGATTCGCTCTCGCACAGGTTGTCCCCGAGCAGGTGGAAGGTGGAAGCGAGCACATCCCGGTTGCCCGGTCCGACTTCCTCCGACCAAACCACGACGAAACTATCCAAGTCATTGTCGACCCGAGGTTCACCGCGCACCGCGTTTAGGGCGATACCCGCTTGATCGGTCAGGTTCTGGTGGAACTGCGGCTGGTTGAAGTCGAGCACGGTCCCGATCAGATCGACGGACCCGCCCACTTGGGGCTCTTCGTACACGACGAGGGCCAAGTTGGTGCCTCCCAGGTAGCCGCTTACCGCAGGGTTCTGCGCACCGCCGACGGGATTGGCGATCAAGTGATCCGCCGCGATCAAGGTTCCGTCATAACGCACCATCGCACCGTGCACGTTGCGAGCGCCCGAAGGGCCGCTCTCCCAAACCACATCCCAAAGACTGGTCTCTTTGGCGTTGTTCGAGATCGCCGGCCGGAACACTTGGGTCGAGAGGCTGGATAAGACCAATCCGTCGAAAGTGCACACCCCGGCTTGGTCCACGCGAGTTGCCATGACCCGTCGAGCGCCAGAGGTGTTTTCTTGCACCCAAGTCACGTACCAATAGCTGCTGCCGGTGGGGAAGGTCTCGCCTCCCACGTCGGGCGTTTGATTGGAAACAAACTCGGTCGCATCGACCCCTAAGATCATTCCTTGGGTGCCCGCACTACTGTCCACGACGCGGTAGCCGACGTTCTGAAACGTGCCCAAATCGTGTTCCGCCACGATCAAATAGGCTCCCGCCAGCGTGTTTTGCGCAACCCGCGGACGCCCCCAATCGTCGGTGGTTAGGTCGAAGTAATTTGAATCGACGATGGCCCCCGTGGTCGGGGTGACCAGGCGCCAATACACATCTCGATCCCCGGGCCCGGTCACTTCTTCGTACACGATCAGCACCGTGTTGCTGGTTGGATCGTAGGCGATGTCGGGGTACAGCAAGTCTTCGTTCCAAGCGTCCACGAGCATCGTGGTGATGAGCGGATCGATCGTGACGGGCCATTGAGCGTTCGCCAAAAAGGCCTCCGGCACGGTGATTTCGATGGCCGATCCGAGCCAGCGGGTTTCCAACGCTAGGCTAGTCCCCGCCGCGTCGAGCACTGTGGCGGAGCCGTAGTGCACGCCCCCGAACTCGTTGTGGAACGCGAGACCGCCATTGTTTTCGGTCGGCTCTAGGTCGCAATGCATCGGAATCGTGACCGTCAACGGGCCAGCTCCCGGAGGGTGCTCGAAGGTAAAGAGTTGTTCGATGCCCTCTGGGCTGAGGCGGTACCACTCGGTCAGCGGACCGCGCTCGAAGCGCACTTCGGTGGCTGAACCTTCGGGTGCCACGTCTTGTTGTAGCGCGATCGCCTCCAATCCCGCTTGCAGGGAGGGAACGCCCAACGTCAATTCCGGGCGGTGCTCCGCCTTGGGGCCGAGCAGGGGGATGTAGGTCGTGCCCTGCGGCGCAAATCGTGCTTTGTAGTCGCTTCCGCGAACCCAAAACGCCTCCTCGCGCTGGGCGGTGAAGACGCGAGCACGCTCCGCTTCCAGGTCGGGAAGTAGGCCCTCGCGGAGGCCTTCGAAGGAGGGTTGTGGGGGATGAAGCCCGGGATCGGCTCCGGCGCGTTCGACGGGAGCTTGGGAAAAACTCAGGGCGGTCAGGGAGAGCACAAGGCTCCCCGCGGCGAAAGGATGCAGCAAGGGGTGCATGGGATGGAGGGGTTGGAGGGGTTGGAGGACTCGGTCCGGCGTACCATCCGCTCGGCGGTGGAAGGGACAACGGAAAAGGGCTGTGGGCGCAGGACTGGCAACCGACTGATG
>JAUHXY010000178.1 GCA_030426785.1 bacterium
TCGCCGCCGAGCGTTCCCTGCGCCGATCGGGATCGGACAAGCACGCCGACAAGGTGTATCGACAAATGCGTTGGCGGACACTTGGGGAAGCACGTTTTGGCGGCTTCATCCGACGCTGGCCTACCCAGGCTCTCACTGTACTGCTCTGCACTCTACTAGCCCCATTTGCGGTGCTCTTCCCTTGGAGTCGCGGAGTCTTGATCGGCTTCTGGACAGGCTTTTTTACTCGGGGTTACATACCGCTTCTGCCTTGTCTGGTCTTGCTCCCCGTGACTTGGTCGGCTGCGAGGCTTCCGAGCAACATCGCGCCCAATACGTTTCGAATGGCCGAACAGCTCGCCAGCGAAGGCGCATCCACTCGTGGGGGGCCAGGGCAGGCGTCGTCAGGTCCGCTACTCCGTACGGACTCTCCAACGGTGGAGGAGTGGACGGTGGAGAACTTGGTGCGAACCATGATTGCTTGCCATGTCCCGGTGATTCCTTTCGTCGAATCACCACGCTGGGAGTTTGCGGATGAGCGCGAGTTGAAACTGAGTGTGCCGCTGAGTTGGGGAGTTGGAGAACTCGAGGTTCGCGACTCGAAACAGCCATCAGAAGGCCTGGCCCCTGAATTGGAACCAAAAAAGGGTCAGCGCATCGTCACCGTTTCCTGGTTGAGCCCGGCCCAGTACGGCATGCTGGTGCGCTTGCTGAGCTGGATCGCCTGGCCCCTATTCCTGATCGGGTTGGCGGCGGACCTCCAGCGGCACCGAGACCAAACCGACTGAACTAGGCCCCAACCCGTTCGATGAGCCCTCGCGGCCCTCCAAGAGGGCCCTGGGGGACAAAAAATGGCCCTAGGGCGCGGTTCTGGCCTTGCCCGGGGCAGGCTGGCGGCTATGATCTGCCCCTCCAAGCGACCGGGCGGCGTGCCCGGGAGCCCCTGCGAGCGGTTCGGTATGCCAGCGACCAGGGTTTCGAGGCGGCTAGTCGGGCCCTGCCGGGCTGGCCCTACACGAGGAAGTCCCATGCCGAAGATGAAATCAAAAGGTGCGGTTAAGAAACGTTTCCGCATCACGAAGGGCGGCAAGTTGAAGTCGAATCGCCCGCAGAGCGGGCACATGCGCGCGAACAAAGATTCGGCCTTCCGCCGCAAGAAGCGTACGGCTCTCGTCACCGAAGGTGCTTGGGCGAAACTCCTGAAGCGCATGATGGGAGGGGGTTGATCCATGGTACGTGTCACCTACGGCGCCCCGCGCGCCAAGAAAAAGCAGCGTCTGTTCAAGCAGGCTCGTGGTTACCGCGGCGGTCGCTCCAAGCTTTGGCGCACCGTGCAGGAAGCGCTCATGCGCTCCTGGGCCTACTCCTACCGCGACCGTCGCCAAAAGAAGCGTCAGTTCCGTCGCCTCTGGATCCTGCGCATCAACGCTGCGGCGCGCATGCGCGGCATCACGTATTCGCAGTTCATCGACGGTCTCAACAAGGCCGACATCAAGCTGAACCGCAAGCAGCTTTCCGAGCTCGCCATCCACGACCCGGCCGCCTTTGACGCGCTCGTCGAAGAAGCCAAGTCGGCGCGCGTCTAGCTTCTTCGTTCGTGAGGCCACTCCAGCCCCACTTGCCCACGGCCGCCAGCATCCCTGGCGGCCGTGAGTGTTTCCCCAGCCCCCTTTTGCGTCATGAGCACTAGCGAAATCGATCCGGAAGCCGTCCAGGCGCAGGCCCTGGAGCGCATCCAAAGCGCGGACACCGAAGAAGCCCTACGCGCCGTGGAGCGCGAGTTCCTGGGCAAGCAAGGCGTGGTGCAAGGGTTGCTCGCGCGCATCCCGAGCCTGGAACCCTCCCAGCGCGGCGCCGCCGGCAAACAGGCCAACCAGATCAAAGGGGCCATTACGCAAGCCCTCGCCGTCCGGGAAGCCGCTTTGGCCCATGCCGCCATGGACGCAGAACGCCAAGCCCTGGGCTTCGACCCGACGTTGCCGCCACCGACGGTAGAGCGCGGCAGCCTCCATCCGATCACCCAAGTGACGCGCGAGTTGGAAGACCTGTTCGCGTCCATGGGCTATCACATTTTGGACGGACCCGAAGTGGAACGGGACCACTACAACTTCGAAGCGCTCAACATTCCGGCCGACCACCCGGCGCGGGATAGCCAGGACACGTTCTACTGCGACCAAGAGGGCAAGCTCGTCCTGCGCACTCACACCTCCCCGGTGCAGGTGCGGGCGATGGAACGCCTCCAGCCGCCCTTCCGCGCGGTGGCGCCGGGCAAGGTCTTCCGCCAGGAATCGACCGACGCGAGCCACGAGCACACCTTCCACCAAATGGAGGGCCTCGTGGTGGGCAAAGACATCTCGGTCGGGCACCTGATCGGCGCCATGAAGACCTTGCTGGCCGGCATCTTCGGTCGCGAATTGGAGGTGCGTTTGCGCCCCGGTTACTTCCCGTTCGTGGAACCCGGATTCGAGCTCGACGCGCGCTGCCCCTTCTGCGAAGAGGGTTGCAGCGTCTGCAAGCGCACCACCTGGATCGAACTCTTGCCCTGTGGCTTGGTGCACCCCGAAGTGCTGCGCGCCGGCGGCATCGACCCGGAGGAGTGGAGCGGCTTCGCGTTCGGGCTCGGTTTGTCCCGCCTCGTGATGCTGCGCTACGGCATCGATGACGTGCGCCACCTGCTCAGCGGCGACCTGCGTTTCCTGCGCCAATTCTAAGGAGCCTTCCCATGCACATCTCCTACAACTGGCTGGCCCGCCACGTGGATCTAACCGGCATTTCTCCCGAGGAGCTCGCCGAAAACCTGACCCTGTCCACCGCCGAGGTGGAAGAGGTCTTCCGCTTCGCGCCGCACCTTTCCGACGTCGTGGTCGGTCACGTACTCGAACGGGTGCCGCATCCCGACGCGGACAAGCTCGGCGTATGCCAGGTCGACGTGGGCCAAGGCGCGCCCCTAAACATCGTGTGCGGCGCACCCAACGTGGCCGGCGGTCAAAAGGTGGCGGTCGCGACGGTCGGCACGCGTTTGCCCGGCGACTTCAAGATCAAGAAGTCCAAGATCCGCGGCGTACCGTCTGAGGGCATGATTTGCTCGGTGCGCGAGCTCGACCTGGGCGACGAACACGACGGCATTTGGGTGCTGCCCGATGCTTGTGAGATCGGTCAGCCCGTGGCCGAAGCCCTCGGCGTCGTCGATTGGGTCATCGACATCGACAACAAGTCGCTCACGCACCGCCCCGACCTGTGGGGTCATCGCGGCATGGCGCGTGAGGTGGCCGCCATCTTCCAGCGCGAGTTGAAGCCGTTGGACACCAGTTTGCCCGAACTCGGCAGCGGCGCCGCGTTCCCCGTGACGGTCGAAGACAACGCGTGCTCACGCTACTTGGGCCTCGCCATCGACGGTGCCCAGCAAGAGCTCTCGCCGGACTGGCTGCGTTTCCTGCTGCTGGCGGTGGGGCAGCGGCCCCTCGACCTGTTGGTGGACCTCTCCAACTTCGTCATGTTGGACTTGGGTCAACCGAACCACGCCTTCGACCGTTCTCGACTGGGCGCGAAGGGCATCGTGGTGCGCAAAGCCCGCCAGGGCGAGACGATGACCACCCTGGATGGGTTCGAGCGCAAGCTCACCACCGACGACCTTTTGATCACCGACGGCGATCGTCCCGTGGCCCTCGCGGGCATCATGGGAGGCGAGGACTCGAAGGTCGAGGGCAACACTTCCCAGCTGCTGCTGGAGGTGGCGACGTTCCACCCGGGCACCATTCGGCGCACCAGCGCCCGTTTGGGCCTGCGTTCAGACTCGTCGGCGCGCTTCGAAAAGCACCTGGATCCGACCTTGCCCGAAGCGGCCGCCGGTCACTTCGCGCGGCTCTTGCAGAGCATCCAACCCGGAGTGAGTTTCCCGTTGGCGCTGTCGGACGCAGGGCGCTGGGAGAACCCGGCTAAGGAGTTGCGCGTGCGGCCCAGCCGCATTCGGTCGCGCTTGGGCGCGAACTTGGCGGATGCGGAGATCGTGGCGATTCTCGAACGCTTGCAACTAGCGCCGCAACTAGCGGGTGATGAGATCACCGTGCAGGTTCCTGCGGCCCGTGCGACCAAGGACCTGGGACTGGAAGAAGACCTCGTCGAAGAGGTGGGGCGCATCTACCGCTACGGCAACGTTCCGACCCAGAACCTGATCGGCGAAATCGTGCCGCCGCCGGCGGATGCCCGCCGCCGTTGGGTGCGCCGTTTGCAGGATGCTCTGGCTGGGGGGGCGCGCTTCCACGAAAACATGGGCTACTCCTTCGTGCCCGATCGCGTGCTCCAGGCCATGAACATCGCGGGTTTGCCGCGCGTGCAGGTCATCAACCCCGTGGCCGAGGGGCAGGCCAAGCTGCGCCGCAGCGTATTGCCCACCCTGCTGGAAGCCGCGCAGACGAACCGCCAGCGCCATGGTCAGGTCGCGTTGTTTGAAGTCGGCAAGGGGTACTTGCCCGAAGCGGCCAATCAACACGGCGAACCGATGGAAGTTCACCTGCTGGGGGCGGTTCTGGCCTGTGCGCCGAACCTGGAGGCTGCGTTCGATGCGGGTGCCCTGCCGCGTTTGCACGGGGTGGCGCGCGAGCTTCTAAGCGGCCTGGGGATCGCCCTCGCCGGACCCGAAGCGCATACCGACGACAGTCCGTTCTTCGCCTGGGCGCACCCTAAGAAGCGCATGGCCCTGCGCAGCGCGGCCAGCGGTGCTGTGCTGGGTTATGTAGCGGCGCTCGATCCGGCGGTAGCCCAAAACCTGGGCTTCGACGGAGATGCGGCCAGCGACTTGGCGGTTTTCGAAATCTCGATCGATCGACTGCTCGAAGAGCCTCCGGAAGGATCGCGCTATCGCCCCTTGCCCAAGTTCCCCGAGGTCAAGGTGGACGTGGCCGTGCTGGCACCGGATGCGCTGCCCGCCGCCGAAATCGTGACCTCCATCGCATCGGCGGGCAAAGGCACCGTGCAAGGTGTCGAGTTGTTCGACCTATATCGGGGCGAGAACCTGGGAGCCGACAAGCGTTCCCTCGCCTTCCATGTGACCCTTGCGTCGGATGCGCGCACCTTGACCGACAAGGACCAAGCCAAGTACCTAGATCGCCTCGCCAAAACCCTGGAGCATCAGGGCGCCGAGCTGCGCCGCTAAGCCCAGACCCACCAACGTTCGCGGCCCCGCCTTCCAGAAGGAAGGCGGGGCCGCGGTGCGTTGGCCGGGGAGCCTACTGCAGCAGGCCCGGGAGGCGCAGCAAGCGGGTCTCGCCGTTGTTGTCATCCACGCCATCGTTGTCGTTGACGACCACCACGGTGCCGTTGCGCAGCACCGCCATGCCCTCGAGCTTCTCGGGCACGGGACCTCCGGTGTATCCGTAGGCGTCCATCGCGATCAGGTCGGCTTGCAGCGACTTGGTCAGCAGTTCGAACTGCCCGACCTGATCAGCCGGCTTCCAGTCCACGCCCAAGACCGAGAAGGTCTGGATGCGCTTGATGGTGGCGTCCGGGCCGCCTTGGTTGTCGCGTTCGATGACGGCGAAGTCGCGACCCCCCAGGTGTGTGAGCTCCGACAAACCCACCCAGCCACCGGCGGGGGAGGTGACCGCGTCGAGCGGGTAGTGCGCGAAGCCCCAGGTCTGGGTCAAGCGATCGTAGCGGCCGATGCGAGCTCGGTCGGAGGGATCTCCCGCCGCCTGCCAAGCGCGTTGGAAGGCCACGTACACGTAGCGCCCGGTGAACGCGACGCCCTCGAAGCCGAAGCGCAGTTGGTTCTGTGTGACCTCCAAGGGGGGCAGAATGACCTCCTCGATCGCGCCTTCGCGCGTGGTGCGTACCAAGAGGTTCGGGCTCTCGAAGGGTCGGTCGTTCGGGTCGCTGACTCCGTTGACGAGGTTGCCCGCGCCTTCGGAGGCGAACCACATGCGGCCGAAGGGTGCCGCGTCGATGCCTTCGAGGTCTAAGTTCACGGTCCCGTCCGCGTTGACGAGATCCGCGGGGTCGAAGTCCGGCGTGTTGGGCAATTGGCCCTTCAAGTCCTGCAAGGTTTGCAGCAACACCCCAGCGTTGTCTTGCAGCACGGTTTCTTCGCGCAGTGACACGGGACCGTGGGGACGCGGACGAAGCGTGAAGAATCGGCTTTGCTGGTAGTAGCTGTCGTGCACCGCGAACAGGTTTTGGCCTTGCGGGCGCGTCGCCAACCCGGACAGGGCCGACCACGGGATGGGAGTACCGTCGGGACGGTTGCGCGACTCAATCTCGGGGTAGTTCCCTTGCCCATTGTTGGCGTAGATCATGACCGTGGAGCGGATTTTGTCGTCGCGCCCGTCGACCTCACAAGCCACCACGAACAGGTCGCGGCTCGGGATCGCGAGCAGGCCTTCCGGGCCTACGCCGGTGGGCAGCGCTTGACGCAGTACGGGGTGCGCGTTCGCCAAGAAAGGTCCCCCGAACAGCTCGTAGACCAACACGAAGTTGCCGCGTTCGCTGCCGACGAACAGGTACTGCGCGCCGCCGAAGCGACCGTACTCGATGCCTTCAGGCTCGGTGCCCTTGTTCTCCGAACGGCTTTCCGGGTAGTGCCCGATGCTCGCGGCTAGGTGCTCCACGGAATTGCCGGCGCGGAAGAGGGGAAAGCCCAGGAACGAAAAGGTCGTGAAGCCTCGGCTGCCGCCGAACAGGTCGCCCTCATCGGCCGTCGCTAGGGTGAAAAGGGACGTCCAAGTGATCGCATCCGGCTCGCGCGGAACACCCTGCAGGGAAGCGTCCTGTTGGATCAGGTCATTCTCGTTGTCGTCCACCTGCGTTAGGTTCACGGTGCCGAACGGGAAGTCGTACAGCACGCGCCCGTCCCACAGGCTGACCAGCACGCAGTGGTTGTTTTCCTGCAAGGTCACCGCCGCGATGTTGAACGCGTTGATGTCCACGTACTCAGGTTCCGGATCTTCGGGGAAGAGGTCCGCTACCCCCGTCAGATTCACCTGGCGCAGGCCCCATTGGCTCGGGTCCCCGATGAGGTCGGCGATGACCAGGAAGCCAGCAGGCGCCTGGGGCGGCTCGCCGTTGCCGAGGTCCTCGTCGCGCTCGTTTTCGATGCAGATCGCGGCGTAGCGCCCGTCGGGGCTCACCGCGATGGAATCGGGCTGCCCGCCGAGCGGCAGGGTGCGCACGATCTGACGGCTAGCGATGTCGACCACGAGCAGGTCACCCGAGGTGTTGACGAAGTCCGCGCTGGTGTTGATGCAGACCAGGGCGTAGCCACCGTGCACGGCGACGGAGGTGGGCTCCCCGCCGAGGGCTAGCGCACCAGCCGGGGTGGGGTTGGCGGGGTTGGCGATGTCGATGAAGCCCAGGTTTTCCGTTTCGGAGTCCGTGTAGATCAGCAGCATGCCGTCTTCCGAGGCCGCGACGATCTCGGCAACGGTTTCGTCGTCCACGTCGGTGTTTTGGAAGACCGGGAACGATGCGATGCGTTGGAAGGGGCCCTGGGAGGCCCCTTGGCCGTTTGCGAGCGCGGCTGCGTGCGGGGTGGCGCTCACGGGCGCGAAGGCTTGCCCTTGCCAGGAGAGAGCGGTGCCGGCCAACGTGATTAGGCCAGCCCCTGCGAGAAGCGAAGTTTTCATGGGGAGTCGTTTTGGAGATGGGTACGAGGGCGTTGGGCGTCCGCGAGTGGTGCACCCCACCGTCCTCGGAGGATGCTCGGCAGCCTAGAAACTCCCCGATCCCAATCCCCGTTGGGTTCCTGTGGGTTTTGCATCAAGGCGATTGATGCGCGATTGATCGCGTCTTGATGAAGGCCCGCCGCGGCATCGCCAGCGCACGTTTTCTCCCGCCGCGTTTCCTCCGAACCTCGGCCAGCGCGGAGGTGGCTGCGCTACTCCGGAGCGACCTCTTCTCGCGCTTGCGCCAACACCGACCGCAACCCTTCGCGCGCCTCCCGTTGCACGGTCTGGCCCATCGCGGGGCCGATGGCGAGCCAAGGAACCGCCGTCAAAAGGCAGAAAAGGGGAGCCACGAAAGCGATCTTCGGCGGGAAGACGAACCAGAAGATCGTGCCGAGCACCACGCCAAGCAACAGGCACAGGCCGACGGGAAACACGCGGCAAAAGCGTTCCATGCGATCCGCGGCGCCCATTTGCGCGTCGAGTACGAGTTGCTCCCCGAGCACAGCTAGGGTGACCTTGGACGCGCCGCGCGCGCGGGCTTCGCGGTTGCTGTGCATGCCGGGACCCCTCAGGACGACGCGAAGTTCATCGCGTTCCAGCACCTCAAAACCCCACTGCTCGAAACGCTCTTGCGCTTTGCCCAAGGCTGCTACGCCACTTGGTCCCACAGAGACGGAATCGAGGAAGCTGGTCATCGCGTTCGGTACGCATCACCGTCCCGCGCCTTCACAACCGAAACGGGAATCGGTCGGGAACGGTAGCCCTAGCGGACCGCAGGAAAGCGTACGACTTGGTCGATTCTAACGACGGCCGACGTCCACTGGTCGGCTCCGGCGCTGATCTCGACCCGATCGACCCACTGGGGCAGGAAGAGCCGCAGCCTCCCGTTGGGATCCGTGGAGGCCTTCCAATGCTCGGGGGCACCGGGAGTGCGCACCCGCACTTTTCCTTCGCGCAGCGGTTGTCCGCCGGGCAACAACAGCGTCCATTCCGCAGCGCGGCCTAAGCCGCGCAGATCGAGGGGCAAGAGCCGCGGATCCCGCAAGGTTTCGCCGGCTCGCAAGGTTAAGTCGTCGATCACCAGTCCGTCATTCTCAAAGCCCACCAAGTTCACTCGCAACGTGAGTTTTCCCGGGGGCAAAGTGGGCAGGACGGTTTCCCCAGTTCCGAGGTAGTACAACGGCACCGTAGTCTTCGATTCGCGCGCTTCGGGCTGCAATGTGAGCATCACAAAGTGCGGGTCGAG
>JAUHXY010000179.1 GCA_030426785.1 bacterium
CCTGTTCAACGCGACCGACGGCCAAAACCTCACCGGCATCAACGTCACCATGACCTCCGGCGGCATCATCCGCGGCAAGCTGGTCGACAAGAGCGGCAACCCGATCGCGAACGCTCGCATCAACACCGAAAACAACGAGTGGACCGGCAGCATGTTCGACCAAACCTTTGGCGACGGCTTCCCGGGAATGTCCACCAAGAAGAAGGCGACCTCCAACCAGGACGGCGAATTCGTCCTGCGCGGCCTGCACCCCACCAAGTACCTCATCCAGATCGAGCACGACGACTTTGCCAAGACGGCTATGA
Source organism: bacterium (assembly GCA_030426785.1). GTDB lineage: Bacteria > Planctomycetota > UBA1135 > UBA1135 > NORP259. The sequence continues at coordinate 306 of JAUHXY010000179.1, forward strand.
AAAACGTGGTCGTCTCCGAAGGCACCGAAACGCCCTTGGGCAACGTGACTTTGGAGAAGGGCAGTGTGGTGACCGGCGTGGTGCGCGGACCGGGTGGCACGCCGGTGAGCGCAGCTACCGTCGAGCTGTGGTTGGAAACGACCACCGAGTTCCCCTTGCACTACACGGTGCGCAGCAACCCGGAAGGGGTCTACGAGCTCAAGAACGTGCGCTCGGGCAACTACTGGATCAGCGCCCAGCGACCGAGCTCCGGCGGCAACAACCCCTTTGCGGGTGCCGCGGATTCGCAAAACTCCCGTCGCAAGATCTCGATCAGCCCCGACGGTCGCTACCAAGGCGAAGATTTCGAGTTCAACGAGTAAGCGCCTCGCGACCGGCACACAACCGACGAGCGGCCCGCATACGCATGCGGGCCGCTCTTTTTGGTTCGCCCGCACTCCCGCCGATGGGCCGCACCCGAACTGTCCGGGCGGCCGCCCCCAAAAAACCGCGGGGTCACCCGTTCTTCTGTCAGCCGCGCGACTTAGGTTTTGGACTCGGCACCCTCATGCAGACCACCGCCACTTTGACCGCCCTGTTGCGCGAGACCCTCCAGGCTCCCGTGAAGGTCGAACTGGGTCGGAGCCGCACCCGCCCGGTCCAAGCCAAGGCCCTGCGGCCCGGCACCTTCGCCCAAGCCGGGGTGGCCCTGCGCTTGCACCGGGTCTTTCTGAACGCGCCCGACGAAATCATCGTCGACATGGGCCAGTGGCTGAAGGTCGGGCGCCGGGCACGTCAGGCTTGCGCGCGCCTCGACGCGTGGATGCATGGGGCGCTGGAAGCCCTCCCCCCGACGGCGCCACGCCAAGTGACTCTGCGAGCGGAGGGGCACGCCCACCACTTGGAGGACTTGCAACGGGAGGTGATCGAAGCGGAGTTTCCCGATCGATTCGCGCTGCCGCCGCGCGAGGGCGAGCTGCCCCTCGGGGACCCCGCGGACAGCGCAGCACGCCTCGCTTGTCCCTCCATGACTTGGGGACGGGCGTCCACCCGCAAGCGCATTCGCAGCCTGCGCCTCGGCAGCTACGTGAGCGAATCCAATCTCATTCGCATCCACCCCCACCTCGATCGCACGACCGTGCCCGCACGCTTTGTGCGCTACATCGTATTCCACGAACACCTGCATGCGCTGTACCCGAGCCACAAAGATCCCGCCGGCCGCTGGGTCCACCACACGCGCGCGTTCCGGCAACGGGAAGCTCGCTACCCCGACTACGAGTGGGCGCTGCGCTGGGAGCGCGACCAACTGTTTCGGGTCTTGGCGCGGCGCTAGGGCTCGCGCCAGCGCCTACTTGCGCTTCGAGTATTCCTTGTTGATGTCCGGCTGGTGGGCATCAATCAAGCAAGTGCCGAGCACGTTGCCGCCAAGGGCTTCCAAGGTGTTGTGCGTGCGCTGCACGTGGTAACGGGCCGTGGAGCCCATGCGCACCACCAACAGGATGCCGTCCGCCATGGCGCCCAACAGACTCGCGTCGGAAACGTTCAACGCGGCGGGTGTATCGATCAGCACGTAGCTAAAGCGCTGGCGCAGACGGTTCATAACCGTCTTCATGCGATCGGAGCCGAGCAGCTCGGACGGATTCACGGGCGGTGTGCCCGCGCCAAGGATGGAAACGCCTTCGATCGACGTGGCGCGCACGGCTTGATCGATGGTGAGTTTGCCCGCCAGCAACTCGGTTAGCCCTTGGCGCCGGGGCAAGCCCAAGTACTTTTCCACCGACGGGTTGTGCAGATCGGCATCGAGCACCAACACGTGGATGCCGGGCACCTCGGCCAAAGCAGCGGCCAAGTTCAAAGTCGAAACCGTCTTGCCCTCGCCGGGCAGGGCGCTGGTGATCACCAGGGTGTGCGACGCGCCGTCCGTGTTCATGGACTGGATCGAGTTGCGCAACCCACGGAATTGCTCCGCGATCAGCCCCTGCGGGGCGTGCACCATCGCGATCTCTTCGCGACGGATCGGTACGCCGCGGGACTCGTCGGGGACCGCCGGGGGAAATCCGGGGCCTTGGGTGTTCTTCTCGCTCTTCGCCATGGTCCGAGAGGGGCCTGCCACAGCGTAACGCTGACGGCTGGAATCTAGCCCCTAACCTGTGCTCTCTTTCGGACACCCTAACGGGGGTCTCGACCGGATTCTTATGAAATCCCGGCGAAGCCCGTGGGGTGGCCGGGAGGGAGACGGCCCCCCACCACCGGGCGGCTCAATCCGCTCCGGACAGCGCGCGATAGGGACCCCTCTTCACCAGGGAAAAGGAACTTCTTCGCTGCCCAGTTCTTGCGCGACGGAGTCCCCGGGAGGGTTCTCTTCGCCCCAGCCCTCATCCAGCATGCGGCTCGCCAGGGGGTGGTCGGAGCGCAGTGCCGCGCGGCGCATGTCCCCGCTCCAGGCCTCCACCAAAAACTCATCGCGTGTGGTTCGTACCTGTCCGACCGCTTCGATCAACGCCGGTTCCAAGACGCCCGCCGGTACGTCCTGACCGAGCGCCCCCAGCAACGCCCCGCGGGCTCGCGCCCCCAGGTCGGGATCGCCAGCGCAGAGCGCGATGTCCAGCCAGTCCTGCGCGTTGCGGGATTCCTTCGCAAGCCGTTCCGAAAGCCAGGTCTCTCGCTCCGACGGGCGCAGACCACCCAGGGCCAGGCGATAGCGCAGAGCTTCCGGCGCGCCGCTAGAGGACTGGCTTTGCCAATGCAGCAGCAGCGCTTCGATCTCGCCCTGGCGACCGGCCAACAGGGCTGGAGCCAATCCTCGTCGGGCGGCGCGCCACGATCCCGCTCGGGCGTGCGCCTCGAGCCAAACCACCGCAACCCGTTCGGCTTGGGGCCACTCGGTCCGCAAGGACCAGGCCCACAGAGCCATGCGAGCCGCATCCTCCGCGCTGGGCGGTCGCCAGTCGGCTCCTTCCGCGGGCAGCAAGCGAGCTCGATCCGCCTGTTCCCAAGCCCTGCGTCGGGCGGCCGGCTCCAATTCCCCCAACCATGCGATGTTCACCGTGCGGGTCGCTGCCGGCACCTGTTCGCGCCCAACCGCGTGGGCCACCGTCGCCAGGGCCAAACGCCGCAGAGCGTGGCTCGAATCTCGCGCGGCCAAGACTTCCCAAGCCAACGCCGCGATGCGCGCGTCGTCGCTACGTCGCTCCGCGAACGTCGACAGGATCAACCAGACAAAGCGCTCTTGGGCCCCGGCTTGGTCGCTCGCGGAACGCCAGACCGCCAATAGGGGCTCGGAGAGCGCCACCTTCGCTTCGATGCGATCGGGCAAAGCCTGCAGTGCACGGCGCGCTAGGTGCCAGGACCAGCGCTGGGCCGCGCTCGGAGCGGTGTCTTGGGTCCAATGCGGCAAACCTTCGGCGAGCCAACGTTGCAGCCCGGCTTGCGTGTGAAAGGAGTGCACCAGATGCCCCCGCGCGGCCGCGCCGCACAGGGCCGGCCAATACTCCGTGCGTCCTTGCGCACAGCGTTGGTCGAGCCAAGCCAAGGCGTCGGGCCAGCCCACTTGCGCCAAACTCTGCGCCGCCGCTCGCGCGAGCGAACGATCCTCCGCCTGTGCCGCTTGCACCATCCAGCGAGCCAAACGTTGCGCTCCGGTCGTGCCGTCCTGTTGGCTCTCGGTTCCGCTGTCACGGCGCGGCGGACGCTCGATCAACACCCAGGCGCCTTCCAGGTCCGGCGTGGTCGCATCGTAAGGATCGGTCGGCGGTCTCCAAGCCCACACGGTGACCTGATGGCGATAGGCCTGAGCTAGGGGGACGAGCCCCTCCAACCAGGTGCCGCGCAGCACCGCGGCCCCTCCTCCCCCACGGGGCGCGGGGATCGCGCGGATTGGAAAACTCTCCGGAGCGAGCACCAAAGGCACGCGTCCGTCCCCAAAGTGCTGCCAACGGTCGAGATCCCACACCAAGTCCTGCGCGTTCGCGCTGAGCGTGAGCGATTGCCGCACTTCCCCGCCCCGGCGCCACGCCGCGGGGATCTGCCCGGGCGGGAGCGGGGGCTCCGCACAACCGGGATTCCAGCGCAGCACGCTTTGCTCCAACGCCTGCAACCCGACCGCGGCGATGGCGGGCTCGCTGTGCCCGGCCAGGGCCACCGCATGGGCAAACAGGCGCGGGTGGCTGGAGAGCACCTCGGCCAAAGCCGTACGACCCTCCAGGCTGGAAGAGCCGGCTAGGTTCAGCAGCGCGGGTCCATCTTCGGGGCGCAGGTGTTCGATCAACCAGCGCCGCGCAGCCTCCCGCTCGCCGGAGCGCGGGGAACGCAGGCGCAACAAGGCCTCACCCAGGGTGTTGGCGCCTCCACCCTGCACCGGGATCGCGGCCGAGACGGAAGGCCCCGCCCAACAGCATGCGACGGCCAGAACGCAGACGATCGCCTGGCGGCCCGCTCGCGCCACCCAACCCCGCCCGGCGCGCCCACGGGGTCGCCTTGCTCGCGCTGCGATGGCTGCTGCTCCCATGCCCGAATCCTAGCCCTTGCCCGGCTCCGTCACCACGCACGGCTCGACGCGGCTGGCCGAGCAGGCGCTCAACCGGCCTCGCCCGCTGCTCGTGACTCAGCCCGGGCGGATCTTGCGGTCCGGGGGAGCCCTCGCGGGCCTGGATCGCTAGCCTATCCCCCTCCATGTTCCGCAAAATCCTCATCGCCAACCGCGGCGAACCCGTGGTGCGCATCGCCCGCGCCGCTCACTCCCTCGGCATTCAGTGCGTAGGGGTCGCCTCCGAGGCGGACCGCGGCGCCTCCTGGCTCCAAGTGCTCGACGAGGTCGTGCCCCTGAGCGGCAAGGCCCCCCGCGACAGCTACCTGCGCATGCAGCAGATCGTGCAGGCGGGCGTGCAAAGCGGAGCGGCCGCGGTGCATCCCGCTTGGGGCTTCTTGGCCGAAAACCCGCGCTTTGCCGCCCTGTGCGAAGCCCACGGCTTGACCTTCATCGGGCCGAGCCCCGCCGTCATGCAACGCATGGCCCTCAAGTGGCCCGCCAAGGCGTCCATGCGCGCCGCGGGATTGCCCTGCATTCCCGGGTCGGAAGGCCTCTTGCGCGACGTCGAAGAAGGCGTGCGCGTCGCCGACGAAGTGGGGTATCCCGTCATCGTCAAGGCCGACGCGGGCGGCGGCGGCCGCGGCATGCGGCGCGTCGATCGTCCGGAGCACTTTCGCGAGGCTTACCAAGCCGCCTCCGCCGAATCGCAGGCTGCGTTCGGCAACGGGGCCTTGTACTTGGAGCGCTACTTGACCGGCGGCCGGCACATCGAATTCCAGGTCTTGGCGGACGCTTTTGGCCACGCCGTGCACCTGTTCGAACGGGATTGCTCCGTGCAGCGCCATCACCAAAAGCTGATCGAAGAAGGCCCGAGTCCCGTGGTGACCGCGGAAGAGCGCGAACACATGGGGCGCCTCGTCGCCGAAGCCGCGCGCTCGATCGGTTACCACGGCGCGGGCACGGTCGAGTTCCTGCGGCGCGCGGATACGGGCGAGTTGTGCTTCATGGAAATGAACACCCGCTTGCAGGTGGAGCACTGCGTGAGCGAGGAGATCACCGGGGTCGACATCGTGGCCGAACAGATCCGCATCGCCGCGCACGAGCCGCTCACCCTGCAACAAGACCAACTCGGCATCGATGGACACGCCATCGAACTGCGTTTGAACGCGGAGGATCCGCACGCGAACTTCCAGCCCACCCCCGGACGCCTGAAGGAGTTCCACATCCCCACCGATGCGGGTCCTGGGCGCGTGCGGGTCGATACGCACTTGCAAGCAGGCGACACCGTTTCCCCTTACTACGATTCGCTCTTGGCCAAAATCATCGCGCATGGCCGCGATCGCCAAGAAGCCATCGAAACCCTTTCGCGCACTTTGCGCGCGGCGCGCATCGAAGGCGTCTCGACCACCGCCGAATTGCACGCGCAAGTGCTCGCGAGTGCCGAGTTCCAAAACGGCGACTACGATACTTCCGCCATTCCCGGATTCACCCTGCCCACCGCCTAGCCCTCCCGCACCATGGCCAAAGTCCCCCTCGCCCCCCTGGGCCAAGCGCGCGCCGACTTCCTGGACGATGCGAGCTATCAAAAGAACCGCACGGCCCTGACCGAGCGCATCGAGGAGTTGCATCGCCGCCGCGCCGAAGTCGCTGCGGGTTGGGGCGACAAGTACGTCGAGCGGGTGCACGCCAAAGGCAAGTGGACCGCTCGCGAACGCATCGAACAGCTCAAGGACGAGGGTTCGCGCCTGTTCGAGGTGGGCACCTTCGTCAACGACGGGCTGTCCTTCGGCAAGCTCAAGAGCCCCGCCGCGGGCGTGGTGACCGCCTACGCGCAAGTGCACGGGCGTTGGACCATGGTGATCGCCAACGACAACACCGTGGCCTCCGGCTCGTGGTGGCCCAAAACGCCCGAAAAGATCGAGCGCGCCCAAGAGATGGCCCTGCGCTTGCGTTTGCCGGTGATCTACTTGGTGGACTGTTCGGGGCTCTTCCTGCCAGAGCAGTCGCACACCTTCCCCGGCCTCACGGGCGCCGGGCACATCTTCAAAAAGAACTCCGAGCTGTCCGCCGCCGGCGTCCCCCAAATCGCGGGCGTCTTCGGGGACTGCATCGCGGGTGGCGGCTACATGCCGATCATCTCCGATCGCGTCTACATGACCGAGCAGGCCTACATGGTGATCGCTGGCGCGGCGTTGATCCAAGGAGCCAAGAGCCAGAAGCTCTCCAGCCTCGACATCGGCGGTCCCGAGGTGCACGTGCATCAGTCCGGCTGCGCGGACGTGCGCGTTCCCAATGACGCCGTAGCGATCGAACGCATTCGTGCCGAGGTCGAACGCCTTCCGAGTAGCGGCGCGCCTTTCCACCGGCACGGCTCGCAAGCCTGCCCGCCCCTCCACGACCCCGAACAGCTCGACGGCCTTTTCCCGACCGATCACCGGCACGTCTACGATGTGGAACAAGTGTTGGCGCGGCTCGTCGACCACTCCTTGTTCTGGGAGCTGTGGGCCGATCGCGGTCGCGAGATCGTGGTGGGCATCGGGCGCGTCAACGGCTTGTACATGGGCTTCTGCGCCAACCGCCAAGGTCTGATCGAAGACGCGCAGCGCGAGGGACAACAGAAACCTGCGGGCATCCTCTACCGCGAGGGCATCGCCAAGCTGGCCGCGTTCAGCCGCGCCTGCAACGACGACGGCATTCCGATCGTTTGGTTGCAGGACATCTCGGGCTTCGACATCGGGGTGGAAGCGGAGCGCTTGGGGCTGTTGGGCTACGGTTCGAGCCTGATCTACAGCAACAGCACCAACCAAGTGCCCATGTTCACCCTGCTGCTGCGCAAGGCATCGGGTGCGGGCTACTACGCCATGGCGGGTTTGCCCTACGAGCCGGTCGTGCAACTTTCGACCCCTCTGACGCGTCAATCGGTCATGGAGGGCCGCACCCTGGCGATCGCGGCCTTCAACACCAAGCTCGACGACCAGTTCGAAATCGCCGTAGAAGAACCCGAGGAGCGCGCGCAGATCGAGGCCGGTATGGCCGCGACCGAAGCGCGCATCGAAGGGGACATGGATCCGTACAAGTCCGCCAGCCAGATGGATACGGACGAGATCGTCGCGCCCTCGGAGTTGCGAGCTTGGTGCGAACTGTTCGCCGAAGCCTCGTATCAGGCCAGCGGCTACCGCCGCATCAAGAATCCGCGCATCTGGTCCCTGCACGATTTTGCCGCCCTGGCCATGCCGCGGCGCGCGCAGGGTCGGCTGGCCCTCGAGTGGCAGGTGCGGCAGGACGGCGAGCGCATGATCCTGGAAGCCCCGGACGCGGGCCTGTTGGCCGAGTTGCCCAAGTCGGGTTGGGCCCTCGCGCCCGGACAACCAGCCGGAGTCTTGCTCGTGCTCGGCCAGGTCTACGACTTGGTGTTGCCCGCAGGAACGGCGGGCATTGTCGACCAAACCACTTGGACCCAAGTCCACGCACCCGTGGGCGCGGGGGATGCGGTGTTGATCCTGCGACCGGTCGGCGAGGGGCTCCTGACCCAATCGGCGCAGGAGTCGGAAGCGGAATCGGGTGCCCTGGTCCTGCGCTCGCCGCAAAGCGGTCGCTTCTACCACCGCCCCTCTCCGCAAGATCCCGCATTCACCGAGCCGGGCTGTGAACTGCAAGAGGGCCAACCGGTGGGTTTGATCGAGGTGATGAAAACCTTTGCGCAAGTCCCCTACCAAGCCGGCTCCAACCTGCCAGCGCGCGCCAAACTGGTCCGCCACCTAGTCGCCGACGGCGCGGACGTGGAAGAGGGCACGCCCTTGATCGAAGTCGAACCCGCCTAACCCGTGAAACGCGCCGAGAAAGCCGCCCGCATCGCCGCCCTGCTCGAGGAATTGTATCCCGAGACGCCGATCCCGCTCGATCACACCTCGCCCTTTACCCTGTTGGTGGCCGTGCTGCTTTCGGCGCAAACCACCGACAAGAAGGTCAACGAGGTCACGCCCGAGTTGTTCCGGTTGGGCCCGACCCCCGCAGCGATGGCCGCACGCCGCGTGGATGAAATCC
>JAUHXY010000180.1 GCA_030426785.1 bacterium
TACTCGTGAGGATCCCACAAAGACTCGAGCGGCGGGTGGTGCGGGCCGCGGTGATCGACGAAGTTGGGTTCCTTTTGGAATTCCGACTGGGTCGCGGTGCGCACCAAAGCGCCCATGCGTTCTTCCCGCGCCGCCATGCCCGCCTGATCCACCAGGTGGTGTTCCTGGGTGGTGGCCAAGGGGTAGGTACGACCGGTTCGCGAGTAGTTCACGCCGGACACGAGGAACGGCGCTTCGACGGTGCGCAACGGCGCAGCGTCGACCCCGACCGGGTCCACGTTTTGGGTCTTGTCGCCACCGATGCGGCCAGCCGCAGTGCGACCGTAACCCATCGCCAAAGCGCACGATCCGGCCGCTTGGCCAGGGGCCACGTACGCGGGCACGGTGATCGTCGTCCCGGCACCTTGCAGCTCGACCAAATCCCCGGTGGTGATGCCCTTTTCTTTGGCATCGGTCACGGAGACGAGCAGCACGTTGTCCCAGGTCAGCTTGGTGAGGAACTCGGGCAACTCCTGCAGCCATGCGCTGTTGGCGTACCGACCGTCCCCCACCTTCGGGCAGGGGTACAGCAAGAGATCCATGCCACCCCCGGCCGCCGGAAGCGTGGCGCCCGCGCCGGCTCCGAAGCCGAGCGACAGGCCCGCGCTGGCGGAACCCGCCAACACGCCGTCCTGGAGGGTTTTGCGCCAACCCGCATCCCCACCGGAGTTCGGCAGGTTGTCAAAGGACTGACGCACGAGCGCCATGCCCGTTTGGGGCTGATCATCGAGCAGGTGGGAGAGCAGCTCGATCGAGCTCTTGCCACCGTGCAGGGGTTCGATGGTGGGTTGCACCACCGAGTACGAACCGTCGAACGCGCGGGTATCGCCCCACGACTCGAGGAAGTGTGCCTTCGGCAGGTGCCAATCGCACTGGCGGCTGGTTTCGTTGACGAACTCGGACAAGTGCGCTTTGAACGGCACGCGCGCCAAGGCCTCGGCGAAACCTAGGTCGCCAGGCGCGTCGTAGACGGGGTTACCGCCCAAAACCAGCAGCACTTCCACCCCACCGCTCGCCATGGCGCCGGTCAGGTTTTGCAAACCCGCCGAACCGCCCGCGTCGATCTCGGCCGGCGCTTGGGTCACGGTCAGGGTTTTGCCCAAAGCGCCGAGACGCTCATTCAAGGACAGCACGCGCGCGTGCACCGCGGCCGGCAGGTGATCGCCGCACAGGACGAGGGCCTGGCCGCGCGCCTTCCACAGGTCGTCGGCCAAAGCGCGAGCAAACGTCTGCAGCGCTTCGCCCGGGTTGGCCGGGCTCGCGGGCTGCACGCCGGGCAAGCCCATGGCGGCCAGTTCTTGCTCGAGGGTTTCGAGGAACAAACCGATTTGGCTCGGCGCGAGGGGCAAACGGTGATCCGCCACGGCGCCCGCGTTGCTGTAGCGGCTTTCGACCGCGTACAAACGGTTCATCTCCCCTTCCGGACGGCGACCGCGCGCGAATTCCGCACGGTGACGGGTGCCGTCGGGGTGCAACGCCAAGAAGTCGTTGTCGAGGGCCAGGATCACGCGCGCGCGATCGAAGTGATGCACCAGGCGCAGGTGGGCTTGGTCGCTCTGCCCCGAAGCCATGCGCGCCCCTTCGAGGGCGGCATCGGACGCGGTGGCGGACCATTGGGCCCACTTCGCGCCGGGGTAGGCGGCCAAAAAGCGCTCGCGCAGGCGGTGCAACGTCGGGGACGCGCTCACTTCACTGAGCACCGCGACGCCGCTGCCATCGCCCTTGCGTTGGGCCAAGCTGCCCTTCAGTGCAGCAAGAGCCCCATCCCAATCGATGTTCTTGTCTTCGACCGCTTGCCCGTCCTTCCAGCGGCTGACGCCATGGCTGCGGTCGGGGTCGTAGAACTCGAGGATCGCCGCTTGGGCCTGGATGTCGCTGCCCCCACCGGAAGCGGGGTGGTCCGGGTTGCCGTCGATCTTGATGGGACGGCCGTCCACGGTGGTGACGTGCAGGGGCAGCGCCACGCCAGCGCGCTCCATCGCGGACGCGTAGACGCGTCGATCGCCGGGCACGTAGCCCTCCGGGCGCTGGGCGAAGGGGCGCAGCTCTTCCTTCTCGTAGCGGCACGAGCTCGCGCTCGCCAAGGCGGCGGAGGCCCCGATCAACTGCAGGAAGCGCCGACGGTCCACCGGACCCAGGCGATCCGGCTCGGCGGCCGGGAATTCTTTGCGCACCAGCTCTTGGAACTCAGGGGTGTTCTCCCATTCCTTCAGGCTGCGCCACATGTCGCCGGCGCCGTGGTTGGAGGCCGGCCGATCTTCGATTTGGCTCATGGTGATGGTTGCCTGCGGTGCTTGCGCGCCCTTGGGTTCAGCGCGCCACCGCGGGAGTCCTGGTTAGCGGTGACAGGTGGAGCAGTTGACTTTGGGATGCACTTCGAGCTGGTCGATCAAGACCTTGGGATCGAAGCCCGGGTCGTCCTCGGGTTTCCAGGCCATGTCGGTGATCTTGTCGAGCGGGCGCAGGCGCGGCTCGGGGTTGCGGTGGCATTCGATGCACCAACCCATGCTGAGCTTTTCGACCTGCGTCACGACCTCCATCTGATCGACGCGCCCGTGACATTCGACGCACCCCACCCCGTTGTTGACGTGGGCCGAGTGGTCGAAGTAGGCGTAGTCGGGCAGGTCGTGCACCTTGATCCACGGGATGGATTCGCCTTGCGCGAAAGTCTCGTGCAACAACGCGAGCTTCGGACTGTCCTTGCGCACCTTGGCATGACAGTTCAAGCAGGTCGCGCTAGCGGGCAGACTGGCGTGCGCGCTGTTGTCCACACCCGTGTGGCAATAGCGGCAATCGATGCCGAGTTCGCCGGCGTGCAACCGGTGGCTATAGGGAATCGGCTGCTTGGGCGCATAGCCCACCGCCAACGTGTCCGGGGAAGCGCCGAAGGCCACGATTCCGATCGCATACAAACCCCCGCCAAGCAACATGACGGGGATGAGAAGACGGATGTGATTGACCCAGCGCGGAAAGTGGAAAAGGTCCATGGGGGGATCGTTCCGCAGCACCTAAAACGGATTACGGGCCAAAAGGAATACACTTTGGGCATGGCCGTGTCGACCAGCAGGCCCGAACTTGTTGCATTTCTCGGGGGGAGTTTCAGACCTGCACAGCGCGCTGTTCGCGCGGCGCAACGACGAGTCTTGACCGGCCGGCACAATCGGTTCCCTTGGATCGCAGCGCGAGCGCGAGCAACGCTCTGTACCCAAGGGCGAGCGGATCTGGATCGGAGCTTGCTTCGCCGCCTTTTTGCGAATGAATCGCAACACGCACCGCGCGCAGCCAACCCATTGGGAGTCCGCCGGGTGCGACGCTCCGTCAGCCGCTTCTGCTTGCCTCTCTCGAAGCCCGCTGCGGAGCTTGCCGAGCACGGCCCGGTGCGGGTCACCATCGAACGAAGCGCAGCAGCGCCGGGTACAGGGCGCGCTAGGAACCACCGCACCATCCCTAACGCTCACGGAAGGTTTGACCGCTCGAAGCGGCATCAGGGCCCCTTCCCAGGGGGCTGCTGCCAGCTCGCGAGCACGCGACCGGCCGCTGCGGATCAAATCTGCGCTTCGTGACAGCGAACCACGTGCCCCTCGGCCCCCGTCTGGGGCTCGGGGTACGAAGTCTTGCAGGCCTCGGTGGCCAGACGGCAACGGGGGTGGAAATGGCAGCCCGAAGGGGGCTTGATCGGCGAGGGTACGTCGCCCTCCAAGCGAATGCGCTCGGTGCGATGCTCGGGATTGGCCCGCGGGATCGCGGACAGGAGCGCCTGGGTGTAGGGGTGGGCGGGGGCGTGGAAGATCTGCTCGGTGGTGCCCATCTCTACGATGCGCCCCAGATACATGACCGCCACCCGGTCCGAGATGTAGCGCACCACCGACAGGTCGTGAGCGATGAAGATGTAGGACAGCCCAAACTCGCTCTGCAGGTCCTTGAGCAGGTTGATGACCTGAGCCTGAACCGAGACGTCCAGGGCCGAAACCGCCTCGTCGCACACGATCAAGCGCGGGTGCAGCGCCAAGGCCCGGGCGATGCCCACCCGTTGGCGCTGGCCCCCCGAAAACTCGTGGGGGAAGCGGTTGGCCACGTCCGGGCGTAGGCCCACCCGCTGTAACAAGCTGGCGATACGGTCCTTGAGCTCCTGCCCCTTGGCGATGCCGTGGAACTGGAGGGCCTCCCCGATGGTGTTGCCCACGGTGATGCGCGGGTTGAGGCTGGCGAAGGGGTCCTGGAAGATGATCTGCAGGTCTTTGCGCCGCTCGCGCATTTCGCTGTCGCTCAGCTCGAACAGGTCGACCGGATCATCGCCGGGCTTCGCGCGGTAGAGTGCTTGCCCCCCGGTGGGTTCGATGAGCCGCAGGGTGGAGCGGCCTGCCGTGGTTTTGCCGCAACCCGACTCGCCCACCAGCGAAAGCGTTTCGCCATGCCCCACGGTGAAGTCCAGGCCGTCGACCGCTTTCACGTCGGCGACGTGGCGGCTGAGGATGCCCTTCTTGATCGGGAAGTACTTCTTCAGGCCGCGCACATCGAGCAACGGCGCGGCGCCGACCTCGGTCCGTCGCGGAGGGGTAGCGGTGGCTTGCGGGTCGCTCATGGTTCTTACAGCTCCTGAGCCCGGTCGAGGAAGAAACAGGCGGCGAGATGGTCATCGTCGTCCGCGGAGGCCTTGGGGATCGCCTGGAGGGGCGGCACTTCGGCGGCGCATTGCTCGGACGCCAAGGGACAGCGCGTGCGGAAGCGACAGCCCGAGGGGAAGCGCTCCGCGCTGGGTACCGTGCCAGGGATCGTCGTCAAGCGCTCCCCAGGCCCCACCATGTCGGGCAAGGAGCGCAAGAGCCCGATCGTGTACGGGTGGCTGGGCTTCTCGAAGATGCGTTTCACCTTGCCGAACTCCACCACCCGTCCGGCGTACATGACCGCCACGTGGTGCGCGGTTTCGGCCACCACGCCTAGGTCGTGGGTGATGAGCAACACGCTCATGCCCGTTTCCTTTTGCAGGTCGCGGATCAGGTCGAGGATCTGCGCTTGGATGGTCACGTCCAACGCCGTGGTCGGCTCATCCGCGATCAAGAGCGCCGGATCGCAGGCCATTGCCATGGCGATCATGATGCGTTGGCGCATGCCGCCCGACATTTCGTGCGGATAGTTGTCGACCCGCTCTTCAGGGCTGGGGATGCCGACCTTGCGGATCATCTCGATGGCGTGCTGGCGGGCTGCTTCCTTGTCCTTGCCTTGGTGCAGCATGACCGCCTCCATGATCTGGTCCCCCACCGTGTAGACGGGGTTGAGCGCCGTCATGGGCTCCTGGAAGATCATCGCGATGTCATTGCCGCGCAGATCGCGCATGCCGTCCTCGTCGAAGGCGAGCAGGTTCTTGCCCTGGAAGAGGATCTCGCCGCCGACGATCTTGCCCGGAGGCTGCGGGATCAAGCGCATGATCGACAGGGCGGTCACGCTCTTGCCGCTGCCCGACTCCCCCACGACGCCCAAGGTCTCGCCCGGCAGGATGGAGTAGCTGACGCCGTCGACGGCCTTGGCCACGCCCGCCTCGGAGTAAAAGTAGGTCTGCAGCCCTTTGACTTCGAGCAACGGCTGCAACGCCTCGGCCCCGGTTTTGGGGGTGCGCTTTTCGTGGGTGGGTTTGCGCTTGGCCATGTCCCTTACTCCTTCATCTTGGGGTCCATGGCATCGCGGATCGCGTCGCCGACGAGGTTGTAACAGGTCACCGTGATGAAGATCAGCACGCCCGGGAAGACCTGAATCCACCAGTGCGAAGCGTTCTTCGACTCGTTCACCAAAGAGCCCCAAGAAGCCTCCGGCGGCTTGATGCCGAAGCCCAGGAACGAAATCGCCGACTCGGTCAGGATACCGGCCGCCACCGCGAAGGCGGCGCTGACGAGCACCGGGCTCATCGCGTTAGGCAACACGTGCCGGAAGATCGTGCGGCGGTTGGAAAAACCTAGGGCTTGCGCCGCCACGACGAACTCCTGTTCGCGCAGGCGCAGGAACTCCCCGCGCACGAGGCGCGCGGTGCCCGTCCAGCGAATCAACGCGATCACGATGACGATGGCGAAGATGGGCTTGATCGCATCCGAAGGGATGAAAGCCACCGTCATCAGGATCAGATAGAAGGCGGGAATCGACTGCAAGATCTCGATCAGGCGCATGATCGCCACGTCGACCCAGCCGCCAAAGTACCCGGCCAAAGCACCGAAGAAGATCCCGATGATCGTCAGCAACGCGGCCGAGAGAATGCCGACCGTCAAGCTCGTGCGCGCGCCCCAGATCATGCGGCTGAAGAAGTCGCGGCCGAGCTCGTCCACGCCCGCCAAGTGCCGGTTCCAAGCGTCGCGCTCCGGCTCGCCCGGCCGCACTTCGACCGGGTTGTAGGTGGCCTGAAAGCCCCCTTCCGTCGCTTGGTCGTCGCTGGACATGCCGCCTTTGGGCACGTAGCGCCCTTCGGCGTCCGTTTTGGCGTAGGCCATCCAGGTGGGCGGCCGGAACTTTTCTTCGGTGTGGGTTTCCGCCACGCCGTAGCGAATCGGCGTCCAAGGCGGGTCGAAGCGGCTTTCGCTGTCGCTCAATCGAGAGCCCGACTCGAGGGCGACCAGCGAGCCATCCACCAACCCGTGCTTGTAGCCGGCGTTCTTGTTGATGTCACCACCGGGTCCAAACACGCCATACCAAACCAGCGCGATCAATCCGGAAATGGCCAGCACCCCCAACCACTTGCGCTTGCGCCAAATGCGGATGCGGTCCCGATCCCCGCGCAAGAGCACGCGGTTCATGAACGGGTTCCATAGGGGCCACAGAAGGATGAAGGCCCAGAAGACCATGAACGCCACGTCCGTGGGCGGCAGGTCGTCCCACAGGGGGAAGGTGGTGGTCGCCACCAGGTCCACGCCTCCTTTCTCGGGATCGTTTGGATCCAGAGGCTTGAGGGAACGGCGGAAGCCGCGGGCTTGCTTTTTGGCCTCGTCGAAGAATTCCAGTGCGGCTTCGGTGTTTCCCGCCTCGAACGCCGCTACGCCCTCGCGCGCCTTGCCACGCATGGTGGTCAATCCCTCACGCGCTTCGGTGTTGTCCTTCGGCAAGTAGCCCAACACCAGTTGCACGCGATCGTTCAGGGAGTCCAGCTCCTCTTCGAGCTTGCCCTGACGCGTTTGCGGCGTTTTGTCCGGCTGACCGAAGGTGCCCGACCTCTTGAGGTTCTCGATGAACTCTTCGTCGGTGGTCTTGACCAGCCCCCCCATTACGGCGGGGATGGAAGCCATTTGGCGCACCGCGCCGTTGTAGGCTCCCAAGTCGATGCCTTCGAACCGATAGGGCCGGTCGTTCGACAAGAAGGGCGCGTAGATGGCCGCTCCGTAGAGCAGGGCCAAAATCACCATGCCGACTTTGAACAGCTTGCGCTTGCCGAGCTGCTCGAAAACCAGGTCCCAGTAATCCTTGGAGTACACCGGAGCGTCTTCGAGCCGCTCCAGGCCCTCCATGCTTTCAAAGGAGGGTTTACTCATGGCGGATGCGCGGGTCGACGAGCGAGTAGGTGATGTCGGACAACAAAATGCCCAACTGCGTCATGATGCCCACGAGGATCGTGGTGGCCATCAGGATGTTGAAGTCCCGTTTGATGAGGCCATCGAAGGCGTACAAGCCCATGCCGGGGATGTCGAAAACCTTCTCGACGATGATCGAGCCGCCGATCAAGACGGGCAGGATCGAAGCCAGCAAGGTGATGACGGGGATCATCGAGTTGCGCAGGGCGTGCTTGTAGATCACCACGTTTTCCGACAAGCCCTTGGCCCGGGCGGTGCGGATGAAGTCCTGGCGAATGACGTCCATCATGCCCGCCCGCATTTGGCGCGAAAGGTACGCCAAACTGCCATAGGTCAGGGTGATGACCGGCAACACGCAGTGCTGGAGCAGGTCGACCTGGCGCCCCCACCAAGAGAACGTTTCGTAGTCCTTATCGCGCAAGCCCAACACGGGCAGCAGATCCAACCCGGTCTTCCCGAAGAGCTGCACGAGCATCAAACCCGCCCAGAACGTCGGGATCGCAAACAACACGAACAGGGTGATCGTCACCATGCCATCGCGCTTGGTGCCCTGGTTGCGCACGCTGAAAATTCCCAGGGGAATGGCGAGCAGATAGGCCAGGATGACGGAGGTCAACGAAAGCGGAAGGGAGACCTTGATGCGCTTCCAAAGCTCCGGCCCGACCGGGCGGTCCCCCTGCATCTCCTTGCCGAAACCACCGCCTAACAGGCCGCCAAAGGTGTTTTCGCCGGTGTTTGGGACGCGATCGCCTCCCCCGTCGGTGTAGTACCAGGCGTACGCTTGGCGTACGACTTGTTCGGAATTGGCCTCGGGATGCGGCTCAAAACTGCCGGCTTCCGCGACTCCTGCGAGCACCCGGGCCACGGGCCCGTCGGCGACGTTGGCTTGGTCCTGGATTTCCCACAGCGTCTGGAAGAAGGCGGGCAAACCCTCGTCACCCGCGTCCAGGATCGTTTGGGTGGCGCGCTTCCAGGCGGAAGGCCCGGCGGCCTCGTCGAGCAATACCTCGCGCGCTTCTTCCAGCCGGTCCTGCAACAGAATTTTGGTCCCTGGCAGGTACGCGATGGGCTGGGGTGTGCCTACCTCGATGGTCGCCCCGCTCTCCAGGGTCTCCTCTTCCACCTTGCGCTCGGTGTACGGCGAAGAGAACCAGGAAACCCCGTCGCGACTCAGGTTGAAGGGACCAATGTAGTCCAAAAACTGCACCGGCAAGGCCCGATCCAACCCGTGCTTGCGCTTGAAGCGCTCGATGCGCGCCTGCACGTCG
>JAUHXY010000181.1 GCA_030426785.1 bacterium
TTTGTTGGCGGCGATCGGCTTGAGCGACACTGCGGCCGTGTTGGCCTTGGCCATCCCCTTTACGGGCATCCTCGCTAAAGTGTTCTCCGAGTTGCTCGACGAAGCCCCCACCTTGGCGGATCGGGCTTTCGAGGGGTTGGGCGCCCGCTCGGCCGTCGCGTTGCTGGTAGGACGCCTACCCGCCGCTTGGCCGGACATGGCGGCGTACGGGTTTTACCGCTTCGAGTGCGCCGTACGCTCTTCCGCCGTGCTCGGCTTTTTCGGCTTCCAAACCATCGGCTACCACCTGGAACTCTCCTTCGCGAGCCTGCACTACCGGGAGGTTTGGACGCAGCTCTACCTGGTCTTGTTGCTCGTTTGGGGCTTGGAGCGTTGGAGCCTCGTCCTGCGCCGGAGGGCCGGACTATGAACGGGCCCCCCCCTCCCCACGACGTGCAAGCCCGCCTGCGCGCTTTGCACGCGCGACGCCCCAAGGCGCGGCTTGCCTGGGCCAGCGTTTGGCTGTTGGGGCTCGCCACCCTGTGGTCGTGGGGCTCCCTATCCTGGTCTTGGGGTCGCTTCTTCGCGCCCGCAGACCAACCGGGGTTGCGCCGCTTTTTGCAGCGGGATGCCATGCCGTTTCCCCTGCGCGATGAGGGCTCTTCCTGGAAGGAACTAGGACCGTGGCTAGCCAACATCTGGCGGACCATGGGCCAGGAGGCGATGCTGGCCACCCTGTGGATTGCGCTCGCGGCCAGCGTTTTGGCGGGTGCTTTCGGGTTGCTGGCAGCCCCCTTCGCGAACCACCGCTTGATGGCGGAGCGACCCTACGAAGGCGGTGAAGCCTCCCGTGGCCGGGGGGTCGCGACTTTGACGCGGCTCGGTTGCCTCGTGATGCGCGGCATTCCCGAATACGTCTTAGCTTTCCTGCTGATCACGCTGTTGACCCATTCGGTGTGGCCGGCCGTGCTCGCCCTGGCGATCCACAACGGCGGCATTTTGGGACGCTTGTTCGGGGAAACCTTGGAAGACGTTCCGGCTCGCCCCCTGGAGGCTTTGCGAGGCGCCGGGGCTCGTCGGTCGGGATTGTGGTTGTTTGGAGGAGCTCCCCAAGCCTTCAACCGCTGGCTGGCGTTCTATTTTTATCGCCTTGAGACCTGCGTGCGGGAGGCCACTGTGCTCGGCATGCTCGGGATCCTCTCCATCGGCTACTACGTCAAGGAACTGCGCGCACGCCAGTTTTACGATGAGATGCTGGTGCTGGTGGCCTGTGGAGGCCTGCTGGTCATGCTGATGGACGGCGTCTCCGGGGTCGTCCGCGGGCGGCTGCGGCGCTAACTCGAGCGGAAGGGTTGGGTTCCTCGCCCGAGTGCTGCTTCCAGCGAAAGCGCGAGGAACTTGGCGGGTTGGACGCGCGTCTGAGTGGGTATGATAGAGCCGCTGGAAATTCCTCCAGCGAGCTTCACCTGCTTCTTCCTCCTTCTCCAAGCTTCTCCAGGCATGAAATCTATCCAAGCCATCCTTTGGCCCGGGCTTTTGCTGACCCTGGCCGGCGGCGCCTTCGCCCAAGGCACCGACTGTTCCAACGCGGTCGCGATCAGCGGCCTCGGCACCACGTCCTTCGACACCACCGGATACCCCGAGTCGGACTACGAGCTCGGAGCCAACTGCTCCTTGACCATCGGCACGACCTACCTGTCCGCCGATGGATTCTTCCAGTGGACGGCCACCGCGGCCGGCGACTACATCTTCGACACCAACGGCAGTGTTTTCGATACGCAACTGGCTCTGTACTCCGGATCGGGGTGCACCGCGACCTGCATCGAAGTGGACGACGACGATGGAGTGGGTCTGGATAGCTTGATCTCCCTGCCCGGCGTCACCGCCGGACAGCAGATCTTGATCCAGATCGGCGGGTACAACGGCGCGAACGGTTCGGGCGTCCTGAACATCGGCCTCGATCCGTGCTCGGTGGGTACCGACGATTCCTTCGAGCAAAACGACACCTGTGCTGCCCCGTCCGCGATGGCGGCCGGCATTCACCCGGGTTTGTTCGTCAGCGATTCCGACCCCGACTTCTACTCGTTCGCCATCCCGGCCAACATGATCCTCGACTTCAACCACACGGTGACCACGTCGGGCTTCTTGGACTTCGGGCTGTACGACGCTTCTTGCTCCTTCTTGGGGACGCAGTTCGGCGACTTCACCTACATGGGCGGCCCCACGGGCACGACCTTGATCGTTGAAGTCATCCGCACCTCGACCGGTGCGACCTGCGACACCTACGACCTGGATGTCTTCTACACCCCGGATCCGTGCGCCGGCACGGCGGATGACTCCTTCGAGGACAACGAAGACTGCGCCACGGCCGCTCCCATCGCGGACGGCACCTACAACGGCCTGTACGTCACCAAGACCGATGACGACAACTACCTAACCTGTGTGGACGACGGAGCGACCATCACGGTCGACATCCTGTTCCTCGACGACGTGGCCGACGTGGACCTGTTCCTGTGGGACATCAACGACACCAACTGCGGTGGTGGCATTGTCCCCACCTCCGAACTCGACTCGAGCACCTCGGTGAGCGACAACGAGCAAGTGTCCTGGACGAACACGACGGGCGCCCAAGTGCAGGTGGTCATCCAAGTGGATGTTTGGCCCAGCTCTTCCGGCGACTGCAACGACTACGACATGATCATCACCGGCTCGACGGCCTGTGGCAATGTGGGTGTCGGTACGCCGTTCTGTGACCCGATGGACATCAACTCGACGGGCCTACCCACCACGTTGACCGGGAACTTTACCGCTCCGTCCGGCTCCGGCTTGCACCTCGAGTCGGCGCAAGGTCCTCCCGGTGAATTCGGCTACTTCCTGATCGGTACCGGCGTTTCCGACCCCGGCATCGTGATCAGCAATGGTCGCTTGTGCCTGGCCGTGACGGGTGGCAACCAATTCGGTCGCTACAACGCTACGGGTACCTTGAACTCGGTCGGTCAATACGACGCCGCAGGTATCATGCAAAACTTCGTCGGCACCTCTTCGGTGGGCTCCGGATTCGACGTCCCGCTGACCGTGCCGATCACCGGCAGCCCCCAAATCATGGCGGGTGAGTCCTGGCACTTCCAGTTGTGGCACCGCGAAGCCGGTGGCGCCTCGAACTTCTCGAACGGATTGACCGTGACCTTCTAGGCCAACTCCTTCCCTTCACGCGGCGGCGTCTTTCCCCCTCGGGAAAGGCGCCGTCGCCCGTTCGTAAGACCTTCTTTTTCCGTTGCCGGGGTCAGCGGGATTTGGTTGCCTACCCCGGTCGCCCGCTGGGGCATCCACCATGAGCGAGCCTGCCATCCGCATCCACGACCTGCACAAAGCTTACGGTTCGGTCCAAGCGTTGCGCGGCGTGACCCTGTCCGTGCCCGCTGGGCCGGTGGGCTTGCTGGGGCCCAACGGTGCGGGCAAAACGACCTTGCTCAAGCTGTTGCTGGGCATGCTCGAGCCCGATCAAGGCCAAGCCACCATCGCCGGCCTCAACCCGGACCACGCCAAAGAGCGGCTCGGCATCCGGCAGCGGGTGGGATACATGCCCGAAAGCGATTGCTTGATCCCTGGGATGAGCGCGGTCGAGTTGGTGGCGTTGCTCGGGAGGCTGACCGGCATGCCCCCCGCGGACGCCATGACGCGGGCCCACGAGGTGCTCGACTACGTGCAGACCGGGGAGGAGCGCTACCGCAAAAACGAGGAGTACTCCACCGGCATGAAGCAACGCATCAAGTTGGCCCAGGCCCTGGTGCACGATCCGCCGATCCTGCTGCTCGACGAACCGACCAACGGCCTCGACCCGGGCGGACGCAACGACTTCCTCGATCTGGTTTCCGACCTCGGCCGCCATCAGGGCAAGCACGTGTTGCTGTGCACGCACTTGCTGCCCGACGTGGAACGTACCTGCGACCATGTGATCGTAATGAATCAAGGCACGGTGGTACGCCAGGACACGATGGCGAACCTGACCGCCACCAGCGCATCGGTCATGCGGGTGGAAACCGAGCAAGATCCCGAGCCGTGGGTGCAGGTGTTGACCGCCCGCGGCCACCAGATCCACAGCCTGCCGAAGCACGGGCTCTTGGTGACCTTGCCGCCGGGCACGAGCGACGCCGACGAGTTGCTGACGCTCGCCGCCCAGGTCGGCGTGACGGTGACGGCCATCGAACCCCAGCGCGCCAGCCTGGAGGAGGCCTTCCTAGAAGCCCTCGACGCCCAAGGCGTCTTGACCGATGTCCAAGACCTGGAACCGGAAAACCCGGCCGGGGACGAGGTGGAGGAATTGCTGTGAAGGCGACGACCCACACCGAGATTTACCGGCGCTACGGCGGGGAATTGCGTTCGCGCCCGGCAGTGGAGCGCATTCTAGGCTGGGCCGGTT
Source organism: bacterium (assembly GCA_030426785.1). Taxonomy (GTDB): domain Bacteria; phylum Planctomycetota; class UBA1135; order UBA1135; genus NORP259. The sequence goes on from JAUHXY010000181.1 coordinate 4,400, forward strand.
TGCGCATGGCCTTTCGGCGCAAGCTGCCCGCTTTGATCCTGTTCACCCCTTCCGCGATCACCGCCTTGGTGGGCTGCGTCATGGTGCACCTGCGCTTCATGTTGGCCGAGCGCACCGCCGAGGCCGAAGGCCGTGCAGCGACCCTAGCCGCTCGCGGCATTCAGGAGCTGCTCGGGGACACGGCAGAGAACATCCACCGTTTCATCCAAACCGAACAGTTCTTCGCGCTGTTGACCTTGGCCTGGTACGGGTCGCACCTGATCGCCGAAGACCGTCGCTTGTCGGCCAACCTGCTGTACTTCGCGCGACCGATCACGCCGCTGCGATACATTCTCGGCAAGTGGCTCACCGCCCTCGCCCTGGGTGGACTGACCTTGATGGTCCCAGCCCTGATGATTTGCTGGCAGGCGGCCTTCTCTTCCCCCGATTGGATTTTCCTCAAGGAGAGCAGTTGGGTCATCTGGCGCACGATCGGCTTCTGCGCTTTGTGGATCGTAGTCATGTCCAGTTTGGTGTTGGCCATCTCCAGCGCCTTCCAACGCAAAGGACTGGCCTTGATGTGCACCTTTGCGCTGGTTTTCCTGGTGCAGGGCATCTCCTTGGTCATCGTGCAGGTCACGGGCAATCCGAATTACGGTTTGCTCAGCCTGATCGAGAACTTTCAGGCCATCTCCGAGTGGCTGTTCCACAAGCCGAACATCGGTACGTCCATCCTGCGGCAAGCCCAGGGCCTGGGGCACCAACCGGCCTGGAACATTGAGGGCAGCTTTTGGACCCTGGGCTTGATCACGTTCCTGAGTTGGGTGGTGCTGTGGCGCAACGTCAAGCGCATGGAGGTCATCGCGTGAACGCTTTGATCGAAGCGCACAACCTGGGCAAGTGGTATGGCGAGGTCATCGGACTGAGCGACCTGAGCGTCAACTTTGCGCCGGGCATCACGGGCTTGTTGGGGCCAAACGGCGCGGGCAAGTCCACCTTCATGCGCATCATCGTGGGCGAGCTCAAGCCTTCCCGCGGCGAGCTAAAAGTGCTCGACATGACGCCTTTCGCCAACCGCAAGCTCTATCCGTACCTGGGATTCGCGCCGCAACAAGACGCGCTCTACGAGTCGATGACGGGCTATGGCTTCGTTCGGCACCTGCTGCGCTTGGGCGGCTTCACGCGCAGCGACGCGAGTGCCCGAGCCAAGCGAGCGATGGAACAGGTGGGGCTGCAGGATGCCATGAACCGGCCTTGCAAGGGCTACTCCAAGGGCATGCGGCAGCGCACACGCTTGGCCCAAGCGATCGCGCACGACCCCGAACTCTTGGTGCTCGACGAGCCCCTGACGGGTCTCGACCCGGTCGCGCGCCGTCAGATCATGGAACTCTTCCGCAGCCTCGCCGAGGCGGGCAAGAGCCTGATCGTGTCCAGTCACGTGCTACACGAAGTGCAGAGCCTGACCGATTCGATCGTGCTGCTCCACCGTGGTCGTTTGCTGGCGCAAGGCACCGTCGGCGACATTCGCTCCTTGCTGTCCTCCCATCCCCGCGAGGTCGCTTTGAGCGCTCGCAAAGCGCGGGAGCTCGCGGTGGCCTTGGTCGCGCGGCCCCACGTCCAGCGGGTGGAGCTGGTCGATGACGAAAATCTCGTCGTGCGCACGCGCCAGTTGGACGCTCTGTACGAGGAGCTGCCCGGCATGGTCCAAAACCTGCAGCCGGGTTTGCGCTCGATGAAGAGTTCCGATGCCAACCTCGAGTCGGTCTTCGACTTCCTCGTTCAGTAGCCCCGCCCCACGCCCATGCAGCCGATCGCGCAAACGTTTTTCGTCGCCGGCCATCAGGCTCGGCAGCTCCTGAGCTCGCGCCGCTTTTGGATGGTGGTTGTGATCGCGCTATTGCCGCCATTCCTAGCGCACCTGACCGTCGATCCCGAGCGCCCCATGCACCACTTCGCTCCCGTGGCGGTGCTGCTCTCCCTGAACATTTTGGCGCCCCTCGCTGGTTTGCTCCTGGGGTCCACCGTGATCTCCGAGGAGGTCGAAGCCAAAACCTTGACCTACGTGTTCACCCGACCGATCCCGCGGGTGAGTCTGTTCTTGGGGCGCTGGTTGGCTTGCACCTTGGTCGTCTCCGCCGTCTTGGCCATTTCCGGGGCCTACGTCGGTTGGCACGCCGACCAGTTCGAACCGGCGTCCTTCAGCAAGCCCTCCCACGGCCCCCTGCCCGCGGGGCTTGCCATGCGCTTTGTCGGGGCGATGGTCCTGTGCGGCGCGCTGTACACCACCCTAGCGGCTGGCTTGTCCACCACTTGGCGCCGCCCGATCGTGTTCGGTTTGGGCTACGCGTTCGTGTGGGAAATGGTGGTCGCCAACCTGCCGGGATCGACCCAGCGCCTCTCCATGCAGTACTACCTGCGCGGACTCTTGATCGAGCCCAGCCCCGATTCCTTTGAGCGACGCCTGCCACCCTTCATCCTTCAGGCGGAGTATCTACCGCCCTTGGACTCGCTCACACGGCTGTTGGGCTTCATGGTGTTCCTGCTCATCGTGGGTAGCTTCACCGTGCGGCGAAAGCAGTACCTGTTGAGCTCGTAAAGGCCCTTGGAAAGGCCTGCGTAAAGGCCTTCGCAAGGGAAGCGTAGGCGAGCGAAACGGGCTTCCCAGGATCTGCCCTCCCGCGGGGACAATCGGTGTCCACCGAGGACACGCATGGCGGTCCAACAGGCCTAGGAGGGCCTTGCTGAGTCCATTTCCCTGCATGGTGCGCTTTGGCACGGGATGTGCGACGGGTCGAGGGAATCCCAAGCGGACTTCGCTCCGCCCCACCCGATGGAGAAACCGAAGGAGTTCCCATGAAGAAACGACTGTTCGCCCTGCTCTTGCCCTTGGCCTTCGCCGCCCCCGCCGCGGCCAGCACCCAGGCTCCGGAAGCCAACCCGCACGGTGCCCAAGGAGGCCAATGGTCCGCCGACGTGGAGCCGGCGCTGCAAAGCAACGCCCGCGAAGGAAACTTCGGGCATCGCCGCCGCGACTCCTGCCCCCCGCCCCGCACCGCCCGCGGCCACTACGAGTTCGTGACGGAAAGGGTCTGGATCGAAGGACGCACCCGCAGGGTCTACGTGCCCGCCAAGTACCGCACGATCCTCGATGATTGTGGCTTCGAGGTCCGCATCCTGGTGCGCGCCGCCTACTACAAGACGGTCTGCGACCCGGGGTACTACGAAACGCGCACTCGCCGCGTGTGGGTCCCCGCCCGTCCGGTCATCACGCCGGGCCGTGGACACCGGGACACGCCCCACCACCGCAACGGCCGCTTCGGTCGGCGCCACCGGCGCTAAAGCAAACCTTGTGCACCGCAAAGGGTGCTCATGGATCGGGAGCCCAGCGAGACGAAGCTGGGCTCCTTGGTTTGGGGGCGGACTTCCCCGCGCAGGCACTCAGCCCCCCGAAAGAGCTGCGACGATGTGAATCTCCGACTGGGGCTCCACCGCACGCTCTAAGTCATCGTCCGATTGACCATCCACAAAGATGCGGATGTGCCGGCGGAGCTGCCCCACCTCATCGACGATGCGGAACGCGAGGCCCGGATACTTGCGATCCAAGGACTGCACCACCTGCCGCACCGTCTGGCCACGGCCCTCGACGACCGCTTGCCCGCCCGAGTACGAGAACAAGGGAGACGGCAAATGCACCTTCAAGGCGCGATGCCGGCCGCTTCGACCGAGTAGATGTGCGGGAGGTTGCGCGCTACGCACTTCCACGAACGGCCACCGTTGATCGACCCCCAAACCTCCCCTTGGGTGGTACCGAAGTACACGCCGAGGGGATCGTGTTGATCGTGGGCCATGCACTGGCGCTTGACGGTCCAATAGGCGTGTTCCGCGGGCATGCCGCGGTCTTGGCGCTTCCAAGAGGAGCCGCCGTCGGCGGTGTGGTACACGGCGGGCTGGCCATCGGGGCTGGTGCGCGGCCATACGTCGGTGCCGTCCATCGGGAACACCCAAGCTTGGTCGGGGTCGAATGGACTGACCACGATGGGGAAGCCGACGTCTCCCACGTCCTTAGGCATGTTGTCCCCCACCCGTTGCCACACGCCTTCTTCCCGTTCCATGCGGTAGATGCCGCAGTGGTTTTGCTGCCAGAGCAGGTCCGGATTCGTGCGCGCCAGCACCATGCAGTGCGGATCGTGGCCGTACTCCGGGTCATCCATCGGCATGAAGTCCGCCGCACAGCCCTTGTTCAACGGCTCCCAAGCACGTCCACCGTTGGTGCTCTCGAACACGCCGCCTCCCGACATGCCGACGTAGAGGTGATCAGCATCGCGCGGGTCGACGCAGATGGAGTGCAGCTTCGGGCCGTCGGGGGTGCCATCTTTGTCCCCGCCGGTCCAAACGTCGAGCTGCGGATGGTTGTTGAAGCCTTTGACCGGCTTCCAAGTGCGTCCCGCGTCCCGGGACTTGAAGAGCCCT
>JAUHXY010000182.1 GCA_030426785.1 bacterium
ACCCTCTGGTGGCCCGCGTGGCCGTCAATCGCCTGTGGCAGATGTTGATGGGCCGGGGTCTCGTCGCGACGTCGGGGGACTTTGGCTTGCAAGGCGCTTGGCCCTCCCACCGCGAGCTGCTCGACACGCTCGCGATCGAATTCATCGAGTCGGGCTGGGATGTGCAGCACGTTTTGCGCCGCATCGTCACCAGCCACGCTTATCGCCAAAGCTCGGTGCCCTCCGAGGCCGCGCGCGAACGGGATCCCGACAACGTGTGGCTGTCGCACTTCCCGCGCCGGCGCTTGGACGGCGAGCGCATTCGCGACTTGGCCTTGTTCACCGCGGGTTTGCTCGAAGAACGCTTTGGTGGTCCGCCGGTCAAGCCGTACCAGCCCCCGGGCTTGTGGCCCGAGGTCGCCATGCTGGCGTCCAACACCCGCGAGTACGCGCCGAGCAGCGGGCCCGACCTGTGGCGCCGCAGCGTGTACACCTATTGGAAGCGCGCCTGCCCGCCGCCGACCCTGCTCGCGTTCGACGCGCCCACCCGCGAATCCTGTGTGGTCGAGCGGCCGATCACCAACACGCCCCTGCAAGCGCTCGCGTTGTGGAACGACGAGACCTTCCGCGAAGCCGCGCGCGTGTTGGCGCAGCGCACCTTGGAAGAAATGAAAGCGGTCCAACCGGCGCGGCGCAACGCCTTCGGGCTCGAGCGTTTGTTCCGGCGCTGCACCGGCCGCGCGCCCAGCGCTGCCGAACAGCAGACACTGGAGGCGACGTTAAGGTGGGCCCGCGAGCGTTATGCGGCCGATCCCGAAGCGGCGCGGGCTTGGACCCAAGCGGGTACGGCACCGATGCCCAGCGACCTCGACACCGCCGAGTGGGCCGCCTGGTCCTTGATCAGCAGCGCCGTCCTCAACCTGCACGCCACCATCACCAACGGGTAACCCACGCATGACCGATCCCCTTTCGGAACGCCGCTTGTGGCTGACGCGCCGGCGCTTTTTGGGCCTTGGCGCGGCTTCGCTGGGAGCCTGCATGGGTAAGGCAGCTTTCGCCGGGTTGCGCGCACCCGATGCCGACGACGCGCTGCTCGCCCCCCACTTCGCGCCGCAGGCCAAGCGCATCATCTCCCTGCACATGGAGGGCGCGCCGAGCCAACTGGACCTGTTCGACTACAAACCGGGTTTGCGCCAGCGCTTCGACCAGGACCTGCCCGACTCGATTCGCCAGGGACAGCGCTTGACCGGCATGACCTCGGGCCAGGCGCGCTTCCCCGTGGCGCCTTCGTTGTTCCGCTTCACGCGCTACGCCAACCGCCAGGACGGGGCTTGGGTGTCGGAGCTCATGCCGTACACCGGTGGCATCGCCGATCGTTTGACCCTCGTGCGCTCGATGCACACCGATGCCATCAACCACGAGCCGGCCATCACGTTTTTCCAGACGGGACATCCGCAACCGGGGCGTCCAAGCTTCGGCTCTTGGATGAGCTACGGGCTCGGCAGCCTCAACCGCAACCTGCCTTCTTTCGTGGTGCTGATCTCCCAAGGCTTTGGCAATACGCAGGCCCTCTCCGAACGGTTTTGGGGCAGCGGCTTCCTCGACGGACAACACGCTGGCTGCAAGATCCGTGCGGGCGCGGACCCGGTTTTGTTCCTGAAAGACCCCGCCGGCATGCAGCGCCAAGATCGGCGAGCCATGCTGGACTTGGTGCAGGCCCTGAACGAACAAGAACAGCGCGAGCACTTCGATCCAAACATCGCCACGCGCATGACGCAAGCCGAAATGGCGTACCGCATGCAGATGTCGGTGCCCGAACTGGTGGACCTTTCGCAAGAGGACGAAGCCACCCTGGAAATGTACGGGCCCGACGTACGCAAACCGGGCACGTTTGCCGCCAACTGCCTGCTCGCCCGGCGATTGGCGGAACGCGGCGTGCGCTACATCCAACTCTTCATGCGCGGCTGGGATGCCCACGCTAACCTGCCGAAAGAAATCCGCGACCAAAGCCGTGCGGTGGACCAACCCCAAGCCGCACTCGTGCGCGATTTGGAACGGCTAGGGTTGCTCGACGAGACGTTGGTCGTTTGGGGCGGGGAATTCGGCCGCACGGTGTACAGCCAAGGCACCTTGACCCACGAAAACTACGGCCGCGACCACCATCCGCGCGCGTTTACCGTGTGGGTGGCCGGTGGCGGCTTCCAACCGGGCATCGTCTACGGCGAAACCGATGACTTTGGATACAACATCGTGGACCGACCCGTGTCCGTGCACGATCTGCACGCCACGCTGTTGCACCAAATGGGCATCGATCACGAACGTCTCATCTTCCGGCATCAAGGCCGCAAGTATCGGCTTACGGACGTTTCGGGACACGTGATGAAGGACCTGCTCGCCTGACATGCCGCCCCTCGCCGCCGTGAACTGGATGGACGCCATCGGGCGTTGGCATCCCTTGCTTTTGCACATGCCGATCGGGTTGCTGGTGGCGCTGGCATGGTTGCGCGTGATGCGCATCGAGGCTCGCCGGGCAGAACGCAGCCTGCTCTGGCTGCTGGTCCTGTCCACCTGGGGTGCCGGCGTGACCGGCTGGTTGTTGCACGAGAGCAGCGCTTACCCCGATCCGGTGCACCTGCATGAATACCTGGGCATCGCGTTGCTCGGCCTGAGCATGGGGCTGCTTTGGATGCACCGCTTCCGGCAGCCGTGGTACGCCAAAGGCCTAGCCCTTGCGATGGTGCTCCTGGTCCCGACCGCCCACTTCGGGGCGAGCCTGACCCATGGTCCCGAATTCCTGTGGGAGCCTTGGCAGGCTCAGGAGAAGATCGACGAGGTGCCCGAAAGCGTTGTTTCGCAAGATCCTGCCGACGAGGGTTTTGCCCCGGAGAATGCGACGCCGAGTCCCGCCCAACGCTTTGCGCACGTAGCCCCCATTCTGGAAGCGCGCTGCGCTCGCTGCCACGGCGAGCGCAAACGCAAAGGCGGCCTCGCCCTACACAGTTTTGAGGCGCTGCAGCGCGGCGGCGACAGCGGCCCGGTGCTCGATGCGCTCGATCCCGCGCAAAGCGAACTGTGGTTGCGGTTGCAGTTGCCTTTGGAGGACGAGGACCACATGCCGCCTAAGAACAAACGGCAATTGAGCGCCGCGGAGCAGGAACAACTGCGGGCCTGGCTGTTTGGGGAGCCTTCTACTCCCCTCGCCCCGTCGAGCGTTGCCACGCCGAGCCAAGCACCGCCCCTTGACTTGGAATCCGAACCTTACTCCTCGGCACGCGGAGTCTTGGAACGAGCGGGCGTCGTCGTGGTTCCCGCTGCGGAGGAGCACCACCAACTCATGCTGGCCTGGGATGGTGCCGAGCCTCTGGACGCCGATCAGCAAGCAGCCGTGCAAACGCTGGCCCCCGCCGTAGTGGAAGTGCGCTTCGTCGGCCGACCGGTCCCGAGCCCGTGGCTGGAGACCTTGGCGTCCTTGCCGGCTTTGCAACGGCTCGACCTGAGTCGCTGCGAACTCGAACACACGGATTTGCGCGCCCTGCAACCGGCCGCGAGTTTGCTGGAAGTGCGACTCGCCCGCACTTCGATCGGCCGCGGCGCCTTGGAACGCTTGCTCGACCTGCCCCAACTCGACCGCGCCGTGTTGACCGGATCGGGTTGGCGCGAGGCGTACGCGGGCACCAGCCTGCCCGAATTGCCTCCCCAATGGATCGTCGGTGTGCGCGAGCCGACCACCGCGCTCGAACAAGAGCCGCCGGTCGTTTTCGAGAGTGATCGCGAGCCCGAAACGACGGCCCAAGACAGCCCGAACCTGTCGGCGGTCAACACCTTATGCCCCGTGACGGGCCGGCCCATCGACGGGGACTACCGCATGGTGTTTGAGGAGCAAGTCATCGGCTTTTGCTGCGCGCAGTGCCTGGGCCGGTTCGCCAAGGACCCCGAGGCTTACCGCTCGGCACTGCCCGATTAACCGACACCCTGTACGCACCGCACGTGGCGCCCTAAACCTACAACTCCAAGCCGAGGTAGTGGATCTTGCGCCCTTCCCGGATCCAGCGCTGCTCGTAGTGGGTTTGGAAGCGCAACAAGGCTTGCAAAGGTTCGGGCACCGTTTCGATCCACGGGCCGTGCACGTCGCGCGACTGCAGCAGAAAGTCCGGTCCCAGTTCCTCCAAAGCCAAGTCGTGCACCAACGCGCTGTCGGTTTTGATGTGCAGGCGCGCGCCGAGCGCTGCGATGCGCCGATAACGTTCGACGAAACGGGCGCTGGTGATGCGCTTGCGCCCCGTGCCGTCCTTGGGTTGCGGATCGGAGAAGGTCAGCCAGAACTCGGAGATCTCTTCCGGGCCGAAGTAGCGCTCAATCTCCTGCACCGCGGCCCGCAGGTAGACCACGTTGGTGATCCCCAAGCGCTCCGCTTCGTCGGCGCCGGTCCAAAAGCGGTGCCCTTTGAGGTCCAACCCGATGAAGTTGCGATCGGGAAACTGTTGGGCCATGAACAGGGTGAAACGACCTTTGCCGCAGCCTAGCTCGAGCACGATCGGTCGATCGTTGCCGAAGATCTCGGCGGCCCAACGGCCGCGGTGCTCAAAGCACTCGGTGCCCGGAACGGGCAGATCCGGCTCCAACACGCAGCGCAAACTCTGATTGCGCTTCCACTTCTCTCGCTTTCCAAGGCGGGGCATGGCGGCAAGGTACTGTTACCCTCGCGCCCTGTCACCCACTTAGGGGTGCGACGACCGCTGGGAGGCAGCCTTTCCAGCAGTCCGCGGCACCGGACGAGGCTTGCCAATCGCCGCCACCGATGCAATCCAGGGGCTGGCGAATCAGGAATCCTCGTCCCCTTCCCAAGGCCCCCAACTTCCGCCAGATCCGTGGTAGGTCTCGCAAACCAAACGGAAGCGACGGCCGGTCGATGCCTCCTCGAACAGGAGGTCGATCACATCGGGCCACTGCCCTGACCGCTCCAACTCGGCAATGCTCGGCTGTTGCGGGGCCGCAACGACAGGCCGAGTGACTTCTCGCAGCTCGCCCCGCTCGACGGCCTTGCTGACGATCGCGATCACATCCTCCAGTTGGCCCGGCTGCGTGATGTTCCACTGCAGGCGCCAGGGAGTCGGGTTCGCACTCACGGCGGTAGGGAACCTTCGCTTTAGGCCGCTTGGCTGTAGGGCTCGTCCGCTTGGTTCGAAGCACGCTTCTTTAGCGTCGCCCCATTCACAGCGTCCGCAAGATTGTGCAGCGGATCCTTGTCGCGCAGCTTCAGCTCTTGAGTTTCTTCCCCGTTGGCCACGCTTTCCAAATACTGGTGAATGCGGTGCAACGCACCGAAGAGGGGCATGGAAGCGAATGCTCCAACCAGCGTCATAGCGGGCACACTGATCGCCAGGCTGACCACCAAAAGCACGCCCACCGTGGTGGGCAGTTGCTCCATGACCCACTCCGAACCGCTGGGCATGTGGCCTGCGAGGAAAACCAGGCCCATGGTCGCGATGCTGCAGCAAATCAAAGTCGCGGTCACCCCGAGCAGACACAGAAGACCCAAGAAGTGGGTCTGCGCCTTCGGGAACAGCATGCGAAAGCCTTTGCGGTGAATCATAGTGAATGAGGGTGAAAGCGACCCCTCGACGTGCAAAGCGAAGGATCTAGGTGGAGTCCGTAGAGCCTTTCGGCCCCCTCGGTACGGCTTCTGAAGCGGAACCCCGCTGAGAAGGCGCAGGACGAGCGCTACGAAAACTTTTCCGACGGCCTTCGCCTGCACGCCTACAATGAGATCGATCTCTGAAAGCCTAGGAGCGAACCATGAAAGTTAGCCTCGCCATCGCCACCCTCCTGTTGCTCGCCTGGGGTGCCTTCGCTTGGGCCACCGCGCCCGAAAAGGCCAAGATGAGCCCCGAAGCCCTGCAAAAAGTGGCCACCCACATCGTGATCGGCAAGGTCCAACGAGTGTACACCTACCAAGAGAAAAAGGACGGCTACCGCTACACTCACTTCCTCGCGGAAATCCTGCCCGAGAAGCAGGAAAAGGGCCCCAAGATCGACTTGCAAAGCCCCGTGTACGTGCGCTACTTCCACCGCCAGGACACTCGGGATCGCGTGGGCGGATCGGGACACTACGGCTATCGACCGGAACAAGGCGATCGCGTGCGTGCCTATGTGGCCCGCAAAGCCTACGACGGCTGGCACCAAGCCAAAGACAACCAGGACGGTGGCTTCAACGTCATCCCGCCGAACGGGTTCGAAAAGCTACCGGAGCGCCCTGAGCAAGAAGCTCCGCAAGAGTCGCGCTAGCTTCGTCGCAGCCGGCTTTCACGGGCGCAGCTCGACCCGTTCCGATTAGAGCCACCACTCGATGGGATCATTCTCCCCCGCGGTCACGGTCACCCGATAGCGCCGCATCGCATCGCCCTTCTCTAACATCGATTTGGGGCCCAACCGCAATTCCCAAGTACCCACCGGAACCTCATACAGGGTGAAACACCCGTCGGTTCCCAGCTCGTGGTAGCGGCGCAGGTTGTCGAGCAGCCCCTGCACGGCCAACACTTCGCCACCCGGTTCGGCGATGGCGAGGTGCATTTCTTGGCCGGGCTCCGCAGCGCCCTGATCGAGCGGCTGCACGCGTCCTTCGAGCCGACCCATCGGCTGGACGTGCACATCGACGGTGTAGGAGCCCGCACCCACCTCGACGAGGCCCGTCCCCATCGGGAAAGTCGTGCCACCACCGACGATCGCTGCCTTGGCACCGATCCAATAGAGCCCTGGATCGATCGTGAAGGTCTTTTCTGCCTGGTCGCTCGGGCTCATATGGAAGCTTGCCCGGCCGAGCGGCCCGCGGTACGACGAAGATCCGTACCAAACCCGCGTCGCTTCGTCCGGCCAACCCTTCGGTTGATCCACCCGCGTCGTTTCCGCCAAGCGCGGGACCCGAATCGATGCCCCGTCCAAAGGATCCAAGCGCGTGCAGAGGAAGACATACTCCCGGATAGGGGCCTCGCTGTGCACGCGCACGGTGAGCTGCGTCGGCTCCGTACTTTCTAATACGATGCGCATGTCCTGCGGTCCCGCTGGAATCGTCGGCAACACTTTGGTCGCGTGGCCTTTCGCGCGTACGACCATGCGGTAGTTCCCTTTCGGAACGGCCCGATAGGCAAAAAACCCTTGCTCGTCCGCCCGGGTTTCCTGGGCGAGGCCGGAGAGCAGTCCCAGTGGCAACCAATCGTTGACGTGAGGCTGCAGGCGGATTTCGGCCGGCACGGGTTGACCTTGGGGATCCACCACCCGGCCTCCGAGTTTCTCCATCACTTGAAGCTGGATCGTGACCGGATTGCCATCCCAGGGCCACGGCGCCAAAGCCCAACCCACGTGCAACGGATCGGGCGGCTTTGGACCGCCGAAGGGGCTCAGCGAGGGCACTTCGCCGATGCGACCCTGGGCAACGACCAACACGCTCCCACCGTCCGCCGGCAGGTTCGTCTCGGTTTCCCAAACACCGTGTTCGTCCGCAAAGCCGCCGTTGAGGTAGTCCACGACGACCTGTTGCTGAGGATCGAAGTGCCGCAAACCGTAGCTGGCGTTGGGGGATGGCTTGCCGTCGGGTTCAAAAACCACGCCTCCGATGCGGCGCAGAGCTTGCGTCGTGACGGTCGCTTCCCGTTCCTCGCCGGGCTGCAACACGAGGCGCGGCGCCAACGCCGATTCTTCGACCAGGGCCCCGTCTTCCCGCCAGCGAGGCAGAGCTCCGATCGGCGAATACACGACCAGACATTGCTGCGCAGGCAGCTCCTCAAAGACGATCCGGCCATCCGCATCGGTCTTGCCGCGTGCTGACCAACCGCGCTTGGATTGGTCCATGACCTTGTCGGTGCCTTGCGCTTCGTGCTGTGCGATGCGCACGGAGAGGAGGCGATCCACGACCGGCTCGCCCAGATCGTCGCGCACCGTGATCGCCAGCGAAGCGTGCGCGGCCACGACCAACTCCCGCGGCAAGGCCTCTCCTCGCTCGGTAACTTGCCACCCAGAGTCAAAGAGCAGCGTAAAACCCGGCGTCTCCACATCCAACGGGCCGATCCAACCGACCGGAAAACGGAACGAACCATCCTCCCCCGAAAGCACACTGCGCTGCTCGCCCTTGGGGAGGGCCCCTTCCCCTTGACCGGTCACACGCAACGCCAACTCGGGCAAGGGCTGCAACAATACATCCGTGACGCGTCCGTAGACCGCGTCCCAGCCGTACTGAACGAGCTGCACTTCCCGCGTTTCGGGGTCCGGAAACTCCACCACCTCGCTCGCTTCGAGGCTGCGCCACTGCGCGTCGCCCGCCACCCGCAACTTGCAGATCATGCGCTCCGTGCTCTCGGACTTGCGCTCGGGGATGGGGATGGCAAAGCGTCCTTGCTCGTCCGTTTGCACCTCCAGGGCCTGTTCCAAACGACTGCGGTAGGCGCTCAGCCGTACGGTCACGCCGGCGGCGGGCTGGCCGTCGCTCGCTTCCACGCCCGGCAAGGCTCGTAACAAAACGCCGCGGATTTCGGCCGGTACGGACTCTTCCACGGCGATCGAACGCTCGCCGGGTCGCTCCAACGACTCCCCCGAATGGCCCAGTGCACCGTCGTTGGCCGTCGTCGCCTCGGAGTTAGTTTGCGGGGCATCGCCGGGCTGCATCCAAGGCTCCACGCCTTTCGAGCCGATCGGTTCAGGATCCTTCCAAGGCCCCAAACCCAAAGCCCAGGCGTACAGAAGCCCGCCAAACACCACGATCAAACCTGTCCAAAGCGCCCAACCCGTTCGCGACATGGGTGAGTCGCGAACCCTGCTGTTCGATGACCCCCCAGCCGAGCGTTCGCAGCCCCGG
>JAUHXY010000361.1 GCA_030426785.1 bacterium
GACTACGCCCAGGAACCCCGCAAAGGAAGAAGTCTTGCCTAACACGAGTTCGTCCTTGCCGTCCCCGTCAAAGTCACCCACGGTCGTTTTCGAGTTCTTAGTGGTATTCCCGTCCCCCACGTAATGCCAACTGTGCACGCTGTGCATCGTTGGGGCACCTTCCGCCAGTGCGAACAAGCGCACGGCGTGGCGCGCGTCGCTGGTCGTGTCGCCCGCGAGCGACACCACCACCTCGGGGCGCCCGTCCCCATCTACGTCGGCGGGGTGCGCCCAAATGTCCACATGCCGGCCATTGCGCGGGTGATACAGAAGTTGCGCAGCCCCGTGCAGCGGATCGTCGTAGACCGCGATGGCCGCGTTGTCCGAGGCGTGCCCGAACATGCCCGCCCGAGCGATCACGATGATCTCATCCAAACCATCCGCATCGAGGTCTGCGAGCTCCACGCGCGCGTCTTGCAGCGAATAGTTGCCCGGATCGAAGGAAAGCAAGTCCTGGGTCGTCACGCTTCCGTCAGAGGCGCGGTCGACGATGGTCAGGGTTACGCGGCTCTCATTGTGGCTGATGTGCGCGCCGATCCACTCTTGGGCGGCGTCGTCGTCGAACTGACCGCTGGCCGCGCCGCGCACGGGCGCGTTCTCTCCGAACAGGTCTTGGGTGGCGGGCACTTCGTCGAAGCCTTCGGAAGCGCTTTCGTTGATCCAAACTTCGCTGGGATGGTGCGTGCGCCAAGGCAAGACCACGAGTTGCTCTGCGCGCGCATTGACCACGCGGCCCGTGGTGCCGAGGGGGTGAAAGCCCGCGGGGTGGGGGTCCACGTACGTAAAGTCATCCGGCGAGTAGCTGCCCTCGTTGCCCCCCGTGGTGGGGTTCACTGAGCCGCCGCCGCCCCCGGAGCAGGCCGCCAAGCCCAGAGCGGGCAGCAGCATCCAGAGGGCGAGTTGTCGGGGGGATTGGATTCGAAACATGGTAAAAAACCTCCTTCTTGGGGTCGGGAAGGCCCATCGATGGGTTAACGCGCCGGTCCGGGCGGTGATGCATCAGCCCCTTCCAGGAATCCAAGTTTCGCGCCACATTCGATAACATGGGGCCATGCAGCGACTCATCGGAATCGTGTTGGGGGTCTTGGCCGTGACCTTTGGATGGACCTACGCAGAATCGAGCGCACCCGCGGAAACGGACTACCGCAAGGACGTGGATTTCGCCTTGGACGAGATCGAGAAGCGCTGCGGCCACTTCTTCTCCGTCAAGGACATCGACTGGAAGAAGGTGCGCAAAGAGTTCGGCAAGGCGGCCAAAAAGGTCGGGTCGGACGAAGAACACTACCAGCTGCTCGTGCGCTTGATCGCGCGGGTCGAAGACGGCCACGCCTACGTGAAACCAGGCCCGAACAACGGCGACTTCCGCCCGCCGGAAGGCATGTACCCCGAGTTGTTTGGACCCGGCATGACCTGGACCCGCATCGGCAAGCAGTACTTCATCCGCACCGCCGGGGGCGAGGCCGCAGAACTAGGCCTGCAACCCGGCATGCAAATCGTCAAAGTCGACGGCACCAAGGTGCAACGCTGGGTCGCCGATCGTATCGAGGCCCTGTCGGAAACCCGCAGCTTCTCCACCGATCACCAAGCGGAGTTTTTTGCGCTCAGCAAAGGCCTCGCGCATCCTCAAGGCACGCGCCTCAAACTGGAGCTCAAAGACCTGAAAGGCAAGTCCATGAAGCGCACGGTCACGTGCGTTCAAAAGCGCTACGCGCCCGAAGGGCCGGTGGCTTTCCCCGGTCCCCTGCAGGGCGATCAGGACTTGCGCTACCTGACC
>JAUHXY010000183.1 GCA_030426785.1 bacterium
AAGGAGGACATCGATGGAGCTTTGCAGGCCGTGCGGCAAGCCAGCTTGATCCGTGGGGTCGGTGTTTTGCCTTTCGTGCAAGAAGCGCTCCTACGCGAACACTGGTTGCAGGATCGCGAAGGGTCGTTGGCCCTGTGGAAGAACATCCTCGACGAGGCGGAGCAATCCAGCGACCCGGCGGTGATCCTGCAGGCCTTCCGCGCTCGGGTCGTGCTGGAACGCGGAGCGACCGCCCTACAAGCCGAAGCGGGTGTAGATCCAACGGCGACGGACCAAGCGCCGGACGAGGGCACCCCGTAACGATGCGTGCCGTGTTGCAGCGAGTGCGCTACGCGCGCGTGTCGGTGGCCGGCGAAGTGGTCGGCTCCATCGACGAAGGTTGGATGGTGTTGCTCGGAGTCCTCAAGGGCGACCAAGCGGAGCAGGCGCAGCGCTTGGCCGAGCGCATCGCGCAGTTCCGCGCCTTCGAAGACGAGCATGGTCGCATGAACCTCGCGATCGACCAAGGACCCGGCGCGGCCCAACGCGGCGTGTTGGTGGTCAGCCAATTCACGTTGGCCGCGGACGGTCGCAAAGGCCGGCGCCCTTCTTTTGACCGAGCGGAACATCCCGACCGAGCGCAAGGGTTGATCGACCGTTTTGTCGCGACCCTCGAAGCGCGCGGCTTGCGGGTGCAACAGGGGCGCTTCGGGGCCGCCATGCAGGTGGAGCTGTGCAACGATGGCCCGGTCACCTTCGTGTTCGAAGAGGCCCCGACCACTCCCTGACGGGGTGCCGCAACCCTAGTCTTGACAAAGGGATACCTCTTGGGGAGGATGCTGACCCGCCCCCCTGCCCATGTCCGATTCCTCACAAAAGACCATCACCAAGAAGGAGCTGGCCCATCGAATTGCGGAGGCCACCGGTCAGCCGAAAGTGGTGGTCAAGGACGTATTGCAGCGCTTCCTCGATGGCATCATCGATGAACTCGTTGCGGGCAACCGCCTCGAATTCCGCGAGTTCGGAGTGTTCGAAGTCCGCGAGCGGGCGCCGCGCCGGGCGCAAAACCCGCGCACCTTGGAAAAAGTCGACGTACCGGCCAAACGCGTCGTGAAGTTCAAGGTGGGTCGCTTGATGCGCGATCGGGTGTGCGAAGAGGTACCTACGGCTTCGGAAGGCCCCGCGAACCAAGCGCCGAAAACCTGGTCGGAGCCCGAAACACCGAAGCGGCCCGATCCGCCCAAGCCGCCGCCCTCCAAGCCGGACTCACCTTTCTAGGCAGGGGAGCCTTTCTAGACAGGGGAATCGGGAGGCATAGCGAGCACCAGGCGGTGCCCGTCCACGTCTTCCAACGTGCGCCCATGACGCTGCCAGTAGGGGTTGTGGGCCGTGACCTCGCGAAATCCCGCACCGCGCGCGCGTTCAGCGAGCGCGTCGAGGTCCTCGCGCCGATCGAGATAGAGCACCCAAAGGTCTTCGGCATGGGGACGGGCCGCAATCGCCGCTCCCGCTTCCCGCGTCCATTCGAAGTGCACGTCCGAATCGGCGTAGCCCAGCATGATGCCGTCATACCCCTCGTGATCCTGAAAAGCGCCCAGCAGGATCATTCCTAAACCCTGTTGGTATTGCTCTGCAATGCGGTCGAGTTGGTGAGTGGGGCGCGCGATGCGCACTTGCTGGGGCCGGATTGGCTGCGGGGAGGCGAGGGACATGGGGGAAGCCGTGTTTGGGATGACTACGAGCGGGCTCGTGGCGGTACGTAGCCTAACGGTTCGCCCGATCCAGCGGCATCCGACGGCCGGGTCCGCTCGGCTGGAACCCTCGAGAGCCGCTTGCGTGCGACTTCCCTGGACCCTGAACCAGGTCGCCGTATACTCCCCGACATGCCCCCCGAGAAAGAAGCCCAGATCCAAAAGATCCTGAACGAGATCACCGCCTTCGAACTCTCGGGCACGATCCGCTACACCCATTACGCGTTGATGGTGACCGGTCCCTACCGTTTGCCGCTGGTGGACTTCTTCAAGAACCAAGCGTTGGAGTCTCTGCAACACGCGCAGCGGGCCGGTGAAATCATGACCGGGCTTGGCGGACACCCGCAGATGGACATCACGCCGATTCCCGAGTCTCACCAACACTCGGTGCGCTCCATTCTGCAGGAGAGCTACAGCCACGAGAAACAGGCGATCGAGCTGTATCGCAAACTCGTGGATCTCACCTCGGGGGACAGCGTTTTCCTGGAGGAGTACGCCCGCTCCATGGTCGCCACCGAAGAGGACGATCTGATGCAGTTGCGCATGATGCTGCGCGACTTGGACTCGGATCACTAGCGAGCGTTAAAGAAGCGCGGGCCCCCCCAGGGTGAGGGGCCCGCTCGATCCGGTCTCCCGGCCGGATCCAGTCCAAGTTCGTTTAGAAGGTCCAGGAAAGGGCGTTCGAGAAGTTGGAGGTGCTGGGGATGTCCCGGTGCCACAGTTGGAAGTGCCACGTGGAACCCGTCACGATCGCGCCGCCGATGGGCAAGGGGATCGGGGTCGGTACGTCGAAGCCGGAACCGACGGTGGAAGTGCCCACCGCATTTTGCAGCACACCACCCGCATCGAAGATGCCGATCGAGTTCATCACTGAGCCGGCCAAGTTGTAGCGAGCGATCAGGTTGCCACCGGTGGTGTCTAGGCACAGCATGCCGCTGCCGACCGCCAAGCCAGGGGAGGCGAGGCCCGAGCCGATCAGGAAGTATCCGAACTGCGAGGGGGGACCGGAGGTGGCTTCGAGGTGCAAGCCGGTGCCAGGGCTGCCGGTCAACGCGCCCGTCAGGACCGTAGGCACGCCCGTAGAGTTCGGCAGCGGCGTGCAGGGGATCGCGACTTCGCAGGAATCGGGGATGCCGTTCATGTTGGCGTCGGGAACCGAGCCGAACGCGATGGCCAGGGTGTCGTCCATGCCGTCTCCGTCACAGTCCGAGAAGGGGAATTGGTGGTGGTCCAAGGCGTCCAGATCGTCGCCGGTGTTGCCCATAGCCGTCCCCGAGCGGATGGTGCCTAGGCCGATGTTTTCCGCGGCGAGGAACATGCCGGGGAAGGGGGAGACGCCGCCCAAGGCGGTGGGCAGAGGGGTCGTCAGGATGTCGCCTTCTTCGATCGGAATGCCGAAGATGCTGTCGGGCATACCGATGACCGCCGAGCCGCGCCGCACGGAGAAGAGCAGCATGTCGGTGCCGCCGGCCAGCCAGTCGTAAGGCTGCACCGAGGGTTGCCAGATGCCGTCGCCGTTTTCCATCAGCACGAGTGCGTCCAAATCATCGAGCTGCCCGGGGCCGAGCAGGTTCAGGCCCAGTCCGCCAGCGGGGGCATACACCACCGGCAATCCGCCGAGCGTCGTCTTGAGCACATCACCGCCCATGAAGCCGTTCGCGGCCGCCGAACCGGAGTTCGGAATCCCGGTGAGCGGGTCGATGAAAAAGGCGTCCAGGCTGAAGTACGCGTCCGGGCCAGGAGCCACACCAGGCGGCAGGTTGTCGAGCGCGTCCAAGTTATCGCCCGGGTTGGCGGCGGCGGCCACCGGCGCGGAGGGCTCGATCAAGCCGAGGCCCGGATAGGTGAACCCGCTGCCCGAGTACAGGCCGTCCCCGTCGAAGAGACCGCGGTGTCCGATCGAAGGTCCGGGCGGCACGGGAGCCGGGGGCAAGAAGCCAATGTTCAAGAAAACATCGGCGGACGCGTCGCCCACCGGGGCTTCGCTCACCACGTTCGGAGCGATCGGCGCGAAGCCGGTAGCGAAGGTGTCGACCGACCACTGCCAAGAGCCGGAGCCCATGCCGTTGGGGGTCACGGGGAAGTCGCGGCCCCACGAGAAGGCGTCGACTTCGACCGGGCACGGCGTGCCACCGACGACGCCGATGCAGCCGGGAGGCAGACCGAGTCCGCCGAAGCCGTGCGTCACCGCGGTGGCCGGGGCCAGCAGCGGGCCAAGCATCGGGGTGCCGGCGGCCGGAATCAGGATGTCGCCGTGGGTGATCGGGGTGAAGGTGCCCGAGTCCGGCAGCCCGACGGTCGGGCTATGCCAGTCCACGGAAAAGAAGGGGGATTGGGCTTGGGCCTGTCCCGCCAGGGAAGCCAGGGCGGCGGCCGTCGTGAGTGCGTGCAGTTTCTTCATCGCTTGCAGGGGGTGGCCCCGGGGTGGGGCGAGGGGGACATGGCAGGGGTGCCAAGAGCCAATCGTTGGCTCGAACACCCTCAAATGGCCTTCGCGCGATGCAGCGGACAAAAAAACGTAGAACCTCTCTCCAGGAGCATGGAAGCCACCGGTGGGGCCCCGAGTCCGCCTGGCCAGCGGCTCCGCGGCCCTTACTCGCCGAGCGCTTCGTCAAAAAACGCGAACACGGTCGGCAGGCCGAATGGCACGGTCCCCAAGTGCTCGACGCCCGGCAGTTCCACGTAGCGCGCGTCCGCCCCGGCCGCTTGCAATCGCTCGAACAGGCGTTTGGCTTGGCCCAGCGCGAAGTCCTCACTGCCGGTCAGCACCAAGAATCGCGTCGGGTCGTCGGCGGGTCGGCTCCACTTCGGGCCCCCGCCTGCGATGGCGGCGACCGCCCGGTAGGGCAACCCCTCGTTCTCCCGCGTGACCTGGAGCGCAGCGCGAGCGCCCATCGAGTGTCCGACCACCAGAATTCGTTCTCGGTCGATGTGCAGCGGTTCGGCTAACACCTCCCAAAGGCGCTCCAGGGGAATTCCGATCCCGGTAAAGCCTGTCCGGGGGGCGATCAGCACCCAGCCGCGTTCTTGGCAGAGAGCCACGATGCTTCCGGCGCCATATCCGTCGAAAAACATGTTCTCGCTACCACCTACGCCATGGAGCGCCAGAACGCAGGGGCGCCGTTGGGCGTCTTGTTCCATGGGAGGGGCAAACAAGCGCAAGTGAGTCCGCCCCTTGGGCTGGCCGTCGCGCTCTCCGCGCACCGACAGCCAGTGCTCTCCGCTACGCCCCCGCAGCCACGTTGCCAGACTTTGGGCGGACCGCAACGACTCCGCCTCCAAAAGCAAGCGGTGGATAGGCACATCGGTTTCGTACGCCGAACCTTCGGTGACAGCCTGCAGCATGCTGTTTTGGAATTCGAGCGTGGCCCGCTGGTGCGGGTCGAAGTCTTCGACGGTCTCCAAGAAGGCCCGCAAGCGCTGCACGCGGGGCTGGCTCTGCGGCACCCAAGACACGATTTGGCGACCCACTTCGACCCACACCTCTCCTACCCGTTCGTCGAGTCGCACCCAATAGTCGCCGGCCTCCCAATCCTCAGGCAGGTGGAGAGTCCACGTATCCCCTTGGGGGTAGAAGTCCTTCGTTAGTCGATGAACCCCTTCCAGCGTGTGAATGTGAAGGTTGAATTCACGCTCGGGGGAGACAATCACGCTGGCCGTTCCCTCGTCAGGGGAGAAAGTTTCCGCGAGTAGGGGCGGCCAAGCGAGCGTGACTTTCGCATCCGATGCAGGATCGAGGAAACGCGGCATGCGCAAGAAGGAACCGACGGCCCGTTGCAAGGCAGCCTGGTGTCCTTCGGCTTCGTTTTCGGTGCAACTCGCGAGGGAGTCACATCGCAGCAGGGCTCCGTAGCCGCGTTCCAAGGCCGCCGCCACGCGGGTCGGATTGGCTTGAAAGTATGCCCCGACCGCATCCGAAAACGTGGGCAAGAGGGTTGCTTGTGGAGTGGTTGGAGTGGGCTCTGGGAATCGTTCGAAGAAACCGAAACCAGCCCCGAACGGTGGGGGGCTCTGCACGCCATACCAAGACTCTGCGCTGCGCTCGAAGCGCCGCATGCGCTGGCCCAGCTCGTAGCGGTTGGGGACCGACTGCGCGATCGCCTGCGCCGTGGCCGTGCACGCGATCGCAACCAGGAGAGTCCCTCGCAGCCAAGCGGCTCGCATGCGTGCGCCCATCACGGCCGCCTCCGCGCTTCGCTCGGCTCGAGGCCCAAGCGGTGCAAATCCGCTTCCGCGGCGATGCTGCCGAAGGAGGCCCAGGCACCGTCGCGCACGAGCTCTTGCCACCAAGCTTGCGCGGTTTCCGTCGAACCGTTGGCCGCATGCCACGCCGCGATGCCATACCGCACGGCATCGCTCGCCGGGCTGCCATCCTCATCGCCGCGGCAAGCGGCTTCGCTCAGGTCCCCCCGATAAAACTGGCACAAGCGGTGATACCCGAAGTTTTCGATGATGTGCATGTCTCCAGAAATGCCTTGCAGGGCGGCCTGCGCGCCCCGGTCGTCTCCGAGCCGCCGATGGATGAGGTACAGCCAATGGGTGGCCGAAACCCAGTTGTCGTCGTTGGAACCCGCGGCGCGGCAATGCGAGTAGGCCTCCCGCGCGGCCTCCCACTCGCCGCGCAGGTAGTGGGCCAGCCCCAGGTGGTACCACACGTTGGTGTGCAGGGTGCTGAGGGGCATGTTTTGCGCGTTGGGTAAGCCATCGGGCTCGATCTGGTCGGGCTGGCCGGCGATGAGCCGCGCCGCGCGCGACAGGTCCTCGACCGCCCGATCGAAGCGCCGTACGCTGATCCAGCGGTGCCCGCGGTGGCGCAGCAACCGCGGTTCATTCGGAAAGCGCGCCAAGGCATCGCTGTAGACCGCGATCGCCTCCGGATAGCGCCCAAGGTAGCCCAAGCGACGACCCAGCCAAATCCAGCCTTCCACCCGCTCGGGCTCGGCTTCCCATTCGGCTCGAGCCCGGTCCAAGTTTTCGAGCGCTTGCGCCGAAGCGGGCGGGGGCGTGAGCGGCCGCTGCCACAGGTCGTGCATCCCGCGCGGGACCGGGGCCTCGGTCGGGAGATTGCTGGATGATTGACAAGCGGGGCTGGCCAAGCCTCCCAAAACGACGAGCCACAACCCAAGAGTGCGCATAGGGCCCCACCATACCCGCCACCGCGGGCTTGCGTCGACCAACGGACGGTTCTCGAAAGTTCCGTGTCCCGCCTGCCCGCGCCACGCCCCTGCGCGTAGGGTAGGGGGTCCCGGAGGAACCCCATGAAGCGCTACCAAACGATCGTCATTCCCTACGACTTTTCCGAGCACGCGCAGGCTGCGCTGGACGAGGCCTACGAGTTGGCGCGGGATCTCGAAGCCGAGCTGCACCTCGTGCACGTGTTGTGGTCGCCCCACGCCGCCTACGCCTTGGGTTCGCCGGGCATGGTGGTTGCTCCGCCCCCCGTCGACGTGGCCGCCATTCGCGAACACGCCGAGGAGTCGCTGAAAGAGGTGGTGGACGGCTTGGAAGGTGGACTCACCGTGCACACCCACATCATCGACGGCCTCAACGTGGCGGACGCGATCCGGGCCAGCGCCGCAGAGTTGGGCGCGGACCTGATCGTGATGGGGACGCACGGGCGCACGGGTTTGGCCCACGCGTTTCTCGGCAGCGTGACCGAACGGGTGTTGCGTCGCGCGCCTTGCCCTGTGCTCACGGTGCGCGGGGAAGAGGACAAGGGCTGAGCAGACTCGGCGCTCTTTCGCGCCGGCAGCCCATCAGCCACTCGGACGCTTGCGCGGACCCGACCGGATACCTGCTGGTGTCCCAGGGCGGAACAAACCGCGCGGTCTTCTCCGGCGCTGCGCCGCGGGTTGAAGCTGTCCGTCGGCGGCGGCCGATAGGCTCCGCATGGAGATTCTGCAACACCTCGGCCGTCCGGAGACCCGTCGCGCCTTCGTGATCCGCTCGAGTCCGTGGGCCAATCTGGGCGCGGCCCTGGGCGCCACCGGCCTGGCGGGAGGAGCCCTGTGGGCCTTGCTGTTTCGGGCTGAAGTGAATGCCGGTTGGCAACTGCTCGTGCTGTCGCCTTTTGTCGTGATCGGAGGATTGTTGCTCCTGTTGATCGTCATGGCGTGCTGGGGCGCGTTCCGCGCGAGCTTGCAAAGCACCAATTGGTCCTGGGTCGTGCGCGAGCGCGAGGTGTGGATCAACCTGCGCGACTACCGCAACGCCAACCGTGGAGAGGCGGTCCCGGTGCTCCGTCTGGCGAGCGAAGATTTGGAGCGCGCCGTGGTGGTGGTCGAGTCCTATCGGATCCAAACCAACCAAAGCACCGAGTTCCGTCGGCGCAAGTCGATCGATCTGTACGTGCATGGTCTCGATGCCAAAGCCTTGGAAGCGGCCCTCAACGCCGAACGCAAGCATCCCGGGCGCGTTTCGCGCCGCGGCAACGGCAAAACCAAGTTTCGGAGTCAACCGGTGACCCTGCTGGGGGACGAAGGGATCCGCGTGCCGTATTCCAAGCGCCTGCAGTTTTGCCTAGAGCACGTGGTGGCCTTCGAATCCGAAGTGGTGCGCATCGATCTGGACGACGAGTGGAAGGACCTCAAGCCTCTGGAGAGGGCTCTCGAACTGCATCGGCGCGGCCATGAGTTCGCGGCACGCAAAGTGCTGGAGCGCGAAGAAGAACTGAGCCGCAAGGCGGCCGACGAGCTGTTGCAAAGCGCCCTGGAGGCGCGCGCTCGGGATGCGGCGTGATCGCACCACCAGCGCGCTGCGGCGGCCGGCGAGGCTCTAGCTGCCTGGAGGCGGTCTTCGAAACCCAAACGCTCGAAAGGCGCCGACTCGGTGGGGTCTCCGCTTGGCTGAGGAAGGTCGGGCTGAAACCGCAGGCTCCTAGCTGGGCGCAATCCCGCCGGCTACACTCGGTCCATGGGCCCCAACGCTGCCGAGGACTTCGCGATCTACGCGATCGATCACGTACAGCTCGCGATGCCCGCGGGAGCAGAAGCGCGGGCGGAAGCGT
>JAUHXY010000184.1 GCA_030426785.1 bacterium
GGTGATCAGCCCCGAGGGCTGCGCGGCGATCCTGTGGAAGGACGCGGAGCGCACCCCCGACGCTGCCGAGGCCTTGGGCCTGACCGCTGCGACCCTGACCGATCTCAAGATCGTCGATCAGGTCGTTGAAGAGCCCCCCGGGGGCGGTCACCGCAACCGCGAGGCCTCCATGCGCAACCTGGGCCGCGCCCTGGTGGACGCCCTGGACGATCTCGCCGCCGTACCGAAGGATCAGCTCATCGAGCGGCGCCGCGAGAAGTTCCGGCGCATCGCCGCGATCGAGGGCCGTTTCCCGGTCATCGCCTAGTTCCGCCCCGGTTGGTGCCTCGCTCCGAGGCACTCCGGGCGAGTCCAACCCTCGAGAAACCCGATTTCCGCTGCCCACGCACCAACGCTGGGCGGGCCGGGGCGTACCTACGGGCGCTTATGCCGACCCGAACGCCCATGCGAAGCCTTCGGCCGACCCGCTCCGCTGCGATGCACCCGGAAGGGGGGCCCCAGGTACCCATGAATCCGCTCCACCCCCTGCAATTCTCCTCCGAGCCCAGCTCGCGGGAGGAGGACGAACGCTTGTTGCGTTTGGCCCAGGGTGGGGACGAGGACGCGTTCGGCCAGTTGGTGCAGCGTCACCAGGCACGCGCCGTGCGGGTCGCACGCAGCATGGTGGGATCCGAAGAGGACGCCCAAGATGTGGCCCAAGAGGCCTTCTTGCGGGTGTATCGAGGCATGGAGCGCTTCGATTACCAATACGCCTTCTCGACCTGGCTCTACCGCATCGTCACGAACCTGTGCATCGATCTGTTGCGCAAGCGTCGCCGGCACCAAAGCCTCTCGGTGGGGACCGACGGGGAAGCGGAGTCGTTCGACGTGGACCTGCCCGATCCCAGCGAGGCTTTGCCCTCGGACGGGCTGATCGCCCTCGAAACCGCGGGTGAGGTCCGGGCGGTGCTCGACGGCTTGGCGCCCCACTTTCGCACCGCCCTCGTGCTGCGCGAACTGGAAGGCCTTTCGTGCAAAGAGATCGCCGACATCGTGGGCGCCACCCACGTGACCGTGCGCTGGCGATTGCACCGCGGCCGCAAACTGTTCATGGACGCTTGGAAGCGTCGTCAAGAAGGGGGACTGCACCCGGCAGTCGAGGATTCAGGGGATTGGGAAGACTCCGCCGGGGCGGATTCCGATCCGAACCAAACGTCGGGAGGGGAGGCCTCCATCGAATCACGCTGAATGCGCGAGTTCGGCTCGCCCAGCGTTCAGCGCCAAACACGATCATGAAGAACCACAGCCAAATGGACTGCGAAGCGGTACGCGCCGTGTTGCCCCTGTACGTGGGCGGCGAATGGGATGCGGACTCCTCGGGAGCCTCGCACACCCAAGTCCGTGCTCACGTGCAAGCCTGCGCGGCCTGCGCCGATGAGTGGCAGCAGGGAGTGGCCATGGTGCGCTTGCGGCAAGCGGCTTGGAAGTTCGAAGCAGCGCAAGCTCCCGAGGTCTCCGACCTGCGTGCGCGCGTGATGGCGCGCATCGCGGCCGAACAAGAAGCGCCCATCCCGTCCCTCGCCGCGGCCCGTGCCAAGCGCGCGGGGGGCATCGCTGAACCGCGCCGTTGGGCGCCTTTGGCGGCCGCTGCGGCCTTGGTTTTGGCAGCGGTGGGTCTCGGTACCCAGTACTGGACGGGCGGCGGAGCGACCGTGCCCGCGGGAACTCCCGGTAGCGTGCCCTTCTTGGTGGAGAGCGCCAACCCGAGTGACCCTTCCCAGGGAGCTCCGGTCTTCGTGGCGGAAAGCGAGTCGGGGCTGCGCCGTTTGCAGCCCAACGACAAGTCGGTCTTGGAAGAAGCCCGACCCTGGGGTCTCGAGGAGACGCCCGCGGTCAACCTGGAGTTCCGCCAGGGCGCCATGAAGATGGCGCGTGGCCAGTAGCGATTCCGTCGCTAACGCTGCGCCCCTCGTTGCGTACAGGCAGGCGGCCCCGGGGAGGGGCCCTGCAATCCGAACTCCCGCGCCTTCCACCTCGTCTGGCGCGGAGCCATTCCAAGGAGGTCTTTCGATGAAATCACTTCTTCTGGTGTCGGCCGTGACGTTGGCCGGTGTCTCTTGGGCTTGGAACGCTGCGCCGTTTGGCGCGCAGGATGGAAACCAAGGGCTCATGCGCGTCGGAAATGGTCCCGGCGAGCCTAGCCAGGTCGTGGGGTCGGTGGACGGCGGTGCCACGCAAGCCGTAAGCCCATCCATCGACTGGGAGGCGCGCCTGCGCGATCCGGATCTGGACGCGCGGGAGAAGGCCCTCGACGACCTGTTGCAACAAGCTCGCCAGGACGCTGGGCTGCGAAACCTGTTGGAAGGCTGGAGCCAAGGGCAAGACGATCTGGCCTGGACCGCGCGCCTTGGTTTGCGGTTGCTGCCCCAGGAGCGCGTCGGTTCGCGCGGCTGGGGCTTGCGCCCGGGGGATCCGTTCGAGGCTTTGCGCTCGATGCCGCCCATGGATTGGGGCCCTTGGGGTGACCCGTTTGGGGAAGATCCCTTCGAGTGGCTGCATGCTGGCAAGGGTCCGTTCGGGAACGGCCCTTTCGGAAAGCTGGACTTGAATCTTCAGGACCTTCAAGACGTGCAGGGCCAAAGCCAGTCCTTTTCCGTGAAGGCAGGCCCGGACGGAGTGCGGGTCGAGGTTCACACCCAAGACGCGGATGGGGAAGACGTGAAAGTCTACGAAGCCGACAGCCTCGAAGCCTTGCTCGATGCTCATCCCGAATTGCAGGATACCGTGGGCAACTCTGGCCGTTCCTTTTCCTTGCGTTCGCCCTTCCGTCCGGCGGATCCGATCCCGAGCGACCGGCGCGTGCTGGGCGTCTACTTGCGAGCTGATCTGCAAGCGGGCGGTGAATTGGTGGTGCAGCGGGTGCAACCCGGCTCGCTCGCCGAGCGCTTGGGCGTGCAGGCAGGCGACGTGTTGTTGCACTTGGACGGCGGTGAAATCCACAGCCGCGACGACATCGCGCGCAAGCTGATGGAGCGCGCGGACGAAGACCCGATCCGTCTTGGTGTCCGCCGGGACGGGGAGGGCCAGATCCTTACCTGGGATCCCGATGGGCTTTCGGCAGGTGCACGCCCCCTGGAGCGGGTGACGGAGCCGGAAGCGAGCGACGAATGAGCCGATCGCGCTGCGGGCGTCCGCCAGCCTGGTTCGCAGGGCATGGACTTGCGCGGTGACGAAGGCGTCGCCCCAAAAAACGAAGACGAGCTGGGTCCTCCCAGCTCGTCTTCGTTTGGCGGGCGCGCAATAGGGCCGTTTCCGGCTGCATCCCGGCGCCGCTTGTGTGTTTTAGCGCGGCGTGGCGCTGGCTCGCTCTCGAGCGAGCGCCGCTTTGTTCTTTTCGATCCAGTCGAACGCTTTGCGGATGTTGGGATGATCGAAGGGTTCGTTCGACAAGCTTAGATAACGCTCGAGCGAATCGTTGGAGCGTTGGTACTCGCCCAGTTCGCGCAACAGTTGTCCGCGCAGGGCGAAGATTTCCGGAAGCTCATCGTCGATGGCGAGGGCGGTATCGAGTTCGCTCAACGACGCACGGTCCTCGTCCTTTTGGTGCAGGAGTTCGGCGCGGTGCAAGCGTACCTGCACTTCGAGGTCTGCGTTGTTGAGCAGGGTCAACTCGGTGTCCACGGTGGCGTCGCCGGTGATTTGCTGTTCGCGCAGGCGCTTGCGGAACACTTGATTGGACTCGGAAATGGCCTGCAGGAAATGGGTCGACCATTCAAAGCTTTGGTCGTACCGCTCGAGCAAGACGCTGGTGCGCATCAGCCCGTTGAGAGCTTCGAATCCACCCGGGAACAGTTGCAGGGCCACCTCGTATTCTCCGTAGGACTCTTCCCAGGCCTTGCGGGCTTCCTCGCGCAGCTCGGCGGCGCGCGCGACGGGATCGGGGGCTTCGGTCAGCTTCTCGCCCGACTCCACACCGTCGGCCGCTCGGTAGTAGTAGGTGCCTTTGCGCTCCAGGGTACCGCCGAGGCAGACCCGCACGCGGAAATCCTTCTTGGCGGGGTGCTTGCGAAAGATCTGCTCCGCGGCCAAGACGTCTTGTAGGGTGCCGCGGGTTTGGTGGCAGCGCCCCAACATCAGCAGCAAGCGCTCGTTTTTGGGATCGATCTGAAGTCCCTTCTGCACCTGGTCCTGGCAGCGGTCCAGCTCGCGCATCTCGTAGTAGCGCAGGGCTCGCTCGTAGTACAGGGACAGGTTTTCCTCGTCCGACAGCTCGCCCTCTTGGTCGTTGGAGCGGCAAGCGGGCAAGAGCATGCCGGCGGCCAGCAGGGCGCAGCAGGCCCAGGCCAGGGGGCGTGCGGATTTCCACGGACGGGAGGACGCGAGAGTGCGAAGCAGCATAGGAGCGTTGATCGAGGTAGGGGGCGCTGGGCCCCAGGGTGGATCCCCCAAGGTAGTGGCGCCGCGGGGGCGTGCTACCCGATCCGGGGTGCTTTTTTGGTCTAGAGGTGGGGAGAAGGTCGGCGCAGGGCGATCAGGAGCCCTGGGTGCGGAGCAAACGCTCCAAGCGGGTGGCCTCCATGCGTACGAGGAGGACTTTGCCGCCCGACAAGGTCACCAAGCCCGGCTTGGCGCCCTTGGGCTTTTGCACGCGCTTTTGGTGGACCACATGCACGTTGGCTTTGCCGGCATTCTTGAGGGGCGAGAAGTGGACCGCCAAGGTTGCGGCGTCGAGGACCGCCTCGTCGCTAGCTTCGCGATGTCGTTCGACCTTGAGGATGACGTGGCTGCCCGGAGCGTCCGCGGTGTGCAGCCACAGGTCCGAACCGCGGGCGTGGCGCAGGGTCAGTTCGTCGTTATCGCGAGCGCTGCGCCCCACACGGATCTCGGAGCCGTCCGCGGCGCGGAATGTGCGGTAGGGCAGGCGTTGCGCTGGAGCCTTCTTTTTGCGTTCGTCGGCGACTTGGCGCGGGTCCAGGAGGCGAGCCGCCACCGCTTCGGCTTCCAAAGTCCACGGGTCCTCGGTGATTTCGGCCCGAGCGCACCAGGTTTCGAGCTCGCCGATGCGCTGTTCTTGGGCTTCGATTTCAGCTTCCACGTGTTGCGCGCTGCGCTGCAGCTTTTTGTAGCGCGCGAAGTACTTTTTCACGTTGCCTTGGGGATCGAGTTTGGGATCCAAGGCGAGCTTGCGCGGGGGCGCATCGGGCGCGAACCAATCGGGGATCTCGATCGAACGATCGCCGCGTTTCCACTGGCCGAGAGCGCCCTTGAGCAGCTCTCCATCCTGGCGAACGCGCTCCATCGTTTCGGCGGCGTCGCGCCGTTGGAACAAACCGCGCAAGCGGGTTTGCGCGCTGGCCAACTTGCGTTGCAGGCGCGAGCTTACGGTCTTGCGCTCGTCTTCGATGCGGCGAGCTTCGGCGATGGGTTCGAGCAAAGCCTCGACGCGCCAAGAAGCTGGGGCGCCTTCTTGGGGGGCGGCGCGCTCGGGCTCGGGGAAGGCCTTCTCGAAGGGCGGTACGGGGCCGCCGGGGGCTTGTCCATCCGGCGCTTGCCAGGGCGTTCCCAGGACGATGCGGGGTGCGGCGTCGCCCTTGGGCTGGTGGGGCGCCACCAGGCTCGCGAGCACGCGGTCCTCGCGGCCGAGTAGGTACAGGTTGCTGTGGGGCCCGAACAGCTCGAGCAGCAACGCACGGGGCTCCCCGCTGGGCGTATCGCGGAATTCCAAGATCGCGATGCGATCGCCTCGCACGGCCGCCACCCGTTGGAGGCGGGCGCCTTGCAACTCTTCTTGGACCTGCTGAGCGAAGGGCCCCGGCGGACCGGTGTGCCGATAGGTGCGCCCGTGTTGCAGGTGGAAACGCGGCGTTTGTCGGCTAGCCGACAAACGGATGCGGCGTACGGCTGGACCCTCTCGATCGCTCGCATCCAGGACCAGCAGCAGATCTCGCGGGGGCAAGCCGGCCACGTCTTTGACCGTGAGCCCAGCGCACAAAGCACTGAGCTCCTCCGCGAGGATCGGCACGTAGCTGGCGAGCAGTTTCATGGGGGTAGGGAGCCGGGTGGGCTCGCAACGACCGACGGCGCGCGCCGGAGAGTGCACGCGCCGTCGATCGGAGGTGGAGAACCAGCGGGGGATCAGCCGCCCAGTTCTTCGGCGACGTTGTAGACCCACGGCTCGCTGACCGGGCTCCAGTCGCTCAGTTCGTCGGCATCCGCGAACCACAAGCCCAATTCGAACTGGGCGGTGTCCGCGCCGTCGGAGGCGTGCACGAGGTTGTTCGAGAAGCTCATACCGAAGTCGCCGCGGATGGTGCCGGGCGCAGCCTCGCGACTGTTGGTCTTGCCGACCATCGTGCGGATCACGCTGATGGCGTCGATACCCTCGAAGGCCAGGGCGACCACCGGCCCCGAGGACATGAACTCGACCAGTCCGCGGAAGAAGGGACGCTCCTTGTGCACGTCGTAGTGCTTTTCCAAGAGGCTGGCGGGGAAGGTGCGCATCTTCATGCCGATCAGCTTGAGGCCCTTGGCTTCGAAGCGCGCGAGCAGGGTACCGACCAGGCCGCGTTGCACGGCGTCGGGCTTAAAGAGAACCAGGGAGCGTTCCATGGCGGTTGCAGTGGGGTTGGGGATTGCGGGGATAAGGGGCGAAGATTCTAGCTCCCGAGCGAGGCAGAACCAGACCCTAGGAGCGGGCTTCGGTGGGGGCGGGGCCTCGGCGGACGCGGACGCGCCGGGCGAGGTCCTTCCGATTTGGGATTCGGCCGAAAAGAGGGGGAAAAAGCCCACCTCGGCTTGACTCCCGAGGGCCCATGACTACATTCTTCGCCCGTTGAACGAACCGGGGCAGAACGCTCGTGGGGGAGACCCCCGAGAAGGGCCGCTCCGGGGCTGAAAACCGAATCTCTCCAGGACCCTCGGAGCCCCGATGGATCCCCTGTGGTGAGTCACTTTTGGACGCGCTAGCGCGCGGCCTTGCGATGTCGACGGACCCCTCCCAACCGCCTTCCGAACCGGCCAACACCGATCCGGAACGCGCCGACCGGGAGGCGAACTCTTACCGGTTCGGAAACCCTCGGGACGACGCAAGCGGCCGCTTCCAGCGGCGCCAAACGTTGATGCGCGACTACAGTCGCTACGCCACGGTGGGCCTCCAGTTTGGCCTCTATTTGACCTTTTGCATCCTGGGTGGCTATTGGCTCGACCGCAAGGTCGGAACGAGTCCGGTGCTGCTCATCGCAGGCGTCCTGGTCGGGTTTGGTTCCGGCCTGTATTCGTTGATGCGCAAATTTCCCGTCTCCACGCGCCGCAAGGCCAGCTCTCACTCCAACCCGGACGATCCCCCTCCCGCGCCCTGATCGGTCGCGAACGTCCGCTTCCCCCTCTCCTCCCCCCGAGCGATGTCGAAAAGCCTCCTGGGCACCCTTCTCGGGTTAGCGATCGCCGTGCTGGTCTCCTTCCGCTGGGAAGGGGCGCAGCGTTTCGGAGTTTGGTCGGGATACCTGCTGGGAGCCGGCGTGGGCTGCGCGATCGTGGGGTGGCAGGCCAAGGCCTTTCGGCAGACGCCGCACAAGGCCATGCAGGTGCTCGGCCTGGGTTTCTTGCTGAAGATCACCGCCGTCGGGCTCATGGGGATCCTGATCTACTCCGTCCCCGCCATCCACGAGCGCTTGGACGCGATGACTTTCTTGATCGCCGCTGCGGCCGGCATGTTCGTGCTGCTGCTGTTGGGTACGGTCGAGAACGCCAAGGTCTTGGAACAAGCGAGCCGCGAGGCCTACCTGCGCGCCCAATCCAAAAACAACGCGGATGGCGCGAAGCCGTCCGAAGCCCTTACGGAAGGAACGACCAGCCTGTGAATTTCATGCGCACCCTCTTGATGTTGGCGGTGGTCCTCGGAGCTTGCTTCGTGAGTTACAACTACTCCGAACACCATCCGACGCAAAACGACGACGCCTTCCAGGGCTTGTACATGCACTTGATGCCGGCCCCGCTGCTTTGGGAGCAACCGGATCACGGGGCCGCCGACCACGCGCAGGCAACCGTTCCTGGCGAAGATCGCCAAGGGTCCGGCTCCATCGAAGAGGCTGGAACCGGTGGGCATGCCAAGGACTACATGCTGGCCCTAAACCTGCCGATCATGCCGGCCGCCTTCGATGGCGCTCCGGACCTCGAGGGCACCCAGCTCGTCTTCACGAACCTGCAATTGTTCCAATTGGCAGCCCTGCTGCTGATCTTCATCGCCTTCAGCGGTGTGCCGAGCTACGTGCGCACCGGCAAGGGCGACGCCGTCACCCGGGTGTTGACCGGCTGGATCCTCTTCATCCGCGATGAGATGGTCTACCCGAACCTGGGCAAAGAGGACGGTCGCCGCTTCCTGCCGTTCTTCTGCGCGCTGTTCTTCTTCATCGTTTTCATGAACCTGATGGGCCTGGTGCCCGGATCGGCGACGCCGACCGCCAACTTCGTCGTGACGATGGCGTTGGCCCTGGTCACCGGGTTCTCCATGATCGCGCTGGGCATGGCGGGCCAAGGCCCCCTGGCCTTCTGGAAGAACCTGGTGCCAGACGTGCCCGGCTGGCTGTGGCCCTTGATGTTCGTCATGGAGTTCTTCGGACTGATCATCAAGCCCTTCGCCCTCATGATTCGTTTGTTCGCGAACATGACCGGCGGGCACATGGTGGTGCTGTCCTTCATGGCCATGATCTTCTTCGCC
>JAUHXY010000185.1 GCA_030426785.1 bacterium
TAGAAAGCCGGCTTGCACCGATCTTGAATCCCAAAACGGTCCGTTCTTGAATTCCAATTCTCGGTCTCAGGACCGCGTACGAACGGCACCGGCGAAACGAGATCCTTCGGTCGAGCCGCCCAATGGAATGCTTGCCGTCGAAAGCCTAGCCCCATTCGGTAGGTTCGCGTGCCGGGGACGCCTCGCCCCTTGGATCCCTCGCAAGGCGTTTGGGATAGCGGTGGGTCACTCTTGCGCGCGGCTCTTGATGCGCGAGCGGTGGAGCAAGTACACCAAGGATGTCTTGTGATCTTGGCGGATCTTCGCGTAGAGCTCCTTGGCCCGTGTTTTGTCTCCTGCGGCGTACAGGCGATCCGCTTCGTCCAACAACGCTTGGGGATCTTCGCCCCCGGCGGAGGGTGGCTGGAGAATCTTGCCCACCTCCTTCTCAAGCTGGTCCTTCAGTTCCTCCTGCAGGCTCCGCTGCGCCAAGTCCTGCACTACCCCTGCGATGTCGATGCGCGGTCGAGTCACCGTCCCCGTGATCGGGAAAACGATGCTTTGACCGACCAAGGGCTGCAACAACTTGTGCTTGCGCACTAAGGCGTCGCTAATCGGCACGCTCCAGCGCAAGTCGAGGGTGCGGTCCAGTCCCACCGACCCCTGGAATTGCGTTTCTTCCCCTTCGACCGTCCATTTCCAGGGATGGTCGTAATGGATGCGTCCCGCTTGGATCGCAAAACCGAGGGGCTGCATGCGGATCGGGGTGTTGGCGGGCCGCCCCAACCAGCCCAGCAGTTCCACCAGAAGAGGAGACCCGGCTAGGGAGGCCTGATCGATTTGCAGTTGCCCGCTGCCCGAAACCAAACTCCAGTCCAGCCCTTGGAAGTCACCCTGTAGCCACGTTTCGTGCAAAGGGCCGTCGTAGCGCAGGTCCAAGCGAGCCGTCAGTAGCCCCGTCAAATCTCCCGTGCGCTGCGCATCCAACGCGCCGAGCGCCGGATGGACCCACCCGAGCAGCGTGCTCAGCTCGGGACTGGTGCGGATGCCTTCCACGGCGATCTTGATCGTGCTCGGCGCTTCGCGCGAGCCCTCCAACGGAATGACGGAATCGAGGGTTGCGCGCCCTCCGTTGGCTTGGAGCGCTCCGGTGGCGTGCACTTGCGAGCCGCGATTTTCCACCACCAACTGTCCGCTGGTCGCTAACCCGAAGTCCGCGTATTGACCGAGCTCCACCGTGGCTTTGCCCTGCACGCCGCGCAAGAGGCCTTGCCAATCGAGATCCGCCACGCGTCCTTCCAGCTCCACCTGGACCGGCCGTGGCTCGCTCCCGCTCAAGGTGCCCGGAAGCCAAGGGCCCAACAGCGCTCCGAGGCGGTCGGGATGATAGCTCCACTCGCCGCGCACCCCGCTCAATACCAGACGCTCCACCTGGGTGAGATCCTCTTCTTCTGCGGTCCCAGCAGCCCCCGGTCGGGGGGCGATGACGCGCCCGCTGACGGAGCCCCATAAGGTTTCGCTCTGCAGCCCAACGCGCTCCACGTTGGCAGCACGCGCCTTGGGGTCGAGCCCCAGTTTCCACGTCAAAGAAGCGGCAGGGTCCGAGAAGTGCAGCGCCCGCTGCTCATCCACCCGGGCATCGACGCGTAGGTCTTCGACCTCGATCAGCCCTTCGGTGCGCAGACGACCGCCCTCTCCTTGCACTTGAAACTCCGACCGCATGCGTCCTTCGATCTGACCCTCTTGCCAGCCAACCAAAGGTGCGAGATCCACGACCAAGCGCTCGAGGGGAGTCTCCAAGGATCCCGACAGCTGCGCGGAAATTTCCTCGAGTTGGTCGGCGACGCCCATTTCCCCGTGCACCTCCCAGTTCGCGGTCGGCGAGCGGTATTGCATGCGCCGGACCTCGAGACGCGCGCGTTGGAACGGCGCTTGCAGCCAGGCGGTCAAGTCCAACTCGAGGTTCGCGTTCTGTTCGATCCAGCGAACGGCTTGGGGGTCGGGCGTTTCGCTCGGAGTTTGTTCGACCACGGGCCAACGGCCGTCAAAGTCCAACTGCCCCTGCAGCGTCCACTCCAATTCGGGGCTGGTTGGTGCGGACGTTGGCGGTGGGTTGGGAGAAACCGCACGGGCTTTTCCAGTCAACTGCCCGCGCAAGGTTCCTGAAGGCTGCGCCGGCCCTTTGGGATCGGTCCAGGCCTGGAGGGAAGCGGTGGAAAGCCCATCGATTTGAGCCGCCCACTCACCGACCATTTGCTCCAAGGAAAACTGCTGCACGGGTTCCAACGTGGCGCTCCACTGCACCACGGGTCGATCCTGATCCGGTGTCGAGAAGCGCGCGGAGAGAGTGCCCGGTTGCTCCCCGCCGGGCCAGCTGACGTGCCCTTCAAAGCGCACAAAACGGTCCTCTCCGCCCGGCCCGCGCACGACCACCTCGCCGTCGCTCCATTGGAAGTCTAGGCGCAGGTCTGTGCGGGGATTGAGTTCGGGAGGGCTCGACGAGCCTTCTCGCTGGTCCGAAGTGGTTTCCAAGGGCTGCCAGTTCCAGCGACCCGCTGCATCTTGCTCCAGGTACACGGTGAACCCTTCCAGCTTCGCGGTCGCACGATAGGAACCGCGCAGCGCGGACCAAGGTTGCACCTTGGCTTGGAATTGGTCGATGGCGAGCATCGGCCGGCCCTGGGCTCCCGCTAGGCGAATGCCGTCGGCGGAGAGCGCTCCGGTCCAACCGATCTGGAGTCCTTCCACGGCGGCGGTGCCCCCAAACGGTTGCGCCAATTCCTGCGCGACTTTTCCGCGCAGCCAAGGCGCGCCCCAGGTGGGGGCGCTGGCGACGGCCGCGATCCCAGCGATCGCGATCAGCCCGCATCCTAAGCGTCGTTTGCCTTGGCGAGGCGGGGAGGGGGGCGTTGCGGGAGCGGACTCTTGGCCTTGCATATCCCATCAGTAGCACAACGTGCGCCAATTGGCACGGGGGATCGGGTGACTCTGCGGGCCCTGCGACGAATCACCGACCG
Organism: bacterium; assembly: GCA_030426785.1. Taxonomy (GTDB): domain Bacteria; phylum Planctomycetota; class UBA1135; order UBA1135; genus NORP259. The sequence goes on from JAUHXY010000185.1 coordinate 2,997, forward strand.
TTCGAATCGCGCAGGCCTAACTCCAGGCGACCACCGGCTCCGCGCGGGGATCGGTCAGCCCCAAGCCGCGCGCGGCTTCACCAAACGCTTGCAGCGCGGCGCTCATGTCCCCTTGCAGATCGTACGCGCACTCTTGGGCTAGATACTGTTCACAAAACTCGAACGGCATGCCCCAGGTGCGCGCCGCTTCGCGCGCCAGGTCGGGAATGCGTTGCTGGCCCACTCGGGCGGAGCGTTGGAACGCATCCGCGTACGGCTCGATCGCCAGGCCCGGACGGACGATCCAAGCCGCGAACACGAAAGGCCTTCCGGTGCGCTCCACCCATGCCTGCGATGGGTTGAAGGTGGGGGCGTCGCTCGCGTGGAACTCGCGCAACGCACGATCGCCGATGGCGAGCCAAGCGTCAGCTTCCACGCTGGCCGGGTCTTGTCCGAGTTCTGGAAAGCGATAGTCGGGGGGGCCGCCGGCTCGATCTTGCAGCAGGATTTGGACCAGTGCTTGCGAAGTGCGGCTGGCGGGGTCCATGGCCACGCTGCGAACCTCAGCGAGCGGGCGGTGCAGAAACACTTGCACGCTCGCCACGTGACCGCGGGTGCCCACACACAGGTCGGGCACGTAGGAATAACCGGGTGCGCGGAACAGCTCGATCGAACTGACCAAAGCCACGTCCAAGCGTCCGGATCGCAAGCCTTCCACCAACCGCGCCGGTACCTCGTGAACGAGCTCGATGCCGGATTCTTGCCGCAGTCCTTCGTCCAGAGGACGTCCGACCAAGTAGGGGACCGATCCAACGCGCAGGGTCGTCATGGGCGGCAGTGTAGGCTCGCAAGCGCGCTGCATCCAAGCACCGATGGCCCCGAAAGTCGTCGTGGGACCAATCGGCTTGCCCAGCCGACGGACCCCGGTGGTTGCATCCGGATGCACGCTAGGCGTATCGACCGGCGGGCGGATGGCGTCCATCCTCAGGATGCAGACAGCCTTGGCCCAACGCTTGGGAATCCTGCGCGAACCAGGACCAGCCGGCGGCTTCCCGAGCCTCAAGGATCCAGGGAAACCCTATGCTGCTGGCATGTCGCTTTGGATCATCCTCCACATCCTCGCCGCCACCCTCTGGGTCGGTGGCATGTTGTTCGCCCATTTCGCCCTGCGCCCCAGCTTGGCCGAACAACTGGAACCACCCCAACGCCTGCGGGTCTGGCATGCCGTGTTGTGCCGTTTCTTTTGGCGCGTTTGGGCCAGCGTGCTAGTGCTGCACGCGAGCGGGTACGCCATGATGTTCGGCGAAATGGGGGGCATGGCGGAGTCGCCGGTGCACGTGCACGTGATGTTGGGGATCGGTTGGGTCATGACCGCGATCTTCGCGCACATTACCTTCGGCCCGTTCGCTCGCCTGAAGAAAGCGGTGGCGGCCCAGGATTGGCCCGCGGGGGGCGCGCAAATGGCGCAGATCCGCTTATGGGTGACGATCAACATGGTGCTCGGGATCATCGAAATGGCGATCGGAGCTTCCGGACGTTTCTGGGCATAGGTTCTGATGCTCGGCGTGCCGGTCCTAAGATTTTTTTGAAGTCGTAGGCAACCGGCGGCTCTCCTCCCGGTCTTTGCGTTGCGCGAGCCCGATCGGCCCGCGCGGCGCGATGGGCACCACGGTGTGTCCCGCGCGAGCGGAACGGGACACCGGGGAGGAATGCATGAGCTGGGCTTGGACTTGGATTTGGATGTCGATCAGTGGCGTGGGAGGCGCGCTGAGCGCGGCTCCCTGGGGTTGGATAGCGCTCACCTTCGGTCTGTGGTTTTGGCCCACCTGGGCTCTCGCTGCGGAACCCGTTGCGCGCTCCGTAGCCAACGTTGCGCAAGAGGAGGAGCTGGCTGCCTTGCGAGAACAGGCCTTGACTCGCGAGCGCCTTTTGGTCGGGGTAGAACCCGAACAGGCTGCTCCTGGTGTAGGCGGATGGGGCGAATCCAATGGTTTTGGCCACGCGTTCGGTTGGTTGGGTGAGCACTGGTTGGTGACGAGTCCACGCTCCTTCGAGCTCGCCGATCGTGCCGGTGCCCTGTGGTTCGGCCTCGATGGGGACGGGCAACGCTGGCGGCTGGTGCACGATTCGCCTGCGCGTGCGTGGCAGGCGCTGGGGATGGCTTTGGGGATCAGTGCAAGGTTTGCGGACGGTCGGCAGCGGGTGGCGGTGGGGGCGCCGCTCGCCCCAGGGGATGGTTGGGATCCGGGAATGGTCGAACTGTTTCGGGTGCGCGGGTCTTCCTTGCGCTGGATGCAAACCCTGGTTCCGCCGGCGCCGTCTGCTGCGGGTGGCTTCGGTAGCGAGCTCTTGTGGCAAGGCGAACGCTTGTGGATCGCGGCGCCCTTCGCGTCCGGTCCGGGAGGGGCGTTGCAAGCGGGGCGTTTGACCGTTTGGGAACGCGGATCGGCGGGCTGGAGAATGGCAGAGCAGCACTTGGGGCCCGCGTCCAGTGCTGGCCAACGCTTCGGTGAGGCTCTTGCGCAGCATGCGGATCACTTGTTCGTCGGGGCGCCCGGCGATCGCGGCCGGGGGGCCGTGTTCGTTTTCGACGACCAAGGCAGCGGGCTCTCGGTGATGCAAGTTTTGCGACCGGAGGGGTTGGCATGGCTAGATTCGCACTTTGGTGCGGACCTCGCGTTGAGCGCGGACGGCCAGTGGCTGTTCGTCGGAGCCCCGGAGGCGCCCCACGGGGGAGCGGTCCAGGTGTACCGTCGCAACGCGCGCGGTGACTTTGTTCCAAACGCGGTGTGGCGGGATGAGCACGGTCTAGGAGCGCGCGGCTTTGGATCGAGTCTTGCGTTCCACCTGGGCGAACTGTGGGTGGGAGCCCCGCGCGGAGCAGGAGCCGTGTGGCGTTTTCCTGCTCCGTTCGATGGGCCCTCGGTGTCGCAGGCTTGGTTGGGTCGCACTGCCCGAGCGGCGTTGGGCCGAGCGATCGAAGCGCGGGAAGACCGGGTGTTCGTCAGCGCACCGGGGGAAGGCATCGCATCGGAACACAAGCCGCCCCGCGGGACTCTCTGGGAGTTGCCACGCGGTCGCCACGCCTACGCATCGCAGGGAAGGGGCCAAGGGTTGCGCTGGGTCGGAGATGCTACGGCCGGTGGGGTCCTGCGCGCATGGGGTTTGGCAGCCCGGGAGCGCGTGGAGGTGCGCTGGGTGGGGCAGCCCTCGGGAACCATGCGGCGGGCCGAGGGGGACGGCAGCCTGTGGGTCCCGACGCCCGGGCCCCCAGGCCTGGAGCCCATTTTGGAACTGCGGCGGTCGGCCGGGAGGACCTGGAGGCTGCCCTTCGGCGCCCCAGGAGGGGACTAGGGGACCTGCTGGCTCAGGGAATGGCCTCCAGGGGCCGAAAGAGGGGGGTGTGGGGGCTGCCGGGACCTTCCAGCCGCCCTTAGTGGGTCTCCCGGGCGGATTCTCCGTCACGGTGACCCCGGAAAGGCAGTAGACTATAGAACGATCCTATCTACGCCTGCGACCGCTCCATCGGGGCCCGGCGAGGAGGCTCTGCTTCTTCGCCAGCCGCCCGGGGGCCTCACGTGGCAGGTCGAGGAGTTTCGACTCCATCACACCGAACCCAGAAACCCATGATCCGCACCACTTTGTTCTCCATGGCGGCGCTGGCGCTGCTCGCGCTGCCCGCAGTGGCTCAATCCTCTGCGAAATCGTCCTGCTGTTCTTCCAAGAGCAAGAGCCAGGTGGTGCAGCAAGCACCGGCCGCGAAGGCGCCCGTGGCTGCATCGGTCGATGCGAAAGCCGCACCCGCTGCGCAAGCTAAGACCTGCGCGAGCCAAAAGGTTCAGAGCTGTCACACCATCGCGAAAACGTCCTGCTCGACCGCTGCTAAGGCGTGCGGAACGCAAGCTGGCGTGGCCAAGTCGGGAGTTGCTCTGCGCGGTCAAGTCGCCCAAGTCCCCGCGCCGAAGCGCGTGGTAGCGATGCCCGCCGCTCAAGTGGTGGCCAACGCTCCCGCGGCCAAGGTGAACGGAGCCTGCGCGAGCCAAGCCAAAGCGGCTTGCGACAGCCAAGCGAAAGGGGATTGCGCCACCGTGGCGAAAGCGAAGAGCTCTTGCTGCTCGAGCCAAGGTCAAGTGGCCAAGGCGCCCGCGGCGGTTCCCGCTGGCCAAGTGGTCGCTTCGCCCGTGCTTTCGCCGGCGGAGCCCGCTCTGGCCAACCGGATGAACACGGGCGCTTGCGCCGATGCCACCAAGGCCACGGCCTGCGCCGATTCAAAGGCTACGGCTTGCGCTTCGCAGGCTCCTGTTGCCAAGACCTCTTGCTGCATGAGCCAGAAGAGTGGTCAAGTCGCTAAGACCAAAGCGCCCGCGACCGTGGGCTCCTCGACCGCCGTGTTGGCGATGCCGGTCAAGGCCAAGCCCAGCGCGGACTGCGCCGGTGGCGAATGTGGTGGCGCTGCGTGCGACGCCGGTGCCTGTGACACCAAGGTTTCGAAGGCGTCGGCGTGTGCCGACGGTGCCGTGGCCAAAGCCGGTGCTTGCGCTTCCCAGGCGATGGGATGCAACAGCCAAGTCGTCAAGAGCAAGGCCGCTCCGGCTCCGGTGGCGCAAGCTGCTCCCGCTCAAACGGGCGCTGCCCCGACCGCGCTGATCGTTCCGGTCAAGGCCGCTCCCTCCGCTGACTGCGGCGACAAGGTCTGCGGCGGCGACGCTTGCAACGCTGGCGACTGCGCCCCCAAGGCCGCTCAAGCGGCTGCCCAGAAGGTGACCGTTGGCAGCGGCTGCTGCCAGAGCCAAGCCGGCAAGGTCGTGGTGGGCAAAGCCCAAGCGGGCAAGACCGTTGGCATGGCCGCTCCGGCTCCTGCCGCCACGGCTACCAAGGGAGCGTGCTCCTCGGCGAAGACGAGCGCTTGCAGCACCCAAGCGGATGCTTGTGCGGGTAGCGCCAAGGCCGCGGCCAAGGCTTCCGGTTGCTGCTCGAGCAGCGCCAAAAAGACCGTCGTGCGCGGTGCCGCGCCCGAAGCTCCGGCTGCCAAGGTGATCGGTTTCGCCGCTCCGGCGAAGGCCGCCACCCCGACTGCGCCCGTCAAGGCCAAAGCCAAGGGCTGCTGCATGAGCCAGAAGAGCGGCCAAGTGGTCGATTCCAAGGCGATGCCGGGCCAAGCGCCGGCCGCGAACGCGATCGCTCCGGCGAAGACGCAACCCGCCAAGGCGGCTCCGGCCAAGACCGGTTGTGGCACGAAGGCGACGAAGTCGGATTGCGGCACCAGCGCTACGAAGTCGGACTGCGGCACGAAAGCCACGAAGTCGAGCTGCGACTCCAAGAAGATCAGCGGCTAACACAAGCGCGTCGGGCGCGGATTGCTGCGCCCGCTGAATCGCAAACCGGCGGAGGGGTCATCCCTTCCGCCGGTTGCTGTTTCGGCCCGATTTCGGCGCAGGCCCGTCGCTCGAAGGCGGGGAATGTCCGGCCAGGCCATCGCCCGTTCCCGCGTCGGCGCTAAGCTAGCTGGACCGATCTTGTGCCGGTGTCTGCGCCCATCGACACGACCCGCCGCCGAGGAACCCGCCTACGCCATCCCCTGAGGACGTTTCGCGAGACCTTGCAAGCCGC
>JAUHXY010000186.1 GCA_030426785.1 bacterium
GCACCATCGATCATTTGCGTCGGCGCGCCATTCGCGGCGTCGGTGGAGAGGAGGAAGACTCCATCGGCATGCTCGAGCGCGTTGCGGTGGACGAGGGCACCCCTTCGCAAGTTTTCGGCTTACGGGACCTCGGGGAGCGCGGTTCAGACCTTTTGGGCGAGGCGTTGATCACCTTTCTCGACGAAGCGTTTCTCGCCGGCGAGTGGCAACGCTTGCAGGTGGTCGAGCTTCTCCTGGGCCAGGGTGAGCGCAACTCCCACGTGGCTCGCGAGTTGGGGATCGCTGACGAAAGCGCGGTCGCGGGGATCAAGTTTCGCGCCTTGAAGCGCCTCGCCCACCTCGCCGGCCAAGCGCAGGGGGGACACCTCAAGGACGAGATCAGCCAGGCGGTGAGCGAAGGCCGCATGGACCTCGACCTTGCGCAGACCTGGAAGCGGGTCTCCGCCTCCTGCCCGCACCGCTATTGGTGGGCTCGCTTGGCCCAGGGACCCGTCGGAGAGGGGTTGCGCGACTACCTGCGCTTTCATTTGGACCGCATCGGCTGTGACACCTGTCAGGCCACCTACGAAGACGTGGATCAGCCGGTCGGAGAGTTGGAACCCCTGGTCAGCCGCCTCCAGGCCTCGACGATCATCCACTTGCGCCAAAAGCGCTAGCCCACCGGCACCTCGCAGGTTGGGACAGCCAGCACCCGCCGGGAAGGAATGTTTTTCCCGGTCGTCTCCCCCTGGAGCGGCGCAGGGGGCGCTCGCCACCCTGCCCCTGCGAACCGCCCAGCCGAGCCCCTGAGTGGGATACACTGAACGCGATATGTCGAAATGGATCCCTTTGATGGTTTTGGCCATCGCCGCCGTCCTGGGCGGCTTTTTCCTGACCCGCACCCCGGAGTCCACCGGTGAGAGCACCGAGCCCGATACGTTCGAACCGAGCGATCTGGGTCCCGAAACTTCCGATCCCAGCGATCTGCGCGGACCGGAGACCCTGCGCCCCACCGGGGGAGCGACGAGCTCGACCCCCATTCGAACCGGACAAGGCCAACGGGAGCAGTTAGGCCCCAACATCACCATGGCCGAAGCGGGAGGGGACTTTCAGATCCTCGCCGTCGATCCCAGAACCAAGCGGCCGGTCGAGGGCATGAACGTGTTCTTGCTGGATCGTTCCCAGGGCCTCTTGACCGAGTGGCAAAACCGGCAAGCCGATCCGCGCTCCTTGCGTCAACTCATGGTCGAATCGGGGCGCATGGCGGTCACCGACGCGGACGGCATCGCCTACTTCCAACGCATCCTCAACGGTGCGGTGTTGGCCGAAGGCCAAGGCTACCGCGGTACCGTCGACTGGATCGGGCCGGTGGAATCGCCCCTGCGCATCGACCTGATGCCGCAGACCGAGCTGGAGGTGTACGTCGTCAACGAGGAGGACGAGGCCGTTCCCAACGTACCGGTCTGGATCGGTCCGACCGAGGGTTCTCGCTGGTTGGGCATGATCAAACGCGCAACGGGCCAGGACGGGCTCGCCAAGTTCGACCGGGTCAGCGCCTTTGCGAACCGCGCTGCGAAAGAGAATCCGTTGGGCGCCTTCCCCGGATTCCCGCACTGGCCGCGCGTCAGCGTGCCGATCGAGCCGAGTTATCTGCCCAACGAGCCGATCGATCTTCCGATGCCGGCCTTCGCCCCGCTGACGGTCAAGGTCATCGACGCTACGGGGGCTCCGATCCAAACCAACCTCAGCATCGAGTTGGCGGTGGCAGCGGTCGGGGAGGAGTCCACGTACTACAGCATCCTGCGCAGCCGAACCGCGATGGGGGAGGCGACCTTCCCCTTCGTGGGGGTCGGTTGCCCGCTGCGGGTGCGCCTTTCGGGCATCCCCGAACTCAACAACCAGTTGTTCGAGATCTCCGGCCCGCCCCAAGCAGGCCAGCCGGCCGAAGTGACCCTACGCTGGACCCAAAAGCGCGTCATTTTCGTGGGGCAAGCCGTGACCTCCGGATCGGGAGCCGTGGCGGGGCGCAGTCTGCGCGCTACTTGGTCGGACGGCAAAGATCGACGATCCCTTCCGGTGCGTACCGACGAACAAGGCCGCTTCCGCATCGTGATGGATGGACCGGAGCCGAAGTCCTTGTCGCTGACCTTCCCCGAAGGTCGCGAAGGCCCGCCGCTGGAGGCCAACCCAACCTACAGCCTCAACCCCAATGGGGGTGAACACAACCTCGGGACCGTCTACTTCGATGGCCTGCCGCTCTTCCTGGAAGGGCGCGTGATCGATCGCAACGGCGTTCCGGTATCCGGCGCCCATGTGCGCATCGAAAACCACAACGAACGGCGTGATGGGGGGGGCAAGGGTGGCTCCAAGGACGGGGACAAGCAGGCGAGCAAAGCGGGTGGCGGCGATCCTGACTCCGTAAACCGCGATGGCGGTCGTCCGACGGGCAAAGAGGCTGGCATCCCCAACCGCTCAACGTTCGAAGACGGTCGGCGTTTGGAATCCGGATGGCAAGCGATCTCGGGGCTGACCGCGATGACCGATGCACAAGGAACCTTCCGGCTGTACGGGCGTGGATACGGGCGTCCCTTGCGTGCGGTGGCAAGCCGCCGAGGCTTCCAACCGTCCTACGTCATGGACGTGCAGCCTGGCGGCATTCCGGTGACGATCACTCTGGACGGTAGCCTGCACGAGGTGAACGCCAGAGAAGAGGCCACCAAAGCCGAGCAAGAAGAGGACGGTGAATAGGCGCACGAGTTTCTAGAACCGATGCCATAACCCGGAACTCGGCAGGTACCCCCAAGGGTGCCTGCCGAGTTCCGCGTTGTAGGGGGTGGTTCTAGGGCTTTGCGGAGGGCTCCTCGGCGATGTAGAGATCGTCGATCTTCCACTCGCGGCCCATGCGCAGGTACGCCAAGTCCCGCAGGTTCCGCCCGGGGTGCGGCATGATCGCCGCCAGTTGTTCGCGCGCATCGTCTTCGTAGAGCATCTGCGCAGCGACCAGGTTCTCTACCAAGTCGTCTTCCCACAGCTCGGGGGAGGCGAGGGGATCGCTCGGGGCTCCGAAAACTTCGTAGAAGGACTCCCTCCGAAGCAGCACGACCAGTTGACGGCCGGAGACCTCCACGAGAATGCGCGCGCGGCGCCCGGTCGCATCGATTTCGACGTCGTAGCGGGAAGGGTCGCAGGTGGCCTTCGTCAGGCCGTAGCGCAACAGGGGCTGCTCCTTCATGAGTCGGTCGCGAAACTCCAAGTAACCCAGCCGCGAGAGCCCGTTCCGGGCCTTAAAGTCGGAGGAAAAGCAGGTGTATTCCTCCTGGGGCCAATTGGCCCTCAGGGCCACCGAAAACGATTGCAGGGTCTGGACCGGGGTATGCAGCCCTCGATCGCGGACCTCTTCCAGGCTCGGTTTCGAGACGCAGGAGGGGGCCGCCAAGAGGATGCCTAGGAGAAGGCCCAAGCGGGGGAGACGTGCCGACATGGGGCTAGCTTGCGGGCTGGCATGGGGCTACACAAGCGCCCCCGGGCCGGCCCAGGTCCGGATCCCGCCCCGGGGCTTGGCTATACAAATTTGATACCCGCACTAACGCCCTCCCCGGAGGTGCGTAGAACCTGCGGATCGAGGGGGCGCCCGCCTGGGGGGGCCGCCGAGACCGAATTCCCCTCTTTTCAGAAACCTACCGAGGCCGAAAGGGGTCCTAGGGACCCCGACTCGCCCTCCGCACGAACCTGCGCCTTCCCTAGGCGACAAGCCCTCAGCCAGCGGGTACGCTGCGCGGTCGGGAAACCATCCCCAAAGACGAAACCAGCCCTATGAAGCAATCGCAATCCATCCTCTCTCTCGCCGGCCGGGCCTGTTTGGTGGCCTTCTGTGCGAGCACGCCTGCCTGGGCGCTTTCTGGCCCGACCCAGGAGCCGACTCCGGAGCCGAAAGAGACCCCCGTGGTCGAAGAAAAGCCGGTTCAGAAGCCCCCGGTTCAGAAGACCAAGGAAGAGCTCGAAAAAGAGGCCATCCAAAAGAAGAAGGAGGCCATCCAACGCGAGCAAGCCAAGAAGGACGCCGAGCGCAAAGCGCAGGAAAAGGCCCGCGAAGAGGCCAAGAAGCGCGAGCAGAGCGGTCCCGGTCGCCCGCCCATCGGCAAGACCCCTCCGGCTAAGCCGGTCACCAAGCCGGTGACGCGCAAGCCCGGCGGACCCATCTTGACCCCCACGGACAAGCAAAACAGCAAGCCTCAAACGGCCGAAGAGCGCGCCAAGTACGAGCGCATGCAGCAGGCTAAGGCCAAGGACATCCAAGCGGATCCCGGCGCCAAGCTGCAGATCGAATTCGGCACGGAGCGCCACGACTTCGGTCGCCTGCGTCAAGGGGATAAGGTCGAGCACACCTTTGTGATGCAGTCGGCCGGCACGAATCCCCTGAAGATCCGCCAGATCAAGCCGAGCTGTGGCTGTACTCTCGGCAGCGTTTCGGTGAGCGATGGAGAAGGCAACTACTCCGAATACACCTTCGGTGACCCGATCGAACCGGGCCGTGACATCAAGGTCAACGCCGCTGTCGACACCACCAACAAGAAGAACAAGGTCCAAGTGCGCATCCAAGTGATGAGCAACGACCCCGTGGGCACCCACGCCCTGACCTTGGCCGCCGAGGTGCAGCCCTTCTTGACGGCCACGCCGCAGATGATCAACTTCGGTGACATCCCGATGGGTGCGGAGCGCTCTCAGGTGGTGGACATCCGCACGAGCCGCGGCGAAGCGGTCGCCCTGAACCTCGACGAGCGTCGCTTGTCGACCCTGCCGCCCGGAGTGAGCCACGAGTTGACCCCGGTCAACCCGAACGCCGAAGGCAAGTCCTCCCACTGGCAACTGCGCGTCAACGTGGGGGCGGATGCCGCTGAGGGCCGCCTGAGCCTGTCCTTCCGACTCAACACCGACATCGCGATGCCGGTGGATCCCGAGAAGGAAAAGATGGCCAAGGATAAGGGGTCGCACATCGTGCCCCAGTTCTTCAACACGACCGTCTCGGGCTCGGGGCGCATCCTGGGAACCTTCTCGGTGGACCGCACCTACCTCAGCTTCGGCTTGGTGGGTCCCGGACAGGTCGTGCCGCGTTCGGTGCGCCTGACCTGCAACGAAGAAGGCTTCAGCCTGGACAACCTCAAGGTCTACCTGCGCGGTCGCCAAGGCAAGAACATCGATGACATCAAGGACCTCTTCGAGACCTCGATCAAGCCCGTGCCGAACGTCAACGCGGTGGACGTGGAGCTGCGCTTGAAAGGCTTCCCGGAGAACAAGGACCAATCCTTCAACGGGGAGCTCGTCATCGAGACCGGTTACCCCTCCTCGCCGGAGAAGGTCGTCATCTTCTCGGGCATCTGCCGCAGCGGCGTGAAGTAGTCCTGCGCCCGTTCGAGCCCCGCGGCTCGAGTGAGCGAAAGCGCGCCTCTTCCCTCCGGGGAAGGGGCGCGCTGCGTTTGGGCCAGCATGGAACGGGTGCCTTGCGAAGGCCAAGCCCTGGACGAGGGAGGCGTAACCCGTGCCCCGGATGGGGGTACACCTCGGTCGCTGACCCAGCCTAGCTCTGGACCCTGCTGGGCATGCCAGTGGGCCACCTACGGGCTAGATGCGTCCAAAAAAATGGGGTCTCGCCCGGTGGTCGGTTGGCGATAGTTTCTAGAGTGTGCTGCAAGGTGCTTTCGCCTGTGCTTCCCGAACCCTCCCGCAAGACCCAACCCCAGCTCCATTGAGTCAAGACCTCGGGGAATACCTCGTCCAGTCCGGCGCCCTTAGCGAAGCCCAACTGCGAGAGGCGCGCAGCATGGAGCGCAGCGGGCTGACCCTCCAGGAAGCTTTGCTGCGGCAGGGCCGGGTCGACGAAGCGACCCTTTTTCGAGCGCTGGCGAAACTGCACGGCATGCCTTTCGTCGACCTGACGAAGGGGCGCATCGCGGCGGAGATCCTCGAGCGCGTGCCCGCCGACGTGGCACGCGACCAAGGCTTGCTGCCCTTGATGGAAAAGCAAGGCAAACTCGTCGTCGCGGTCGACGATCCCCTCAAGAGCATCGTGGCCGACCAGCTGCAATTCTTGCTGGGGGGCGAGGTGGTCTGTGCCCTGGCGGCCCCTTCGGCCTTGCGCCAAGCCACCGCCCAGTACTACGGCGATGCGGGGGGGACTTCCGTGGCCCAAGTCATGGGGGGCGACGCAGAGGCCAGCGACGATGCGCCGATCGTGCGCCTCGTGTCGCGCATGTTCGCGGACGCGCTCGAAGACCGAGCCAGCGACATTCACATCGAGCCGAGCCAAGCGGGCGTGCGCATCCGCTTTCGGGTAGACGGCATGTTGCGGGAAGTGGCCGAACACCCGGTACACCTTGCCTCGTCGTTGCTCAGTCGCCTGAAGATCATGGCCAAGATGGACATCGCTGAGAAACGCAAGCCCCAGGACGGGCGCATCGGTGTGCAAATCCAAGGTCGCGATCTCGACGTGCGGGTTTCGGTGCTGCCCACCGGTCACGGCGAGACGATGGTGATGCGGATCTTGGATCGCAGTGCCAACTTGATCCCCCTGTCGGAGTTGGGTTTTGACGAGAGCGACGAGACGTGGTTCCGGCGCATCCTCGATCGGCCCAACGGCATCGTGTTGGTCACGGGCCCGACCGGCAGCGGCAAGACGACGACCTTGTACGCCGCGTTGCGCGAACTCAACCGCCAGGACGTCAAGATCATCACCGCCGAGGATCCGGTCGAATACCGCATCCCCGGCATCAATCAGGTGCAGGTGCACGGCAAGGTGGGGTTGTCCTTCGCGCGCATTCTCAAGGCCATGCTGCGCTGCGCGCCGAATGTGATTCTGGTCGGCGAGACCCGCGACCTGGAGACGGCCGAGACCGCCATCCAGGCGTCCCTCACCGGCCACTTGGTGTTCACCACGCTGCACACGAACGACGCGGCCAGCGCCCTGACCCGTTTGGCGGACCTGGGGATTCCACCGTTCTTGGTGAGCGCCTCGGTGCAGGCTGTGCTGGCCCAACGTTTGGTGCGTCGTTTGTGCCCCGAGTGCAAGCAGTCGTACGAACCCGAGGCGGAAGAGCTGCGCGTCCTGGGTTTGCAGCCCCAGGAAGGACTGCGGCTGCATCGTCCGCGAGGCTGTCGGGCCTGCGAGGGAAGCGGGTATCGCGGACGCGTCGCGCTGTACGAGCGGCTCGAGATGGACAACCCCTTGCGCGAATTGTGTTTCCGCGGGGCTCCGCTGGAAGAACTGCGGGAACACGCCCTGTCTACGGGGGCTTTGTCCCCGCTGTTGCGCGACGGAGCGCGCAAAGCGTTGGCGGGTACCACCAGCGTGCAAGAGGTCTTGCGCGTGACGCGCGCTAGCCACCACCACTCCAACGAGGGCGCCGCCTAACCCCTGCCCGGAATTGCCGATGACCATCGAAGACTACATGCGCCTTGCGATCGAAAAGGGAGCCTCCGACCTGCATTTGCAACCGGGGCGCCCCGCGGTGGCACGGGTGACCGGCGGATTGCAAGCGATCACCGAAACTCCGCTCAGCGAGGCCGAGACCGAAGCCTTGTGCCGCGAGCTTTGCAACGACGAGCAGTGGGCCGAGGTGCAAAGCTTGGGCACGACCGACCTGGGTCGCGCTCACTCCAGCGGCAACCGCTTTCGGGTGAGTTGCATGCGCCAGCGGGGACGCTACTCGGCCGTGTTGCGCCTGATCCCGAACCAACTCTTGAGCCTGGATGAAATCGGAGTGCCCGAGGCGGTGCGCGACCTGTTGCGCCGGCCGCGCGGTTTGGTGCTGGTGACCGGGCCTACCGGCAGCGGCAAGACCACCACCCTGGCGGCCATGGTCGATTGGATCAACACCCACCTCGATCGCCACATCATCACGATCGAAGATCCGATCGAGTACTACCACGAACACAAGCGGGGGCTCGTCACCCAGCGGGAAGTGGGGGCGGACGTGCCCGACTTCTCCGAGGCCATGCGGCGCGCGCTGCGGCAAGACCCCGACGTGATCCTGCTGGGGGAAATGCGCGACCTGGAAACGATCAGCGCTGCGATCACAGCGGCGGAAACAGGACACTTGGTGTTCGGCACCCTGCACACCACGGGTTCGGCGCGCACGGTCAACCGCATCATCGATGCGTTCCCGGCCAACCAGCAGGAACAGATCCGCGCGCAGCTTTCGGTCTCTTTGTTGGCCGTGCTTTCGCAGGTGTTGCTCCCCCGGGCCGACGGCCCCGGGCGCGTGGCGGCCTTCGAGGTCATGATCAATTCTCCGGCCATCGCCAACCTGATCCGCAAAAACGAGACCAACAAGATCCCTTCATCGATTCAAACCTCGCGGCGCATGGGCATGGTGACCTTGGACGACTACCTCTACGACCTGGTGCAGAACGGGGTGGTGGAGCGCCAGGTGGCCCTCGACTTCGCTCAAAGCGAGCGTGACCTGGAGGCGCGCCTGTAAACCATGAGCGACGAGGCCGTCCCCGGACCGACCAGCAAGGCGCGCTTGTTGGGTCAGATCCTCAAAGCCAACGGCAAGGTTGGTGAGGGGGATATCCAAAAAGCGTTGGGCGACCAGCGCAAGAATG
>JAUHXY010000187.1 GCA_030426785.1 bacterium
TATCGGGCAAACTGGAGTGCGTCGCAACGAGGTTGTACCCCTTCAATACCGTCCCGTCGCGAGAGGTGATCACTCCACGCAAGGTGGAACATGGTTGCAAACGGAGGTCGAGCCGAGCCTGCTGCCCGTTAGCAAGTTCTACCGACTCGAGGGGACTGATCAGGCGGGGCGCCGTCGGAGTACGAGCTTCTACCTGATACTTTCCCGGCAGGAGGTTTGGAACCAAGAATGTCTGGTTGGGCCAACCAACCAGAGTGGCTAGGGCCCTGCGTCCATCGCTCACTTCCACTCGCACCGGGAGACTTTCGTGCTCCTGCACCCAACCGGTAACCCGAATGGACAGAAGTGCGGTTCCTGGAGTCAACGCAGGAATCTCTTTGTGCTCCGAGCCATCCACGACAGCGTTCACCAAGATGGAAGGCGGAGAAACTGACTCCAGGTTTAAGTCTCCCACGGTTCGAGTCGGGCGCGCCACCTGGACCAGTTTGGCAACTGGCGCTTCTCCGGCTTCTGTTGCGGAGGGTGCATCGTCCTGACTCGGCCCCAACTCCACCACCGGAGTTCGGGAAGGACCAAGCGGCCCGAACCACCACCCCAACCCGAGCAACAAGATCGTCCAAAGCGCAATTCGCCCGATCCGCATGCTTTCACCCTAGCCCATGGCCTAGATTCCGGTGGGGCGGGTTGTGTAAGTGTTTCTGGCGCCCCCGCCAGCTAAGATGCGCACCATGCACCGGCTCAAAAAAGCCCTGCCGTGGTTCCTGCTCTTCGTTCTGATCAGCACCTACGTGCCCGTCATCAACCCGTCCGACGCGGCGGCGGTCATGCAGCGGGGCGAGGACGACGCATGGATTCATAAGGAAGGCACGCCACTCAAAGCCGGTTTGCGCCTTGCCGTGGCTCTGGGGGAACAAACGGCTTACACCCAGTTTGCGGGGTCAGGGCGCGAGGGGGAGGACGAGCACTTCCACATCTCCCGAGTTTGGATCGTCAATCGCTCGGATAGCTACCTCGCGCGAGAATGGGGTCGTGCCATCCAAAAGCAGCTCATGCAGGATGCCAGCCTTTGGGAGGTCGCCTACTTCCCAGCGTCGGACTTACCGCTCAAAGTTCGCCGTCCGCCCCACGTCTACATCACTTACGCCATCGAGGACTTCCATGAGAACCATGGCCCCATCTGGCATCGCTGGGGCGCGACGGTGCAAGTGCAAATGGCCCGTAGCCCATTCGGTCCAACCCCCGGGGGTCTGGGCACCGAAGCGGACCCTGTTCGGAGGCTGCAATTGCGCTACGAGGTTACCCAGTTCGGTTGGACCACGCGAGCGGTTCGCTTTGACCGCGGCATCGCACAATGGTTGCAACACTTGAAGCCTTTGCAGTGGATCCAACTTTGGCGCGGGCGAGAGCCCCAAGGCCATGAACTGCCCCTCGATTGGGCCGGCCCGCCTCCCGAGCCGCCTACGGACTGGGTTTGGCTGAACGAGCTGCAGCCCACGCGCATCGCGTCGCAAGCGCCCGCGCCCAACTTAGAGCAGCACGCGTGGGTGGCCGCCACTCCCCCAGGACCCAACCCTCTCCAAACCCTGCGAACTGCGATCGAAGCCGCCGGATTCGAAACGAGCACCAGCGCCTCCAACGAAGTGCTCACCGGTGTGCGCGGCACGACCCGCATCACCCTGCACCACCCCGATCCTGACGAGCCCAACGAAGTGGCGATTCAGGCGATGCGCTGGCCGACTGCCCAGGAACTAGCGGAGTGGACTGCGTCGCATGCCACGGATGCTGCGTCCCGAGACTTCGTGCTCCAGGCCCTGCTGCGTCAACCGGACCGCGTCCGGCGCGAGGTGCGCGCCGCGCTCGCCCAACGAGCCGATGCCGCAAGCCTCGCGGAGCTCATCCAAGCTCTGGATCGTAGTGCTCCCGCTCCGGCAGCCGACTGATCACCCAAGCGACCAGTGCGCCGATCCCGAGCAGCAAAAGCCGCACCCACAGGATGTCGATCCAATAGATCGACATGCCGATCATGAAGGCGAGCACGAACCAGGCCTTGTACTTGGCCATCCGCGGCACCGTGTGGGTCGCATCCCATTGACGCAGGTACTTACCCACCAAAGGGACCCGCAAGAGTCGCGCGTGCATGCCCGGCGAAGACCGCGAAAAGCAAAACACCGCCACGATCAGAAACGGCGTGGTGGGAATCAGCGGTAGAATGGCCCCAATCACGCCGAGGGAGGTAAAAAACCAACCGGAGATGAGGAAGAGGATCCGGGCCATGGGGTGCATGCGACGAGCGCGGCACAGCCTAGCCCCTGGTCCGTCAATTCCAAGCCGCCAGGTGCCCGGGAAACGCGCTCGGGGCCCGAATCAGCGAGGTCTCGGTCAGCGGGGCCTACGCCCGCCTAGGAAACGCTCCAGAGCATCCAGGTCCTTCTGCGGCGCATGGGGTCGTGCTCGCCAGTTGCGGTCGATGTGGCTTTGGAAATCGCTGCCATCGGGATGGCACGCGTAACACGCCGAGGTGGCCCACACGTAGCCATTCACTTCGTCGTGCTCGTCGTCCATCTCGGACTGCCGGTGCTCGTGGCAATCGATACAAGAGAAGGCCGAGGAGCCCGGAACCGTATGGCATTCGGAGCAATCCAGGCCGCTGTGATCCCCGGACTGGATGTTGAAGGCGTGTTGAAAGTTGGCCCCCTGCCAGGTATCGGTCGTGTGACAATCCTGGCAACTGGTCGGGAAGCCGAGCGCCACGTGGTTGGGATCGAGTGCCGCCTGGTAGTCCGTTTGGTGGCACGCAAAGCAATCCCGCGGCGTCCCGGCAAACACTCCGCCCACGTGACAATCCGTGCAATCGGCCTGTGCATGGGCACCCGTGAGCGCAAAGGAGGAATGCGTGAACCCCGTTCCGCCCCATTGGGTCGGCCGGTGACAGGCGTCGCAGCCCTGCACCCAACCCAGGTTCACGTGATTGGGGCTCGTGGTCTGTTCTGCTTCCGGCAGGTGACAAGACTCACAAGCCGTCGAAAGCGGTTCGATTTGCCCTCGCTCGATGCCCAGATGGCATTGACGGCAAGCCGTACCCGCATGGGCACCGACCAACGGAAAACGCGTCTGGTTGTGGTCAGCGATGGCGGCGTGCACCCCCCAGTGGGACTCTCCGTGGCACGTTTCGCAGCGTACACCTTGGGTGCCCTGGTGCACGTCATCGTGGCAACCCGCGCAGCCGCGCGCAGCGAATTCCTGCACGGGACCGCGGTCGTTGTGACAGCGCAAACACTGGGCAGCTTGGTGGGCGCCGTGCAGCGCAACACCTGTTTGCGCCTCGTGATCAAACGTGAAATCGGGCCGCAAGTGATGCCAATCGCCCGACAAATGGCAAAGCGTGCAGTCCCCAGGGAAGGTCTCGTGGGGTACGACCGGCCCGTACCCTTCCCACCATGTGTTCGCCGGTCCCGGTTGGCTGGCATTCCAAACCCCGGTCGCGCAGGCTCCGATCCAAAGGGCGAGGCCCACGCCAATCCACACGGCGCGCCGGTGAAGGTTTCGCTTAGGAAGGTGCTGCATCAGAAACTCCTGGTCAGGGTGAATGCCACGGAATAGGCGTCTTCGTCGCCTCCAAAGTAGACGGCGCCTTGCAAGAACGCCTGCCAACGACTGGCGAAGGCGGTGCTCCAACTGCCGCGCACGACGCCTTTGCTGTCCGCCACCACCTCTCCGGCGGTGTCGAGTAACTCAAAGCGACCGAGCTCGGCGCTCAGATCGAATCGCCCCTTGGTGGTTTGCATGCCGCTGCCCACGCGCAAGGCCGCGATATCTGCCAGGTCAGTCTCGTTCCAGTAGCCGCGCACGTGCCAATCCGCGGAGGCCGACTGCGGCCAAGCACCTTCCAAACCGAGTTCCCCCAACGATCCGTCGCTGTCCTCGTCTTCCCAACGTTCGAGGCGACCGCGCCAAAGGCGATCGTCTCCCCAGCGCCAGACTCCGTCGAGGCCCTCTCGCTGAATCCGGGCCGAGATGAGAAAGTCGGGGTCGGAAAGCACGGGCAAGCCGCGACGGGTGTTCGGCCAGCGATCGTCGGTGGCATACACCGCAAGCGTTCCGCGATTCTCCCACTCGTGCTCGACGCGCAAACGCGCGTGGGTGACCTCGGTGCCGCTGGTGGGCTCGACCGGTTCGTCCTGATAGAGGTCGGCTTCCACAGCTCCTTCGACGGTCCAGTTCGCCTCCTCCAAGCGCCCCTTGAAGAGCACCCAGTCGCGATCCTCCTTCCCGTCGAACCAAGTTTTTTGCACCGCCGCACCCACGTAGGTGCGGGCGTCTTCGGTCAGGGGCCGATCCCAGTACGCGGCGATGGCGAAGTTATCCTCGAAGGGCAAATCCACGTCAAAACCCGGCAGGAAACCGACACGGGCCCCGATGCGCGCACCGCTCGCCAAGCGCTGCGAAGTCTCCACCCCATCGATCAAGCCGAGTTCTGAAAAGAACGGGGAGTAAAAACGACCGACTTCGTAGCGCCGTGACTGGAACCGGGTTCCCCCCCACGCGTACGACGCCTGCAACAAGCGCACGTGATCGTCCGAATCCTCCAAGGTCCCCCCGAGGCCGGTCGCACCCTCCAAAGAACTGATCTGCCCGTCGACCTGCGCGCGCAAGACGCCGCCGCGCCCAAACGGGTTGTTGCCGCGCACGCCTAGCCGAGCCCAGGTTTGCTGGTCTTCGCGCTGATTCGGTCCCGATGACTCGAACCAACGGCTGCCCAAGGTGAATTGCCCCGACCAATGGGCCGGGCGCTCTTGAGGCTGACGCACCTCGGCACGACCGAGCAGGGGCATGCCTTCTTGCCAAATATCGGGATCCTCCTCCCAACGAATCTCCCCGGGCGAAGGTTCGCGACCGTCTACCACCTCGTCGGCCGGAGAGGGCGGTAGCGGCCCGGTTGGCCACACCTGCCCCCCTACCCCTACCTGAATCGTCGCGTCAGGTGCGGGCAGGGTAACGATGGCTTCGCGATCGCGGACGGCGGTCACGAGCGCGTCGAGCGCTGGGTGGCCGAGCGGTTCGAAGCGTACACGGTCCCCGGGCTGCAAACGATCTTGCGCGCCGAGGTCGATCGTAACCTCCAGCCCTTGCACCATGAGCACACGCAAAGAGCGCGGCGCTTGACTGGCTTCCTGTGTTTGTGCGCTGGCCCTCGTGGGCAATCCACCCACACCCAACACCAAGGCCAGGCAGCAGAGGCCCACCGAACGGAGTGCAGATCTCATCGATCCTCTCCCCCGCCACCGCGGTGACAATCGGCGCAGCGCCGGCCCAAGGGTCGGTAACGCACGGCACTCTGCCCATCGGCGGTCGTCGCCGGTTTGTGGCAGCTTGCGCAAGCCACCTTGGCGTGCGCGGCATCCAACGGAAAGGAGGTTCGATCGTGGTCGAAGGATGGGATGTTCCATTGCTGCGAACCCGAGTGACACTCTTGGCAAGAAGCGGGTTGACCGAATTGCCCCAAGTGTGGATCTCGATGGCAATCCGAGCAGTTCGCACCCAAGGCGGAGGGCAAACGTCGGGTTTCGGGTTGGGCTTGCGTCGCTCGGTGGCATGCGGTGCATTGGGCGGCGGCGTGTTGGCCTTCCAACGCAAAGCCCGTGGTCCCGTGATCGAACTTAGCGACGGCGCGGAAACTGGCTGCTACGTGACAAAGGTCGCAGCGCACTTGGCCAGCCGCGTTGCACAGCTCCTTTTGCGTCGCAAACGTCTTGCCATGCGGGCTTGCGTGACACTCGCCGCAGGTCCAACCACCCGCCATTCCCCGCTGGGCAAACGCATTGACGCGCAGGTCCCCATCGGCCGTCGCCCCGTGGCACGCGGTGCAGCGCACTTGCCGGTGAGCCCCCTCGAGGGCAAAACGCGTCCATAGTCCGTGGTCGAAGCGCTCGGAAGGCACCTCGCGGAAACTGTGGGTGGAGTGACAGCGTTCGCAACCGCTGCGTCCCTCCAGTTGGCTCGGCAGTCCGACGGCGTCAAAGCGCGCTCCATGGGGATCCGCGTGGCAGGTCTCGCAAGTCGCGGGCCCCACGTGCTTCGGTGGAGTAGCACGACCGAGGCGCGCCGCCACTTCGCGCGGGTGCAAATGACAATCGCGGCAATCGATGCGCTGGTGCGCCCCCGTCAGTTCCATGCCTGTGCGGCTGTGATCGAAAGCTTCCACTTCGGTGAAACTCGCCACGTTGTGACAACTCGCGCAGTCCGTAGTCGCCCTACCGGGCGGACCCAGTGCGGCAAGCGGGGAGCGATCTGCCGCGAATTGACCATCGTGAGGGTCGGAGTGACACCGGGCGCAATCCATGCCACGGCCCGCCGGCTCGACCGGTCCGAGGCGCGCCGTGGTGCCCTCCGAGTGACACGCGCGGCAGTCGAGGAGCGCATGGGCGCCCTCCAATGCGATCCCGGTGGCCATCGCGTGATCAAAGTGCGGCGCGGGTGTCCAAGCCTTGGAGTCTTGCGCATGGCAACGCACGCAACCGTCCCGCCCCTGAACAGCAGCGGCCAAGGTTCCACCCGCGAAAGCATCGCCATGGGGATCGTCGTGACAGCTGGCGCATTGCTGGTCGAGGCGGTAGCGGCTTCTGAAGTCGCCCGACGGCCCGTGACAGCTTTGGCAGTCCGCTTCCCCATGTCGGTCGACCAATGCGAAGCCGAGCCCCGCGTGTTGTTCCCGCACAAGCTCCCGAGCGAACTGCTGGAATCCGTGGTTCTCGGTGGTGTGACAAGCCAAACAATCGGCCGAACTCGTCCCCGCAAAAGCAGGTTCGTGGGCCGAATCGTGGCACGCAACGCAGTCCCGTACGGACCCACCGGGATTCTCCAGAGCGGCCTGCACAGAGGACGGGCTGCCGGGTGCGTGGCACTCTTCGCAGCGCACCTGCGCGTGAGCGCCATCCAGCGGGAAATCCTCGGTGTGCTGAAACTCGGGAGCCGTATCCCAAGGGTGTTCTTGGCCGTGGCAAAGAGCACAAGCGCTGCTCATCGCTCCATCATGAGCATCTTCGTGGCAACTAGTGCAATCCTGACTGAGTCCCAAAAAGCGCGGTTGGCCGGCGGCCAACACTCGGTCCAGTGCGTTCGGATGGCAGTCTTGACACTCGGCGTGCTCGTGGGCGCCGTGCAGCGCATAGTCCAGCCCGTCGTGATCGAAGGCGGCCATCGCCTCCCAGCCTAAACGCACGAAGGTGGCATCCTGGACGAGCGCCCAGTCGCGGCCGCGATGTTCGCTGTGACAGGATCCGCAGGCTTGGTCCGCCCCGAGCTTGCCGTGCAAACCGGACGCGCTGTTGATTTGGGTTTCGATCGCCGTGTGGCAGGTGAGGCAGGCCGTGTCTAAACCTCGGGCTCCGGCCTGTTCGCCATGGCACCCTACGCATCCATCGGATCCGCGCAATTCTGGGAGCGCGGCGTGCACGGCCGATAACTCGCCGGGCGAAGTTTGTTCGGCCGCACGCAGGGTCAACCACAACACCGTGCCTAGCCCCACCAAGGCCAAGAGCACTTGCGGCAGCATTCGGCCCGTTCGTCCACGTCGCTCCCCCATTTCAGGAATCTCCAAAACCCACAGGGGCGTAGCGAATGGCGGTCACGATATGCACCGCGAGAATGAGCACTAAGAAGACCGCTACCCAGCGGTGCAGGTAACGCCAGGTGGACAGCAACGCCCGCAGCTCGTCGTACCAAGTGCTCGCTAACGCTAAGCGGTGATTCTTGCGGGCCAAAGCGGCGAGGTCGGCGATGCGGTCGGCGGGGATGCCTTGGGTACGACCTTCTCGCCGCACCCGGCGCAGGACTTGTCGCATGCGCCACGGCGCACTCAACAGCGCGCCCAGTTTGCTGAGGAACCCACGCGACCAATGGGCCGCACCCACCAAACCGTCCATCTCCGAGCGCACCCAATCGCGAAACTCCGGGTGGTCGCCCTCCCACTGACCCTGCATGCGGACCAAGGAGGACTGCACTTCCTCCAACGCCAACTCTTGCCCCGATTGCGCCCGCGGCAGGAACGCGTACAGGTAACGCCCAATCGCACCGGTCGTGATCAACAAGCCCATCGCGAACAACGCCATGCTGCCCGGGGTGCCGTGCCAGGCGAAACCGCAGTGCAGCAGGGCAAAGAGTCCGGCGCCGAGCCCGGTCGCCACGTGCAGGGTCATCCACTGCCGCAAGGCACCGAAGCGGACGCCCCCCCACTCATTGCGGCGCAGCAGGTAGCTCAAGTTCAGCAACACGCACGCAGTCGCCACCAATCCGGCCGCAAAGCCTAGATTGCGCGCCGGCCGCAAAGAGTCATACAACGCATGGGCCGTACGTTCACGGGCCTCCAGCGAGTAAAACTCCCAATACCAAAGGGCCACCGCCAACACTGCCAAGGAGCCAAAAACCGCCCAGGTCAGGGCTCGTGTCAAGCCGCTGCCGCGCTCGCTCGGCGCGGCTTTCGTTTGGCGCAGCGCCGGGTCGAAGGACACGCCGCACTTTTCCAGCAAAGGAAAGGGCGGCGTCCCCCCCG
>JAUHXY010000362.1 GCA_030426785.1 bacterium
GCCGTTCCTCTTCGAAGTGGACCACGACCCGATCGATCGAGCCGGTCCACAGGACCTCGTTCGGATCGGTCCACCAAAAGCGGCGTTCCCGGAACGCGCGGATTTCTCCCTCAGGACGCCGCAACAACGTTTGCAGAGCCGGAGCGCGCAACGCTTGCGCGAAATCGCCGCGCCACGCCTCCCAGCGTTCGGGCGCCACCCCCATGCGGTTGGGGCAAGCGAGTACGGAGGACCCGTCCCACCACTCGATCGTTTCCAGCCACGCGTGCCACAACGTCCCGCGCGTATGCTGCGCACCGAGTTGCAAGCACTGCGCCCCGGTCGGCGAGTCGTGACCCTGCGCTTGCGCGGCTTGCGAAGGGGTGCGCGTGCGGCGCTGGGGAGCCGAACGGGAACCGCTCGGGTCCCAAGCCACCGTCAGGCCGGCGGGCGCTGCGGACGGCCCCTCGGGAGAGGGTTCCTCGGGCGTCCAGGAATCTCCGTAGGTTTCTTCCCACACGCGGATACCGCGCTGGGGCGTGGGCGAGGAAGCACTTTCTCCCTCCGCCTCGACCGCTTCGGGCTCGGGAAGCTCGAGACTTTCCCGGAGCAACTGCGCCGCGGAGTTCTTGTTCGGGTCATCTCCGATCACGAACTCCAAGCGATGCTTGGCTCGCGTGAGCGCGACGTACAAAAGGTTGATCGCTTCTTGGTACTTGTCCGCAAAGTCGCTTTCGGCCAGCGCAACGAGTTCAGGATCCAGCTTGCGTACGTCCCTTTTGGGCAACCGGCTAACCCGCG
Source organism: bacterium (assembly GCA_030426785.1). Lineage (GTDB taxonomy): Bacteria > Planctomycetota > UBA1135 > UBA1135 > NORP259. The sequence continues at coordinate 781 of JAUHXY010000362.1, forward strand.
TGTAGGGCAGGTCGGGGCGGGGCCGGACCACCGCGATCGAAGGTTTCGAGGTATCCACCATCGCGCTGTCGAGGTCGGGCAACACAACGGCATCAAACTCGAGTCCTTTCGACTGGTGGATCGTCATCACTTGGATGGCGGCCGACCACGGCGTGGCGATGCGCTCGTTGCGAATCAGGCGCGCCCAACGGGCTGGGCGCAAGGGATCCGATGCTTGGAACGCATCGGCGTGATCGATGAGCTGCGCAAAGCGTTGCTGGTCCCAGGCCCCGTAGCCCGCCTCCACCGCGGGCAGCACATCGACCAACCAGGTAGCCAAGCCTCGCCGACCGATCTCGGCGCGCAAGCGGGCCGCGATCCGGGTCAAGGCCCGCTGCAAGGCCTTGTGTCGGCCCGGCACGTGTTCGGGATGGTTCCATTCCAAATCCGCTAGGCCCCAAGCCGCGCCCAAACGACTCGTCGCGACGTGGAACGCCGCGGCCACGTCGCCGGGGTGATCGAGCCAGTGCAAGCAGGAGGCCACCACCGAAACCGCTTCCGCATCGATCAACGGGTTGCCGCCCTGCCCGCTCGCCCGCAGCCCATAGGTCTCCTGCAAACGGTGCAACAGAGCGGCCATGGACCGGCGAGCGCGGAAGAGCACCCCGATCGTGGCGTGGGGCGCTTCGGCGTGGATTGCGGCCACGCGCGCAGCGGCCAACTCGGTCTTCCAGCGCTTGGCGAGCGCGCGGTCGGAACCTTCGGGCACCTGGACTCGCCAAGCCTGCGCGGCTCCGCCGTACTGCGTTTGTTTGGCGCGGTGCTCGCGATAGTCCTCCTGGAATGCTGCGGCTGCCCTGGCGAATCCCACCGCGCCGTCCCCGGTCGCCAAGGAAGTGGTGTTCAAGCGAGCGAAGACCCGATTGCACAGGTCCATGATCAGCGGGGACGACCGATAGTTGTCCTCCAGATCTTCGGGATCGAGGTGGTAACGATCCGCCAACATGG
>JAUHXY010000188.1 GCA_030426785.1 bacterium
CCAAGTCCGACCCCGAAGACCTGACCGGTTTCTCCGGCGAAGCGGGCCTCTCCCCCGCCTAGTCCCACATGGGCTGGCTGGACCTGACCGACGCCGAGGTCGAGGCCCGGCGAGCCCGCTTGGCGCGCATCGCCAGCCCCCTGGGGCTCGCTTTGCAGCCCCGTTGGATCGAACGGATCGAAACGGGTTTGGGTGGCAGTGCCCTGCGCTTCGCCATCGCGGACGAAGCGCTCGAGGGCTCTGCCGGCGAGGAGTTAACCGCGTTGGCGGTCGCGCGCCCGCAGCCCTATTGGCCCTGCGACGAAGCCACGCTGCAAGCCCGTTCCCCCGAGCGACTGTGGACCATCCCGGAGGATGCGCTGCTCGATCGAACCGATTTCGAAGGCGGCGCTCCGCACGAAGTCGCTCGTTTGCTGGCCGCCACCTGGCAAGCCGCCCAGGAGCCTCCCGCGCCTCCCCTGCTGATGGGGATCGTCAACGTGACGCCCGACAGCTTTTCGGACGGGGGCCGCTTCCTCGATCCGGACGCCGCCGTGCAGCAAGGCCTGCGGCTGGTCGAGGCGGGCGCGCACCTGCTCGACGTGGGTGGTGAGTCCACCCGACCAGGATCCGACCCCGTGTCCCTCGAGGAGGAGTGGAGCCGGGTCGCCCCGGTGATTGCGGGGCTCGCTCAGCGCGGGGGAGTGCCCATCAGCATCGATACCAGCAAAGCGGAGGTCGCCCGCCGGGCCCTCGAAGCTGGTGCGACCTGGATCAACGACGTACGCGCCGGCACGGCCGACCCGGAGATGTTGCACGTCGCCGCGCGAGGGAACGCCCATTTTGTAGCGATGCACTGCTTGGCGCCCTCTCGGGAAATGCAGCGGCGGGTGGACCTGGGCGATCCGGTGCGCGACGTGGCGGGTTGGCTCCGCGAGCGCGTGGCAGCCGCCTTGCAAGCTGGCGTCCGTGCGGAGCGCCTGTGGCTCGACCCGGGCATCGGCTTCGGCAAGCATTTGGACCACAACCTGTCTTTGCTGCGGCGCTTGTGGGAATTGCGCTCCCTGGGTTGCCCCCTCCTGCTGGGCGTCTCCAGGAAGTCCTTCATCGAACACCTCGATCGTGCCGAAGGACTACCGTTGGCCTCTCGCGAGAGTTCTGACCCCGACGTCGCCCGGATCGGCGGTACCGCCGCCGCAGTGTTCGCCTGTGTCCAAGCCGGAGCAGCCGTGCTCCGGGTCCACGACATCGCTACGATGGGTCAAGCCGCGCGCGTGGCCTACGCGCTGGCACACCCTGCGGAACACCCGCCGGGTTCCCCGCCTCCCTCCTAACGACCTCCACCCTAGTGCCCGAACTCAGCCTCGAAAACGCCTTTCAGGTTGCCGTACTCGTCGCCGGGGTCTACTTGGTCCTGTCCCTGTTGCGCACGACGCGGGGCAGCGGACTGGTGCGCGCCGTAGGCATCGGCCTGCTCATCTTTGGGGTGGGCATGTACAGCCTGGTGCGCACGCTGCAACTCGACGAGTTGGAGCAGGTCCTCGACGCCATCTTCGGAGTGGTCATCATCGTCGGGGTCGTGCTGTTCCAGCCCGAGTTGCGTCGCGGCTTGCTGCGCTTGGGAGAACAGGGTTTTTTGCGGCGCTTTTTCGCCGCCGACACCACCGAAACCATCGGCGAGATCGTCGCCGCGGTCGCGCGTATGGCTCCCGTCAAGCAGGGCGCATTGATCGCGATCGAACGGCAAGCCCCGCTGGATGAGTACGTGGAGAAAGGTGTCCGGCTCGATGCCGCGGTCAGCCGCCAATTGATCGACAGCATCTTCTACGACAAGGGCGCCCTGCACGACGGTGCGGTCATCATCCAAGGCGACCGCATCGTTGCCGCCGCCGCGATTTTGCCCTTGTCCGAAAACTCGGCCTTGGCGAAAACCACGGGCACGCGCCACCGTGCCGCTTTGGGCTTGGCTGAAACCACCGATGCGGTCACGGTGGTCGTGTCGGAAGAGACCGGTTGGATTTCGGTCGCGCACGACGGCAAGATGCTTTCGCGCGTGGCGAGCAATGCGCTCGAGGACGTGTTGCAAGAGCACCTCGGGAAAGGCGACTCGACCGAGAACCAACGGCGCTCCGTCCTGGCTCTGGCTCGCGATGCCTTCACCGCGCACTGGGGTCAAAAACTGATCTCGTTGGCCTTGGGGATCACGCTCTTCATCGCCGCCCACAAGAAGGTCACCGAGACCGAAGAGTTCGTCGTGCAGGTGGAGGCCGCCGCCCCCAACACACCGGTCGGGGCGCCTCAAGCGGATCGGCTCGCGATCTATCCCCCTTCCCGCAGCGCGGGGGACACCCAGGAGCTGCACATCGCTGCACCCGTACAGGACCAACCGGTTTCGATCCTGGTGACCGGTTCCCGCGCCCAAATGCAGGAATTGGTTGGTGGCATCGGCGGCGTCCTGGAGCTGACCGAGGAGACCGCCACCAACCGACCGTTGAGCGCGGAAGAGTTCCATTGGGGCACGGGTCGTGCGTTCGATGGGCTCAAGGTCCGTTGGAAAGACGAAGCGCCGCAACTGGTGCTGCAGAACTTCGAACGCCGCCAACTCCCAGCAACCGCCCAAGCGGTGGCTTTGGAGCTCGACGCCTTGCCCAAACACATCGGGATCTTGGAAGACTCCCTGACCGTGCGTCCGTCGACCGTCGAGGTGCGCGGACCTTCCGACGCCTTCGCTCCCGAGGGCGAACCCTTCACCCTGCGCTTTGCGCCGGTGCAGGTGCGCTATGCGGGCAGTACGAGTTGGAGCGGGTCCCTCGTCTTGGCGGAGGAGCTGCGCGAACAAGGCTTCGAACTGCTCGAAGACGTGGATGTGGAAGTGCAATTCGAGTCGATCTACCGCCCCCTGGGCGAGATCAAGAAGGACGTCATCCTGCTCTCGATCGACCCGACAAAGCCAGCTCCGGAAGAACGCTTCGAACGCCCCGAAAAGCAGGTTCGCCTGCAGGTACGGGTCCTCCCGCTCCTGGAAAACCCCAGCGAGGAAGACCGCACCAGCCTGGCGATCGCCCTGCGCGACCACATCGACTCGAAGACCTTCGTTTACGTGGATGTGGGCCCGATCGAGCCGGGGGGCTCGACCTTGGCGGAGGTAGAATTAAAGATCGTTGATGATGCATCCTGGTTCGAGGCTCTACCGCCTACCCTACGGGAGGGTATCGACCGCCAAGGTCCTTTCCCCTTCCGGGTCACGGTCCATCCGGATGACAAAGTATTGCGCCTCACCCCGCGCAGTCGGACCGACGGCTCCTCCAACCCAGACCCTCAAGATTAGCCCTGCCCGTGACGTCACAACCCATCACTCCGAAACCGATTTTTGGAACGGACGGCATCCGCGCCCGCGCCGGTTCCGGTTGGCTTTCCGCCGCGGGAGCGGCACACATCGGCTGGGCTGTGGGCAGCGTGCTCGGCAACGGAAGCAACGGAGTTTGCGCGCTGCTCGCGCACGACGGTCGGCGATCGGGACCCGAGCTGGAGCGCGCTCTCGCATGCGGGCTGAATGCGGCGGGCGTGCGGTCTGAGAGTGCGGGTCTGCTGCCAACTCCTGGCTTGGCGTGGCTAACCCGAGAACAGGACTACGGCCTGGGCATCATGGTCAGCGCCTCCCACAACCCAGCGGAGGACAACGGCATCAAGGTTTTCGATGCTCGTGGGGACAAACTCGCGGACGGAGTACAGGCGCAGATCGAGGCTCTACTGCATCAGACTCCCCCAGCACTCCCCTTGGACCGAGCGCCACGACCTGCCATGCAGGAACACTTGGAAGAGGACTACGTGCGACACTTGGTCGCCACTTGGGGCCGCAAACTCGACCTGGAGGGCCTGCGCGTGGTCATCGATTGCGCCAACGGGGCGGGCAGTCGCTCCGGACCCAAAGCCTTGTCGCGCTTAGGCGCCAAAGTGATCGCCATCGCTGACGAGCCCGACGGAGAAAACATCAACCGCGATTGCGGGTCGACGCACCCGAAAGCCCTCAAAGCCACCGTGCGCGAGCACCGGGCGGACGTGGGAATCGCCCTCGACGGCGACGGGGATCGCTGCCTGTTGGTGGACGAAAAGGGTCAACTGGTGGACGGCGATGCGATTTTGATGGTGCTCGCCCGCGCCATGAAGCGCCGCAACGACCTGCCCAAAGATCAGATCGTGGCCACCGTCATGAGCAACCGCGGCTTGCACCGCGCTCTGCGCGACCTCTCGATCGGCATCGTCGAGGTGGGGGTCGGTGACCGGCACGTGGTCGAAGCCTTGCGGCGCGAGGGCCTGCACCTTGGCGGTGAACAATCCGGCCACGTCATCTTAGGAGCCGCGAACCACTTCATCGGCGACGGCATGGTGACCGCTTTGGCGGTCCTGCGGGAACGGGTGGAGAGCGAAGAAACGATGAGCCAACTGGTGCGCGCCTTCGAAACCATGCCGCAGATCCTGATCAACGTGCCCGTGCGCGAGAAACCGCCCTTGGAGAGCCTTCCCGGGTTGAGCGACAAGCAGCGCGAATACGAAGCGGCCCTTGGTCAGGACGGTCGCATCCTGCTGCGTTACTCCGGCACGGAAAACCTGGCACGCGTTATGGTGGAAGGCCCGGATCAAGCCGTCATCGAGCAACAAGCGCAAGACTTGGCGGACCGCATCCAGCAAGCCATCGGAAAGCATGGCTGATTCCGGTCCGCAAGCTCGCGGAGCCCAGGAGCAGTCCGCGCCGCCGACCGTCAACGGCGATTGGCCCGGGCTCGACCTCGCCATCGAAACCTCGACGCGCGGTGCGAGCCTCGCCCTCGCTCGAGCAGAAGCGCTCTGGACGCGCACCCTCGAACCAGGGGCGGCGCATGCGAGCGATCTACTGCCTTTGCTGCAACGCTTGATCGAGGAGAGCGGACAAACCCGTGACGATCTGCGACGCGTGCACGTCGGCATCGGCCCCGGAAGTTTCACGGGCCTGCGCGTCGGTGCCGCCGTGGCATTGGGCCTGGCGCGCGCGTTGGACGTGGAACTGGTGGCCGTGCCTTCGGTGGAAGCGGTCGCTTGGGCCCACCTGAAACCCGGGGAAACGGGGACGGTGGTGCTCGATGCGCGCAGCGGAGCGCTCTACGCCGCGACGTACACCCGGGAAGCGACGGGTTTACAAGAATGGCTCGCGCCTACCCGTTGGCTGTTGAAACAAGCGCCGCAACAAACCTGGCGCCCCGGTGTGCTGCTCGGCGATGAGCGCGCCGCGCAATGGTTGGGCGTCGAAGGGCAGCCCGCATGGACCTGGCGAGCGGATGCGCGACCCAACGCGCGCGACTTGTTGTGGCTTGGTCGGCAGCGCTACCGCCAACACGGCGCGAGTGCGCCCGAGGAAGTGCGCCCGTTGTATCTGGCGGCTTTTGGGGCCTAGGTCGCATCCCATTGCCGGCCGCCGCCGAGCCAAACAGGCCGGCGAGCTACGCCAAACTCCCCCCCATGCGCGTGGGCCGCCTCCCTGAGAAGACGGCCCACGAATCTCCGCCGTGGCGGAGCCAGTCGTCGCTCGACTACAGGTCGTGCGGACGCAGGGTCCGACGGTTGTTGCCTTCAGCGCGGGCTTCGGCGGTCGCGATCATTTCGCGCACCTTCTCGTCGAGGGCCGAGTAGAACTCGCCGGAGACGTTGATGCCAGCAGCGGCTTTGGTGCGGCTCTTGCTGATGATCAGCTCGGAGGCGCCAGCCTTCTTCTTGCGGCCACGGGTCTTGCGAGTCACCTTCTTCTTGGTGGCCTTCTTACGAGTGGCCTTCTTTTTTTTGCGTGCCATGTGCGGATTCCTTTTTCGGATGGGCCAATCCGGCGGTTCCTGTCTTCCGACACGACCCTAACGCAGAGTGCGGTAGGCGCCGGGTCGAGAGCGGACCGAATCGGCTGGGTTAGGACCCCGTGCCCCGAGAAGCCCCGCGAGTTTCCCCGCTGATGTGAAGCGTACCTTGCGGTCACCCTTCAGCCCCCTCGTCGCACAAGACCCCTGACAGAGATCTGTAACGCGCTCGTAGAATGGAAAGCCCGTTCAGGGATGTCAACGCTAGGATTCGGCGAATAACCCCAAAATTCGCCAGAATTTTCCCAGCGCGTCAGAGTCGCAATCGCGCTCCAACCGCGCGTTACGCTACGGATTCGACCGTTTTGCTCTTCCTGCGCAGATTGCACTGTGCACCACCCTCGGACTCGAAACGACGTTTCTCGCGCGTTGTGGCCCGTTTCAGGGACTTTTGAGCCTCGGACGGCACCTTTTTTTCTTTCGAGGCCCTTCGATCCACTCGCTCGATTCCATCGCGTTTCGTCGACCGATAGGCTGCCCCGAATGGAAGGGATGAGGGTATGGGCGGAGATCGATTTGGACGCGCTCGCGTTCAATCTCGATGTCATCCGCCGCATGAGCGCGCCCGGGGTGCGCATCATGCTGGTCGTCAAAGCGGACGCTTACGGCCACGGTGCGGTGGCGATCGCCCATCACGCCGTGCGGGCGGGCATCGGGGCATTGGGGGTCGGAACCTCCCAGGAAGCCCTGGAATTGCGCCATGCGGGCATCCGCATCCCAATCCTCGTGCTCGGCACCGTCATCGACGAGGAGCTGCGCGCCTGCCTGAGCCACGACGTGCATTTGGGGCTGCACACGTTCGACCGCGCCGAGCAGTTGAGTCGCTTGGCGCAGCGCATGGGATGCCCAGCGCGCGTGCATTTGAACGTGGACACGGGTATGGGGCGCCTAGGTTTGCCGCCCCATCGGGCGTTGGAGTTGCTGCGCCGCTTGAGCGCGGACCCCACGATCGAACTGGCCGGCGTCATGAGCCATTTAGCGGCCACGGAGGGCGGTTTGGAACCGGCCGGACGCGCACAAGCCCAGGCCTTCGAGGCCTTTTTGACCGAAGCGCGCAGCATCCGCCAGGATCTCGGTTGGGTGCACTTGGCGAATTCCGCGGGCATCTTCACGGGGCTCGGCACCCAATACGACACCGTGCGTCCCGGCTTGGCGGCCTACGGCGTGGCCCCGGCCAACTGGCCCCACGGAGAAGCGCTGCGCCCGGTCATGGGATTGCGCAGTCAGATCGTGTTCCTCAAAGACATGCCCGCCGGCGCCCCCATCGGCTACGCGAGCACTTGGCGTGCCAAGACCGCCACGCGCATCGCCACCCTTCCGATCGGCTACGCGGACGGTTTGCCCTGGCGGGCTGCTAGGGGCGGCGAAGTGCTCGTGCGCGGCCAACGTGCCCCGATCATCGGGCGCGTTTCGATGGACTACACGACCGTGGACGTGGGGCACATCCGAGATGTGGCCGTCGGAGACGTCGCGACGCTGATCGGCAAGGACGGAACGGACACGATTCGGGTAGGCGACCTCGCGACCTGGGCCGAAACGATTCCCTATGAAGTCGCCTGTAGCCTGGGTCGCCGGGTGCGACGGCAGTACCTGGGCGGGGAAGATCTGTTGATCCCCAGCCAGGCGCCCGCGGACCTGGAACGGGCCCGCAAGAGCCCGATCGCACCCCCACTCGACGCGATCCCGCCCCTACCGCGACCGTAGGCTGGCCCCCCATACACCAGCCCGGCCTCAGGGCCGTTCCCCCACGACGGGGATGGGAATGGTGTTGGCTCGGGGCCTCCGCGTCCCGAAGATTCCGCCGCGCGGTCCTATACTGCAAGCAGACCTTCGGGCGCAGCGCACACCATGTCCCCCAACGACCCCCAGGACCCGGCCTCCCAGTCGGCGGCGGCGCACGCCCGCCGAGCCTCCCCGCGCATCCGCTGGATGGCGCTGGGGGCCCTTGGCGGTTGGTGCGTGATCCTCGGCTTCGTGCTGCTCGCCTTCCTGGAGAGCACGGACATGCTCGCGCGGCTGATCACTAGCGAAGCCCGCGTCGCTCTCACCCGCTACGGACTCGATCCTTCCGTTGAGCGGGCGCAGATCGACTGGCTGCGTCGCAGCGTGCGCCTGGAAGGGGTTCAGCTCCAAGACGAGGATGGTTTGGTCCAAGTGGAAGCCCAAGAGGCGCGCCTGGTCTGGAACGTTTCGTTGCGCCACGGATTGGAGTTGGCGCAGGTCCACATCCGTGGCGGGCAAGCGGAACTTTCGGAGGCGGGCTTGGCGCGCTTGCGGCCGAAGGGGGCTTCCGAAGAGACGAGTCCCCGCTTCGACCTGGATCGTTTGCCCGATTTCTTGGTCGAAGACTTCCAGGTCCGTTGGTTTGAAAACAACCAATTCCGCGACCTGGGTTGGCTAACCCTCGAAAACCGCAAAGACCAGCGCGAGGGTTGGATCACATGGCGCTTGCCGCCCCAACCGACCACCCGCCCCTCCGGCGCCGGCGAGCTGCCTGCGCTCCACGGCCGTATCGATTGGGGCCGCACGGAAGGTCCTGCATTGCAAGTGCAAGCACGGGATCTGCGCGTGCAGGAGATCGACTGCCAGGAGTGGCTCGCCCGTTGGATGCCCCGCTGGCGTAGCCACACCCTGCAAGGCACCCTTTCCTTCGA
>JAUHXY010000189.1 GCA_030426785.1 bacterium
AGGCCATCGAGTGACGCGCGGAAGGTGTTGCATGCCTGATCCGGCGCGGTATAGGCGCCGGTCAGCTCGCGGATGCGTTCGAGACCACCGCCCGCGTCGTCGTGTTCGTGTTCCATGACGATCCCCTCAGCGCCGCTGCGCCACACCTCGCGAGCCGACGGCGTCGTCCGCCGGCCTGGGAGCCTCGACGCGGAACGTCAGGCTGGACAGTCGCTCGATCCACGCCTCCAGGACGGCGGTGCGGAAGGCCTCGCCGTCCACCACGACCGGCTGGTCGATGGGCGTCGTGGAAGCTTCCTCGGGGTTCTCATCCTCGCGGAAGCTCTCGTAGATTCCGCGCAAGGTTTCCTGGGCAATCTCTTGGGCACGCACTTCCGCCCACTTCTCGGCCACGCGATCGCGAATCTCTTCGAAGGGCGGCTCTTGCGGGCGCACCTTCTTTTCGATCTGCGCGATCAACATGGAGTTCTCGTTGACCACCGCTTGGCGCGTGAATGCACCGGCGGTCAAGAAACCCAGTTGGTTCGCGGTCTGCGGACCGCCCCAGTCCGGGTTTTCGAGGGTGTCGGTGCGCGTGATCAAGTCATCGGGCATGTGGAAGGTCAACCCGAGCGAAAGCACCTCTTCTTTGAAGTTCGGAGCGGTCAGGTCCGGGTTTTCCTTGGCCTTCGCTGTCCGCTCTTGGAAGTCGGCCACGAATTGACCCAGAGCGCGCGCCAGGTTGGCCTCGCGAGTCACCTGCTCCTGCACTTCCTCGAAGGTGTAGTACAGCGGGGTGTCCTGCTCCGGATCCTCGGTCTCTTCGTTCCCTTCCCCGTTCGACTCCTCATCCTGGGGACGCTTGAATCGGGTCGTGGTGTAGCGGTTGTAGTAGGTCTCGGCCTGCAGCGCCTCGTCCCAGTCGTCCGGGGCAGGGTACAGGGCCAACAGGTTGCTCAGGTCGTACTCTTCGTCCAAGTCGACGTACGCGATGGCCGGCAAGAGCTTCTCTTCGGTGAAGTATTGACGTTGCTCGAAGGCCGGCCGGGCATGGAACCACTCGGTCAATTCTTCGTCGGAGGGCACTTCCCCTTTGGCCTGATCGACGAAGCCCTCGCTGGTCAAGGCGACCACTTGGAATTGGTACTCGGGGTTGACCTCTTGCCAGCGCTCGACGATCGCCTGCGGATCGGGCGCGGTGGAAGCCACCTGCAGCACGCGGCTCGCGAACTTGCTGATGCGCAAGCCACGCAGGATCTCCCGTTCGATGGCGGCGGGCGCCATGCGATAGACCTGGGCGTACTGGTCGATCAGGGCTTTGCTCCAACCGATGGCCTTGAGGCGCTTGGTGAACTCTTGCGCAGAAACCTCGACGCCCGACTGCTGCGCCATGTGATCGAGGATCACGGTCAAGATCGCATCTTCATCGTCGATGTCGCCGTCCCGACCGGCCAAGGGCATGTAGAAGCCCATGTTGGCCAAAAGCGATACGCTGCGCTTCGCTTGCTGGAAGTCGGAAGCCTTCAGCTCGTGTTGGGCGCCCTCGGGTTCTTGCCAGCGCAGCACGATCTCATCGGCCGTGCCGCCACCACCACCGCCCACCACGGATTCGAACAGACCACCCACCGTGAAGATCAGGAGGGTGAACATCATCAGACCCAGCATCAGCAGGTAGTAAAACTTGCTGCGCTGCTTGGGCACGATGATCAGGTCGTCCTCGTGGCCAGGGGCGGCCTTGTGGACGACCGGGTCGTTGGGAGCGTGGGAATCGCGCTTGGATTTGTTCTTGCTGGCCATTGGATGGCGCGTTGGGGTCAGGACTCAGGCGACGGATGAATGGGGCCTGAGCGGAATGGGAACCGGCCCCGCACCTCTTTGGCGTAGAGGGGCCAAGGTAGGGCGGGGTCCAGAATGCGGCCCAAGATTCTACGGGCTAGCCGCCGGGGGGAGCAACGGTCAGGGAGCCTGCGCGGGCAGGTTGAGGCACCTCGCAGGCCCGATGAGGCCCATGGAGCCCGGGATCGGACTAGGAATCCCCACTCGCGCCGACCCTCGGCTCAGCCCGAGGCCAGCGCAGGGTTACGCCAATTCGGCGTCCCGGGGCAGATCGGAAACCCCCGACAGCCCAAAGCGGTCGAGGAATTCCTTGGTGGTGGCGTACTGCAGGGGGCTGCCGGGCACGTCGGCCCGGCCGGAGACCTTGATCAGCCCGCGGTCCACCAGACTGCGCAGGATGGGTCCGGCTTGCACGCCACGGATGGCTTCGATTTCGGCCTTGGTGACCGGTTGGCGGTAGGCGACCACCGCGAGGGTTTCCAAGGCGGCAGCGCTGACCCGCTCGACCGTAGAGCCGCTCAGCAGACGCTCGACCACCGGACCCATCTCAGGTTCGGTCATCAGCGCGTAACCCCCTTTGATCGCACGCACCTGCATCGGCAGTTGGCTGGAGCGCAAGCGCTCCTCCAAGCTCGCGAGCGCGGACTTGACGCGACCCCGGCGCGGTTTCTGGAGCAGGGTCACGAGTTTGCCCAGCCCAACCGGCTCCACCGAAGCGAACAGGAGGGCGCAGATCTGGCGCTCCAATTCCTCGTCGCTGAGCTCTTCGCCGGGGCCAAGTTTCGTCGTGCCCGCGGACTCCTCGTCGTCTTCGTCGTCGTTTTCGCCTTCGGATTCGTCGCGCTCCAAAGCTTCGGAGAGGGAGACCTCCCCATCCTCCGAATCCTCTTGCGAATCGGCGTCCCCCGCTGCGGGGGTCGGCTCGTCGAGGGCCTCTTCCAGGCTGTCCGCATCGAGTTCACCGGACGCGTCCACCGGGGACGAATGGGCAGGCGAAGGATTTTGCATCGCCTGAGCATCCCCCATGGAAGGCCGTGGATCAAGCCCAGCGCGGCTCCCCATGCGGGGCCCCGTTCCCTGAGCGGCAGAGGTGGGATCGCACAGCGCTCAATCCACCCGTTCGTGCCCCAAGAAGCGCAGCAGGGGGCGCGTATCGACCTCGTAGCGCTCCAATGCCATGGCCTGCCATTGCACGAACTCCAGGTCCTCGATGGGGCGCTCGGCCAAAGACGCTTCCACCTGGGGCCCGAGCTGGGACCACGGCCCACTTTGACCGGGATGGTGGCGCTCGGGCAGCACGTAGAGGAAGCGGCCCCGCTCTTGCAACGGCCCCCCCACCTCGCCCAGAGGCGTCGCGAAGACGAGCCGCGCGATGGAAGCCCGCGAACGCACCACCGGGGGAATGCGCCCGCCCTCCTCGGCGCTGGGATCGATCGAGTGCTCGCGGGCCAAGGCCTCGAACGATTGCCCTTGCGCCAAACCCGCTTCCACGCGGTCGGCCGTTTGCCGATCCGGCGCTACCAGCAGGCGCGCCTCAATGTTCTCGCTCTCGAGGGAGAATGCCCGCACGCAGCGCGCGGCGAGCAAATCCAAGCGCCGCCGGTTCGCCATGGAGTGCAGGTAGACGTCCGGGTCCATGCCGAGCCGTTCGCGGATGAACTGATCGCGCGTGCGATCGGGGTCCGCGCGTTGCACCTCGGCCTCAAACTCCGCCAAAGTCGATTTCCAATCCTTGGAGACCATGGCGCCGTCGAGGCGCACACCCAAACGGGCCGCCTCCGCCGTCGCGAGCCGATCCAAGACCAAACGGTCGAGCAGTTCGCGCACCCCCTGGCTGTCGCGGAACATCCACGCCCCCACCAGATCCGCCGCGTAGATCGATTGGCCGGCCGCCGTCGCGACCACGGTGGAGTTGGCGTTCGGGCGCGTGGCCTTTTGGGGCTGCGAATCTACGGGCAAGGGCCCGTCCAAGCCGCTCTCGACGGAGTCTTGTGGCGTGCTCGCCTCGAGGTGCGCGCGGACTTCTTCGTCGCTGGGCTGGGGGCGCTTGGGGTTCGACTGGCAAGCGACGAAACCTCCCGCCAACGAACCGTAGAGCAACGCAAGCGCCGCGATGGGGTGCCTTTGCATGCGAATCCTCCTCAGCGGAAGCGCACGCGGCGCACGATCTGTTCCCCATGGCAACGGGTGCACTTCTCGATGCGTGGACCACCCGCACCCTGCACGCCCGATCGGCCCCGCCCACGGCCGCTGCCGGAGCTCTGAGAAAGGCCGGCGTTCAGACTCTCCACCGCGCCACTGCCGCCGCACTGACGGCAGAGGTGCGCGATCCCCGGTTGTGCTTCAAAGGCTCCGCCAAATTCGGCGTAGTACGACAACAGCCAAGAGGCGCGCGTATCCAAGGACATGTCCTCCCAGGATGCGTTGCGTTCCTGCACCTGCTCCTGCGTACCGCGCATGCCCTGGGATGCGCGACGGCGTTGGTTTTGCAGGTAAGCCTCCACGCGCTTCTGGAACTCGGTCTCCGGCGCGGTTTCTTCGGCTTGCTTCTGCTTGTCCTTGCGATCTTCCTTCTTCAGGCCCGCTTGGGCGCGGTCGCTGCCCAAGAGCCAAGTACCCGCCCCGTAGGTCGAAACCCGCCAGCGGCCCTTTTTGCGGTTTTGGAATTCCTCGGTGACCTGTTCGGGAGTCAAGCCGGGCGCGTACTTCTGAACGTCCGCCGCGACCGCCTTTGCGATCAACTCACCAAAATCCCCGTCCAAGCGCGCCACCAAACCGTCGAAGGTCGCTTCCTGGCTGCGGGCCATGCTGCGCGTGAGCTGTTTGGCGCGGTAGTACCAGCGGTCGACGATCGCATTCCCGACGACGCGCTTCTGCGTTTTCTCCACCAGCGTCTTGGCCTTGTTGACCTCCTCGCCGAAAGGAGTGTTCGGATAGGCTTGTCGGAAGGCTGCGATCTTCTCAAACGCTTGCGTGAAGAGGTGCCGGCGCCGCAAGCGATCGACCTCGCGCAAGCGCTCCAGTTGGTCGGCTTGCTTGGCTTTTTGGCCCGCGCGCTCCGCCGCCCGTTGCCACACGCCGGTGTCCTGTTGCCCCTCCACCAACGCGATCGCCTGCGCGTAGTGTTGCACCGCGTGCGGGAAGTCCAAGATCCGCTCGCAGTACTCCGCCAGCTGGACGTGGGACAGAGCGTCTTCGGGTTGCAGTTTCGCCAGTCCTTGGGCGTACAACTCTTCGGTTTGGTACACGTCGAGGGCGGGAGCCATGCCGGCGGCCGCCACGGAAACCACGCGAGACTTCGGCACCGCCTGGGTGTTGCCCTCCGACTTCACCACGAACTGCGATCCGCTGCGATCCAGGATGACGCCGATCACCTCTTGGCCGTTGACCAGCACCAACCGTTCCACGGGGATGAGCAGTTCCTCCGACTCCTCCGCGATGTACCCGAAGCGCCGACGCAGGGCTTCGCTCTGCGGAGTGTGCAGGGACTCCCAGGGCAACTCGACGATGCCCCCGTGGCGCGCCACCTGGAAGCGCAGGCCGGTCGCGTCGTGGCTCAAGAGGTAGCCCACCGCCACGTCGCCGCTCGGGAACTGCAACAGGATCGGCTCGGCCGCCTCTTGGGCTTGGGGCGTCTCCGACGGGTCCGCCGTGGCTTGGGCCCAAACGCTCGGCATGCAGGCGAAAGCGAGCACGGCCCCGAGGGGCATCGGTAGGATTCTCATGAACATCTCTTGGCGAAGGACTTAGGGGGTGTTCGGAAAGCGCGCCCGCATGCGTTCGGCGAAGGTGCGTTGGCGCAGCACGCGGGTGTGGAAAGTACGGGCGCGGCGCACGCCCTGTTGGTGGAAGAAGACCTCGACCTCAACATCGTACTCGAGGGGACCGCCATCTTCGGCCGGAGGACCGCCCTCCACGGGCCAAGCGGTCGCACGGTAGCGCAGGGCCGGCAAAGCTTCGATGCGCTGGTCCTCCAAGGAGACGCTGCCGTCCCCCTCGGGGACGCTCGGCAGGCCGGTGTTGTCGACGGGAAACAAGCGCGCGGGCAACTCTTGGGTGATCGTCTCGATCGCGGTGGCCGATTGAGTGCGCAATACCGACGCTTGGGTCAACGCCGCGCCGAAGGTGAACAACCCGAGCACTGCGGTCATGCCGAGGGCCAGGATGCCCATGGCCAACATCACCTCGATCAGGGTGAAGCCCGCTTGGGTCGGGCGAGGGTCCACGACAGGCTTCATTGCGCTGCCTCCCGCATCGCCGGCCGCATGCGCGCCGTCGGCAACCAAACCGTGCGCTCCACCGGCGTGCCAAAGTGCACGCGCGCGCCCGCTGCGTGCAGGCTCGGCAGGGTCCCGCGTCGGCCGCGCTCCACTGCGATGCGATCGCCGTCGCGCGACAGGACGCGCATCCATTCGCCGCCGATGCGCACGTGCACCTCCTCGCCGGGGGGCAGCAACTCTCCGCGCGTCAGCTCCACGAAGTTTTGCTCACGGTCCGCCCCTTCGAGCAAGGCCGGCCGCCGTTCGCGCTCATCCGCGCTCTCCAACTCCAACACGAGGCGCATCCCGCGCGGCAACACGGGCTTGCCGTCGAGGCTCGGCTTTTGGACCGCGGTGGCATTGGGCGGCGCCAGCTCGGGGTTGGGGCGGCGGCGGCCAAGAGCATCCCAGGCCCTGCGGCGTTGGCCGGGACCAGCTCCCACTTCTTCGTGTACGGTGTCATCGCCAAACATCTCGATCCCCAGCCACAACACGCCGTCGGTCATGCGCGCGTCCGCTTCCCCCTGCCAAGTGGCTTGTTGTTGCGCCAAGGGCAGGTTGAGCAAGGTGCTGACCCCTTGGCGCGCCGCGCCCGTCGGCAGCTTTTGTTCCATGCGAAACAAAGTGCCCGAACCGTCCTGATCTTTCGTGATCGTCGGGACCAAGGCCCAATAGACCTCGGAGAGCCCCGGCATGTGGCGCCACTCGGAAGGCGCCTGCACCACCTCCTCCAAAGCCTCCGGATCTGCGGAAAGGTCCCCCTGAGCCGGGGAACCGATCCCGAAGCCGAGTTCGAGGTACTCCTGGCGTTCCGCTTCGCTCATGGATTCCAGCGTGAGTCGCCGCCAATCGACCGCTCCAGGCCGACGCACCCAGCGCAGACGCGGATAGATGCGCTCGGCCGCGGAGTCTCCGCCCAAGTCGAACGGGATCCACTCGACCAGGAAGTCGCCCAACTGCCCAGGGTGCATGGTCTCCAGATCTTTGGCGAGCCGTTCGAGCAAGACGTGGGCACGCCCGTGGCGCGTACGCTGCTCTTCGGACCGCGACCAAAGGCCCAGGCTGACGTCCACGAAGCGCACCACGGCGACCATCACAAACGACGCTAGCAGCACGGCGAGCAAGATCTCCACCAAGGTCAAGCCACGGCGTGTCGGGGAAACGTGGCGTCCTTTCATCGGTCCACGCTCCGCAAGGTTTCGGACGGCGCGTCGTAGGACACGGCGTACTGGATCAAGCGCGGCGAAAACTTCCAGGCGTGCGAGCTGCCCGTCACCAAGTCGATCGCACCCGGATCGTATTGCACGTAAAAGCGCGCTTCGAGGGCATCGCTCCAAACCCCCAGCGGCCAGTAGTCCTCGTCATCGGGCTTGCCTGTGCTCAACAAGAACAGACCTTCGGTCTCGTTGGGGTCCGCGTCCCAAGGCAAAGCCGAGTCGCCGCGCAGGAGGGCTTCCAAGCGCACGCCTTGGTACGGCGGCGGCTCCATGCGGAAGGCGGCTCCTTCGAAGTGGGCGGAAGCCTGATCCACCCGCAAGCCGAGGTAGGCCATCTCCGGCACGTCCGCGCCGAACTCCCAGCGATCCCAGTAGCGGAAGGGGAACAGGATCACGGGCGTATCCAACGCATGCGCGGCCGGCGCGGTGCCATAGCGCCCACGGAAGAGTGCCAAGCCCCCACCATCCTGCGCACCGGGCCGCAAGGAGGCGCGCGGCATCCAAAACAGGTTGCCGTCCTTGCGCGTGTAGTGCACCAGCTCCTGATCGATCAGCAAAGTGCCTTCGTCTGGGAAGTCCGCCGTGGACCAAACCGGAAGGAGATCGTCTTCGGCGGTCAGGTCCGATACGAGCACCGTGGCGGGGAATTCGCTCAACGGCATCAGCACCGCCCCCGCTTCGTGAGGCGCAGGCAAGGTTCCCAGCAACCCTCGACCGCCGGCCGCCAAGGTGATCACGCCGGTTTGCTCGTCTTTGCCGGTGTAGCACACGATCTCGTCCCCGATGCGGGCCAAGCCGATCGCACGATCCAGGACGCGCATCGCTTGCACGTAGGTGGTCGGCACGTACCCACGCGGTGCGGCCAACGCCGACTCCACGCCCAAGGTCGTATCGGTTTCGTTGAGGTCCGCCGCCAAGACCAACCCTGAACCCAGGTGAGCGCTCGGTTGGAATCCGTTCACCAAACCGCTGCCGTGATCCTTGGTCGTGTACACGATCTCATCGATCACCACCGCGGGGATTTCGCCCGAGCCCGAACCGCCGGCCGCGACGCCGGCCGCACTGGCCTCGCGTCCGAACAGCACTTGGTCCATGGTCAACGGACGCTCCCCCGAGGGGAACTTCACCATGCGCGGGATCAAACGCAGGTCGTCCAACTGCACGTTGAGATTGCCCGCACCGATCGGCGCGGAAAGGCCAGCTCCCAGACCGA
>JAUHXY010000190.1 GCA_030426785.1 bacterium
AGACCGAAATGTTGCCCGTGCAGTGACCCGCCGTCAGCGAGCAGCCGGCACAATCGTCGATCAACCAACCGGTGCATCCGATCGGCAGCAAGCGCCCCGAACGAGGATCGGTGTCGGGCAGACGATCATCGTTCGGACCGCACTGGCTTTGGAAGACGCCCCAAGCCAAGTCCACGTTGGCGATGTTGACCCGGTGCAGGTCCGTGCCCGGATGAGCGATCAAGTCCACTTGCACCGCATCCCCATTGAAGTACGCGCTCGACTTCTGCCACTGGTCCAGGGCGACGCCGTTGAGCACCTGCACGGCGCCGTCCGCGTGGGAGGTCAGCACGAGGTACGCGCCGGTTCCTTGGAAAACGTCACCCCCGAGGGTGGTTTCCGGACCGAAGTACAAACGCAACCACGAAGCCCCGGGCACGTCGACCGTAAACGAAGCGACGACCCGGCGCTCGCTTCCGGTGTTGGTGACCCAACCGGAGTCGCGATGCAAAGGCATGTGGGTTTGTTCTTCCATGGCGCTCTGCGCTTGCGCGGAGGGAGCCAACAGGTCTGCGCTGCCGGCGCACAAGCCGAGCCAGAGCAAACCCAACGAAAGTTGAGGAATGGAGAGTCTCATAGGTCTCTAAGGGGTGGGGAAACGAGGGCCGTATCCTACTCCATCCCCACAAACTTGCCGGGCGCGAAGGCCACGGATCCCGCCCCCAAAAGCTCAGCTCGGGAATCGTCCCTGGCTAAGACAACTTGGAAAAACTGGGGAACCCTAAAGGCTCATAGCTCGTCGCCACCGGCGGACGATTCCGGCACCGGGGCTGGCAGCACCAAAGGTAAGACGCCAGGTTCCATGCGGATGGTCATGCGATCCTTGGGCGGCATGGGATCCCCGTCCGCTTGCCAATAGAACGTGGCCCGCGACTCCACCTCGAGCAACACGCCTTGCCCGCGGGCCGCCAACCGTTCGGACAGGGGTTTGTGCCGCGCCGCAGCCACCAAGGACAGGGCCGTATTTGGCAACAGCGAGGGCCGCAGGGCCTGAAAGTCGAACAACCCATCCTGGGCGTTCGCTCCTGGGTTCGGCGCCCAACCCTTGGCGTAGGTGCGCATGTTGCTCACCATGCAACCCGTGTAAGAGCCAGGTAGGTCGGTGCCATCTAGGCGCAAGCGGAGCCGACGCCAGCCCGGCTTGAGCAAGGTGAACATCCCCACCGCTCCGTACAGAGAATCCCCGTGCCAGCGATACCACCGCTGCAACGGACCGCGCCGCGCCCGATCCAGCAGGGCCGCTGCTTCTCCGTCGAAGCCGATCCCCACCACCGCGAGCACCAGGGTTTCGTCGGCCCACAGGACATCGAAGGGTGCGGGCTGGCCGGCGATCAAACCGGGAATGGCGGCACGCGCGTCCAGGGGGATCCCCAGCTCTCGCGCGACCACATTCGCGTTGCCGAGAGGCAGGTGCGCCATGGGGAGCGGCCCATCGCGACGTAGGTTGCCGTGCGCCGCTTCCCGCAGGGTTCCATCTCCGCCGATGACGAACAAGCGATCGAACGCGGGCGCACAATCCTCCACGATGCGCGCCGCAGAGCCTCGCTCGGTGGTCGGCCACGATTCGCAGGTCGAACCTTGCGCCTCCAAAGCCAGTCGCAGTTCGAGTTCGATCCCTTTGGCGCGGCCCCTGCCAGCCCACGGATTCCAAACGATAGCAGCGTGCATGAATGCCCTAGCGAGTTACGCGAACGCTTTGACAGCTCCTGCCGCGACCATGAGCGCGAACGCCGATACGAGCAAGCTGCCCACCACGTACAACAGCGCCATGCCGCCCTGGCCTCGATCCATGAGTTGCAAGGTTTCGTAGCCGAACGCGGAAAAGGTCGTGAACGCACCCAAGAACCCGGTCACCCACAAGCCGCGTCCACTCGGCGAAAGCCACGTGCGCGACTCCCCCAACCCGAGCAACCCACCGATCGCCGCACAACCCAGCACGTTCACGCAAAAGGTGGCCCAGGGAAAGCCGAGGGCAGCACCATCGGGCACCTCGGAAGAGGAACGCAACAGGAGGCCGACCCCGTAGCGGGCCAGGGCTCCTAGTGCACCACCGATCGCGATCCAAAGCACAGGCATAGGAGCCTTAGCCTAGGGCCTGCAGGCACCACCGCTCTAGGGAATTCAGCCGGGGCCTCGCGCCGAAACCGGCCTGGGAACCAGCGTTGCGCGAAGTGGCGGTTGAGCGCTGCGGTGAGGCGGCCGCCCCCTTTGGGCCGGGAGTAGCCCCCTGGGCGGCTCACGCGGATCGAAAGCACACTTTTTGGGGTTCGGACCATCCAAGGAGGGGGCCGCGACGAACCTAGTGGGGAAGTTGACTTCATGAGCTTGCACCACTCCATATCCGTCGCCGTCATTGGGGGCGGGCTCGCGGGCATCGCCGCAGCCGAACGTTTGCACGAGGTGGGCTTGGACCCGTTCGTCTTCGACCGCGGCGTACGTGCCGGCGGCCGCTGCGCCACGCGCCGTGCGACCCCGTTTTCGTTCGACCACGGGGCCCAGTACTTCACGGTGCGCGACCGGGTTTTTCGCGCGTTCGTCGAGCGTTGGCAGCCGCGGGGCTGGGTCGCCCCTTGGAACGGCACCATCGTTCGCTGGCAGGACGGTCGAGCGCTGACAGAAGAGCACGCCCCCAAGCGCTGGGTAGCCGTACCCTCCATGCGCGCTCTGCCCGAACACCTGGTTCGCGCCTGGCCCAATCCCGACCGGTATCGCAGCGGCTGCACGGTGGCGCGCATGCAACGGGTGGGCATCGCGTGGCGACTCTTCGACGAGGCGGGGCGCGAACTCGGCGACTTTGAGCGGGTTTTGATCGCCATGCCTCCCCAGCAAGCCCTGCGCTTGTTGCCCGTGTCGAGCCCTTTGGTCGGCCTCATCGAAACGTTGGACATGCGTCCTTGCTGGGCCGGGATGTTCGGCTGGGATCAACCTCTGCCTCTCCCCTTCGACGGTGCGTTTGTCGACGCCGGTCCCCTGCGTTGGGTGGCCCGCAATTCGAGCAAACCGGGACGTCCCGAACCGGAAGCCTGGGTGTTGCACGCGGAACCGGAGTGGAGCGCGCAGCGACTGCACCGGAGCCCCACAGAAATCGCGCACGACCTACGAATAGCTTTCGAAGAGTTATTGGGTACGAGCCTCCCCGAGCCCGCGTTCCAAGACGCTCATCGCTGGTCCCTCTCCATACCCCGCGACACCCAAACCCAACGGATTTGGATGGATCGCGCTTCGGGGATCGCGTTGGCCGGGGATGCGTACCTCGGCGGTCGCGTCGAGGGGGCCTTCCTGAGCGGACGGCTCGCCGCCGAGGTTCTCGTGGGAGCCGCCGATCGAGGAGCGAGTGCGCGACGGCCGCCCCTGCCGCCGGAGTAGGCGTCGCCCTTCCACGGAGCGCTGCACCTCAACCGGCCCCACTCAACAACGGCGGTTAAAGGAGGTGACGAGCACCGGGGGGTTCCCGGAGCTCGTCGCAACTGGGCCCTCTCCCGTGGGCCCTGCCGTCCCACCACAAGTGGTTCGACATGGAAGACGAAGGAGCAATCCCCGTGCCAACCCCGATCCCCCGCGGAACGCCCCTCAGCGGGGATATAGGGCGCTGCATGGGCTGGCTGTGATGTCCCCGCACGGCGCGAGTGCGCGACCTCGCACACCCCGACGGTTCGGGACTTCGGGGAGTCCGCCTCCGACGGTGGGTCGCGAACATCGCCTTCGTAGGGCAAGCCAAGGGGCAGAACAGGCCGAAGAGCCGCGCAGCACCACGCGGGCCCCGGGGAGTGACCGACTGACCAGCAGGCTTCGCCCGTCCTGCACTGGACCTGTCGGTTTCCCGGTGCGAGTCGTGCGTGCGGCCAGGAAAAACTTTCCTGCGTCCCCAAGCCAACGTCTCGCAGCGGGTCACACCGTCGATTCCGCACGCGACAAGGGCCGCGACCCGGGGTTTTGCGCGGCGCACGGCCCCACGGAGGTCGGCTCGGTCGGATAAGATGAAGTGCGGACCGGAGGAGCGTATCTGGCTGAGGATTCACCCTCTTCGCCGCGCAGCCCGAGCGTGCGCACAGCCGTCGAGCCGTCCTTCTGCTGGCCGTTGCCCCAATTGGCGCCGCACCGCACCACGATCCTTCGCCGCCAAGCCGCACGACGAATCCGCCGCCCAGGGAGGCTAGGGCTCGGCCAGACTCCGCACCTTCCGAGCCAACCGATCATGATTCTTTCCTTCCAGAAAAACCGCACGCACCGCAGCTCCGATCGTCGCCCCATCCCGAGGTTTGGAGGGCGCCCGCTGGTGTGGCTTGCGTTGGCTTGCCTCCCGGCTTTCGCCGCCTGCAGCTCCAGCTCGAGCAACTCCACCCCCTCGGGAGATCCGCCGCCGGTGGCGACCATCGCCCCCTTGTCGCACTACACCCCCTTCGGCCCCGGCGGGGGCATCGAGGTGCCGTACTGGAAGCGCCACGTGCGCGACGACGCGGGTCACTTCGACTTCTCCGTCGAACTCGACGCCCCGGTGCCTGCCGGTGGCGCTACCCTCGATGTGCAATGGTCGGGCACCGCCCTACCCGGTGTGCACTACCTCTTGCCGCCGGCGTCGGCCTACCAACTGGCGGAAGGGACGACTAAGGCCAACCTGCGCGTCACCTTGATCGCGAGCGGAGAGTACTTCCTGGAACGCTTTTTGGAGTTGCAGGTGCGCGGCACGACCGCGATCGAAGTGGACCCGCAACAAGCCCGCGCCCAACTTTGGATTCGTCCCGCGGTGGATCCTCCCACCCTCTCGATCGGCCAGAAGGACTTCCTCGGGGCCCCCGGAGACTTCGTGCAGGTACCCATGTCCCTGTCTCACGTCAGCCAAGAGGCCGTTCGCATCCACTACCGCATCGACCCCACCAGCACGCTGACCGATCACGCGGTCGCGCAGTCCGGATCTTTGCTCTTCCAACCCGGGGAGCTCAACACGCAATGGGGCTTGGTGCTCGGCCCGATGGGGCAGAGCGGGCAGACCTTGATCTTGAACCTGGAGCACGAGCGCAACGGTGTGCGCTACACCATCCCGGGGCTCGACCCCATGTTGGCCAACGGCGAGGTGTATCCCGATCAGCCCATCCACCTGGATGAGAACATGTGGACCTATTCGGTGGGCGGCGTACAAGCGTTGGAACACCACCCGACGCGCAACCCGCCCCCTTCCGGCATCGTGATTCCGGGCGTGCCCTCCGACCTCATCACCGGCGGATCGTTCTGGGAGCCAGGACGCGAGGACGAGGAGCTGGTCGACCTCGTCGACCAGAGCAACCCGAACCCCATCACCGATCCCTTTAGCGGCATCCCGCTCAAGATGTACACCATCGCTCCCGCCGCGACGGGGGTGGTGCCTTATCTGCGCAAGTCCTTCGACAGTTCGTTCTGCGGCAGCACGCCCCAGCTCTACACCCTGCCCGAGTACGCGCGCATCTCCTACTACCTGCGCTTGCCCGAAGGCCCCGATGCCGCCCGCGCCGTGCCGTTTGTGCGCATCGGCATGCGCTTCCGATCGCTCAACTTCAATCACGGGGTGACCTTCCGCATCGGTTCGGATGGGTTTGACTCGCAAGGCCAACCGGTGTCCGTCACCCAGACTTCCCTGGGCCCCATCGGCGTGTGGGACACCCTCAACATCAATCCCGCCACCGATCGCTACGGGGTGATCGAAGACGAGTTCGGCGTGCGCTTTTGGCATGCCCACCATTTGGACCCGAGCGTCGCGTGGACCCACGATCAAACCGGCGCCACGATCTTTGAAGTGCCTGGACAAACCTCGGGCAACCCGATCGAGTACCCCACTTGGGTCTCCACGGGAGACGGCTCGCTGGCGACGATGGGCCTCAGCACCGTCGACGATGCCACCGGCCGCGGAAACCTACCCTACGGCTTCTTTTGGGAGATCTCCGAAACCGACGAGATCTTCAACGGCAACCTGAAGCCGTATTTCCCGAAGCCCGGCAACTGGTGGGAGCCCCAAGGCAACGCGGTCTTGGACCAAACGACTTCGCTGCGCTTCACGGTGCAATAGGCTTGCGCCCTATCGTTTGGATTGGACCAGCCGGAAGGGCAAGCGAAGTATGAAAGCCTCGCTCGAATCGAGGTTTCGAAGCGCACCGCAGGGTTCCAAAATGCCCCAAAGGCCTCGAAGCCACGTTGCCCTATCCTGACCGTATGGCCGTTCGCCTCGCTGATCGCACCGCAGACCGGGACAACAACTTCCACCTGATCCGGTTCCTGGCGGCGGCGATGGTTTTGCTCCGTCACAGCTTTCCCTTGTCGGGGACAGCCTCCGAGCCCCTGTGGGCAGGCCGCAGTCTCGGGTACGTAGCCGTCGACACTTTTACGTCACCAGCGAGCTGTTGGTGACGCGTAGTTTGCTGGCCCGCACGAGTTTGCTCGGCTTTGCGTGGGCCCGGATCGTGCGCATCGACCCGGCCTTGATCGTGGCCGTGTAATTCTGCGCCCTGCCGGTCGGATTGGCATTCACTTCCCTGCCGGCCGGTGCCTTCCTCAGCGATTCGGAAACGTGGCGCTTCGTAGGCATCCATAGCACTCTGCTCGCAAAGCAGGTCGTGTACGAACTGCCAGGGGTCTTCGAATCCAATCCCTATCCCGGCGCGGTAAACGGTTCCTTGTGGACGCTCCCGTGGGAGCTGCGCATGTATGCGCTGCTGGGGTTGGTAGGTTTGGGAGCGTGGGGACTCGCTCGGTTGCTGCGCATTCCCGTCCTGCGCGGACGCGGCATCGCCGTTGGAGTGAGTGGACTCGCGCTACTGTTTGTAGCCCTCCACTTCCGTTACCTGTGGACCGATTGGGGTGCTTACGACCGCAAGCTGGAAGGCCTACGGTAAGGCGCCATGTTTTTCTTGGGAGGGACCTACGACCTCCTGCGCCGCTACGTTTGGCTGCACACCGCGGGTTTCCTGGCCCTCGCGATGCTCCTGTGGCTGAGCCGAGATCACTCACGGGTGCTGAGCGTGGGGTACACCTTGGGGCTAGGCTACCTCGTGCTCTACCTAGCGTACGTGCCCGGCGGTTGGCTGCGGCGTTACAACCGAATGGGAGACTACTCCTATGGGCTGTACATCTACGCTTTCCCCGTGCAGCAAGCGGTGATGGCGACGGAGCCTTTCCTGGGTGTATTGGGACTCTTCCTTTGGGCCGGGGCCTTGACGTTGGGGTTTGCCATCCTCTCCTGGCATTTCCTCGAGCGGCCGATTCTGCAACAGAAGGATCTCTACCGCCGTTGGCTCCCCGGGCGAGCAGGCTCGGGAGAAGTACCAAACTCGCCGTAATCGGATGGGCCTTTGCCGCAAGGAGGCAAGGGAGAATCTGCGTAGGACTCGGGAAGGCAAGTCGTACGGATCTTTGGTGCTTCTAGCACTTGCCTCGCGGCTTACTTGCCAACCAGGAAGTGGCACACGTCGTTTTCGCGCATGACGTAGTCGCGGCCTTCGGTGCGCAGCTTGCCGGCCGCTTTGATGGCGGCTTCCGACTTGTATTGCTGCAGGTCGGCGACGGAGTAGACCTCGGCGCGGATGAAGCCCTTTTCAAAGTCGGTGTGGATCACGCCGGCGGCTTTGGGGCCTTTGTCCCCGCGGTGGATGGTCCAGGCGCGGATCTCCTTCGGGCCAGCGGTGTAGTAGGTCTGCAGGCCGAGCAACTTGTAGGTGGCTTGGATGAGCCGATCGAGGCCGGGATCGGTCAAGCCGAGGTCTTCCATGAAGGCCTCGCGTTCCTCGTCTTCCATGCCGCGCAGCTCCGCCTCCAGATCGTTGCAGATCGGAATCCACTCGCTGCCGACGGCTTCGGCGTGGGCGGCGACGGCCTGGGCGTGAGCGCTCGAGCCGTCGAAATCATCGTCGCCCACGTTGGCGACGTACAAGACCGGTTTGGCGGACAGCAGGCACAAGGGCTTGAGGGCCGCGTGCTCTTCGGGCTTCCACTCGGCGCTGCGAATGCTTTCGCCCGACTCCAGCAGCTCCTTCGCCCGCGTGAACAGGTCGCGTTCGTAGACCGATTCCTTGTCGCCGCTGCGCGCCTTCTTCGAAACCCGCTCGATGGCTTTGGTGACCGTTTCCAAGTCCGCCAACACCAACTCGTACTCGATGATCTCGATGTCGTTTTTGGGGTTGACCGGCTCTTCGCGCACCACGTTGGGGTTTTCGAAGCAGCGCACCACGTGCATGATCGCATCCGTTTCGCGGATGTTGGCGAGGAACTTGTTGCCCAAACCCTCTCCCTTCGAAGCGCCCGCGATCAAGCCGGCGATGTCCACCACTTTGACGACGGCGGGAATGATCTTCTGGCTGTCGATGTAGGTGCGCAAGACCTCTAGGTTGGGATCGGGCACCTCAGCGATCGCCATGTTGGGATCGATCGTACAGAAGGGAAAGTTGCCCTGTTCGGCGCCCGCCGAGGTCAACGCGTTGAAAAGGGTC
>JAUHXY010000191.1 GCA_030426785.1 bacterium
GTATCGAGGGCCGCGTTGTGCTGGCTACCCCGCACCCCCTGCCGACCCTGCCCGTGCAGCGAGCCGATGGACAAACCCTGAGTCTGGGGGGCCTGGCGGCCTACCAACGGGGCCGCCAGCAAAAGCCGGCCCTCCTGATGGTTTGGTCTCGCGATTGCGCGCCGTGTGCGCAAGAACTTGCCGCCTGGTCGCGGGCTCGTGATGCGGTACGCGAAGCGGGGTTGGGCGTATTGGCCCTAGAGGTCCCGGGCGAAACGGAGGATCAGCCGGATTGGTTGGAACGGGTGCAATGGCCCTATGCGCAAGCGCGGTTGACGGAAGAGTCTACCGAGCTGATGCACGCCCTGAGCGATTACTTCACCGATCACACCGGGCCGCTCGCCGTGCCGCTGTCTTGGTTGGTGGACGAGCGTGGAAGACTGCAGGTGTTGTACTTAGGGCCGGCGGACCCCGAAGTCGTGCTGCGCGATATGGGCTTGTTTGGCCTGCAGGGCCCGCAGCGCTTGCGCCAGGCCTTCCCCTTCGACGGCGTGTTCTTGGAGCCGCCCAAAGAGCCACGCTGGGTCCGCTGGGGCCAGTTTTTGCGCGCGCGTGGTTTGGAGCGCAGCGCGGAGGAGTTGCAATGGGCGCAGGTCAGCGCGGAACGGCTCGATGGGGCCGATGCGCAATTCCGCGTTGGGGAAGCACGTTTGCGTCAAGGACGTCCGCAGGAAGCACTGCCCTCTCTGCAGGCGGCGGTCGATTTGGCCCCGAGCGTGCCTCGCTATCAAGGGGCTCTGGCCCGCTGCCTGATGGCATTGGAACAACCCCAGGAAGCGCGAAAGGCTTGGCAATCCGCTTTGATCGGAGATCCTCGCCGCGCGGAGTATCTGCTAGGCCTTGGAACGGCGGCATGTGCTCTGGGAGATCGGGGAGAGGCATTGCGCGCTTGGCAAACCTTGCGGCCCCTCGATCAAGCCGCTGCAGCGGCGTTGAAGGAGCGCATTGACGGCATGTCAGAGCCTGCGCCGACCACCCCCGCCGACCCTGCCAACGAGCCACGCTGAGCTTTAGGACGCATGGATCCCTCCGAGCCCCATCCGCCAGTGCCACCCAACCTGGAGTCCCTGTGGGTGTGTGTTGAGGCGCGGGTGGCCAAGGCGCCGAACGAAACCCAGCGCGCGCGCTTGCGCGAAGCGGAAGCCATCCTACGGCGGGACCTACTCACCCAGGATCATGCCACCCATCTCGTGCTGGGCATGCTCGGACCGAACAACGCGGGGAAATCCGCCGTGTTCAATGGTCTGGTGGGACAGAACCTCAGCCCTTCGCGGGCCACCGGCGGAGCGACGCGCCAACTGCTGGGCGCTTGCTCCCAGCCCGATGCAATCGACCGCCGCCGCTTTCAGGTGCGCTTGGTGAGTCCGGGGCCGCAAGGCGTGACGGAAGTTCTCTCGCCAGGCCCCCCAGAGAGTTTACCGGTCGTTGCGGTGCCGCACGTGCAGGCGCCTTTCCTGCTGATCGACGCGCCAGATTTCGACAGCGTGATGGAAGGCCACGCTCAGGCGGCTCGGGATTTGTTGTGGGTGACCGATCTGGCCGTTTTGGTCGTAACCCGTCACAGCTACCAAAACTTGGCGGTGGTGGAGTTTCTGCGGGATTGGCTTCGCGCGGGGCACCCCTACGTCCTGGTGTACAACGAAGCCGCCAGCGCGGCGACCGCCAGTGCTCACGCTGAAGTGCTGCAGCAATCCTTCGGCCAGCCCGCCGAGGCGGTTTTCGGCGCTCCCTGGGATGAGGAAGTAGCCAGTGGCCGTGCTCCGCTTCTACCGCGCTTGTTGGAAGCCGGCCATTGGCGCGAGGAAACCTTGGGAGCCTGGTTATGGCAACAGTTGCAACCCGCCGCGATCCAAGCCCGGGCGCGCGAAGCGTCCCTCGCGACCGTGCACCAGCGTTTGTCGGATTGGTACAGGGACTTTCAGTCGCGTGAGAGCCTGCGTGGAAAGCTGCACGGGGTGGCGACTCAAGAGTTGGAAGCCTTCGCGCACGAGATCGCCCGCAGCGCCATGCCCATGGGGCCCATTCTAGACGCCTTTCGGCGCGTGCTGGATCAACGCCCCGGCGTCTGGCGCCAGGGGTATCGCAAAGGACTACGCTGGGCGGGCGAGGGAGTGCAGCGACTGTCACGCAAGCTAGCCGGAAGTTTGCGCCCGGTGCCGAAGAGCGCCCCCGAACAGGTGCGGGAAGCGGAGTGGCAAGCCTTGGAACCAAAACTCGCGCCCACGATGGAGCGTTTGCAACAACGCTTGTTGTCCGCTGGGGCGGCGCAAGATGAACTTTGGTCCAAGCTCCTGCAGTCCGACTTGGCGCCCAGCCGCTTGCCCGCGATCCGGGAACAGCTTCAGCGGGACCTAGAGACCTCCCCCGAGTCTTGGCAGGAGTTCTCTACCTATTGCGAGGGTTTGGTAGAAGCGGAAATGGCGGACCGCAACAACGAGTGGTTGTTGCAAATCATGGTCGACTTGGCGCATCTCCTGCCCGCCACCGTGGCAGCGGTCATCGTAGTGCAAACCGGTGGGCTGATGACCGACGTAGCGGTGGGCAGCATGGGGGCCTTGTCGAGCATGGCCACCGAACGGCTGTCGAAGTTCCTGGGTACGCAAACCGCGCAAGCGGCGCGTGTTAAGTGGGCCCAAATGCGCGGAGAGCCTTGGCGCCAGTGGCTTTGGCAGGCGCTGCTGCCTGAGTCGGGGGCGGCCTGGGCCCCTCCGGATTCTTCCCAGTGGGCCCCGATCGCCACGTGGCTCGACCAAAACTCGGCGCAGGCTGGGTCGCACGGCATCCGGGAGTCATCCTGAGGTATGGCTTCTGAGAAGATCGAATTCCTGGCCGAGGAAATGGACCGCTTGCGGACCGACCGGGAAACCTTGCGGTCGCTGCCTTGGCCCGCCGAGGTACAGGGGGAGTTGGATCGCTTGGTCGAAGATCTGGAAGCGCAGCGCTTGCGGGTGGGTCGTGCGGCGGTACTCACCCTGGTGGGTTCTACCGGCGCTGGCAAGTCCACCTTGCTGAACGCGCTGGTGGGTAAGGCGATCGCCGAGCCTGGAGAATCGCGTCCGACCACGCGCCAACCGGTGGTGTACGCACCGGAAGACGCGGACGTCTCCGAGTGGCTCGCGGACCTGCCGGGGCCGGCTCCTCGCGTGGAGCGCTATCGGCCCTCGGCGCTTGGAACCTGGTCGGGCCAAATCGTCATCGATGCGCCCGACACCAATAGCGTAGAGACTTCGCACCGCGCGGTCGTGCAGGCTTTGGCGGAGCGCAGCGATGTCTTGGTCGTGTTGGCCCACCGCCAGTCGGTGGTCGAAGAGTCGACGGTGCGATTCTTGGAGTCCTTCGCGCAAATGCGAGGGCTGGTGCTCGCCTTGGGCCATGGGGACCGGCTCAGCGCGGCGAACCGTCGGGAGTTGGCGCAGCAGCTCGAATCCCTCGCGCGCGAGCGTTTCGGGTGGCGCGGCGAACGGGTGCACGTGCTCAGTCCGCTGGAAGCGCTCGAAGATCCGCAATCCCAGGGCTGGCCGGAGTTTTGCGCCGAGCTGCACTCGGTCGCCCAAGCCGGGCAGTTGCGTCGCATCCGCCGCTACAACGCGCTCGGCTCGGCCGGGCGCATCGCGCAGTGGGTGGCACGAGCACGACCGCAACTCGACGGGCAGTGGGAAGCATTGGAACGTGAGGTTGCGCAAGCGACTCGCGATTTGCCTGCCCGCGTGCTGGAGGAAGTCTCACGGCGATTGGATCTGCGGCAGTCGGACCTCGAAACGCTGCTTTGGGACGAGGTCGGTCGACGCTGGATCGGCCCGGGAGGACTCGCGTTGCGCGCGGGTGGCATGACCAGTTTGGGGCTCGGAGCCGGAGCTTGGCTCGCCCGCCGCAATCCGTTGCTGGCCGCGGGAGCGGCGGCCGGCGCTCTGGTGACCTCGAAGTGGCAAAGCCGGCAACGGGAGCAATCGGTGCGCGGCGGGGAGGCTTGGTTGCCCAGTCCCGGCGAATGGACGCGGTGGTACGAAGCGGCCCTTGCCCCGGTCCGTTTGGCGGCCAGCACGGCGGAGCGCGAAGCTGCCCCCTGGCCGAGCGGGGAAGAACTCCAGGCCGAGTTCCAAGCCGCGGTCGAAGACGCTTTGAGCGTTTTGATGGATCGCGAATTGCCGGGACAAGCGGAGCAGGCCGCACGTTCGCCCTTGCGTTGGGCCGTGGACTTGCCGGTCTACGCCTTCGCCCTTTGGATCATCGTGCGCAGCGCCATCGGGTTCTACGAAGGGGCCTACGTCGGCATGGACTTCCTGGTCAACGCGGCTTTGTTGGCCGGTGCGTGGTTGTGGCTCGGGCGCACCGTGGCGCGCCGTTGGTTGCGCTCTCGGGCGGGAAGACTCGTGCAATGGGTGCGGGCGCGCATCGAGGCCCGTTTTGCCCAGGTGATGGACGTCGCGCTCGGTCCTTTGCAGCGGCGTTTGACCGAACAAAGGGAAGCGGTGCACCGCATGTGCCGCCTGGAGGCGACTTGGCGCGCGAAGCTCGAGGAACCCGGTGATTCCGCCCCACGCGATCGGGTGGCTAACGGGTCGGATGCCCCGTCGTCTGCTCCGCTTTCGTGAGCGCCCAACGGCTCCCGTCGTAGACGAATTCCAGCTCGACGGGGGACTCCCACCAGACGCGTTCGGGGTCAAAACGGTGATCGACGATGCGAAACTGACCGCTGCCGCGCGCGATGCCCTGCGTGGCGTCGACTTCGGGTTCGAAGGGCTCCGTCCACTGGAATTCCAGCAGGAACTCGCCGTCCCGGCTGTACTCCCACCGCAGGGCGTACAGTCCTTGTTGCAGGCGCTCCCGGCTCGCCCCGCTGCTGGCGTCGACAAAATTGGGATGGAAAGCTCGAGCGACCGCGCGGGTGTGCCCCTCATTGAAATCGCGCACCATGCGAGCCACCCGGTAGTGAAGACGCTCTTCCGGCGAGCGCAGCGACTGACGGATTTGGTAAAGGGCGAACAGGCTGACCCCCAGGATCAGCGCGATTCCGAGAACACGGCGCAGCATGGGCCCAGCGTTGCAGATCTCGAGCAGCGGGGAAACCAGATTCTCATCGATTGGGGCTGGTCCGCTGAGAATGGTGTGGATCCTGCGCCTTCGTAAGGATTGGCCCCCCCAGTCGGTCCTGGCTGGCACTTTGGGACCACCTGGCACCACCACCGCGGCGATGCCTTGGTGGGGACGGGGGACCGTCGCCACGGGACGGTGCGGGCCGCGAGGCGAACATCGCCCACGTCATAGGGTGAAGGGCGTGCATCTCCGCGAAGAGGGCCGGTGGAGATCGCCCGAGCGGGTGCACCTAGCGGCGCCCGGAAGGTGCGAAATGGGAGCACGGGGCGGCTTTCAGCCCGGTCGAAGCAGCTTCTGGGGGGGCGAGCAGGATAGAATTCGGACATGCGACGGACGCAATCGAACGATCGCCGACAGGGCCGGATCGCCCGGGCGCGCGGATGGGCCAGTTTTGGCCTGTGCTTGTCCCTGGTGGCCTGCGGTGGGGGGCCCGAAAAGGAGTCTCCCGAAACGAGCACGGATCCGGCGGCCGCGGAAGATCTGGCCGAGCCCCAAGCCTTGCGCTGGGTGACTCCGGAAGGATGGCGGGAGGAGCCGCCGGCCAACCCACAGCGCTCGAAACAGTACGCGATCGACGTAGAGGGCCAAGATGAGCCCCTCATCGTGGCGGTATCCCACTGGAAAAACGGAGTGGGGGGCTTGAGCGCCAACCTGGATCGCTGGAGGAGCTCCTTGGGGCTCAGCGAGGACGACGTACCGCCGGACGTGGACACCCAGACGGTCAACGGAATGACGGTGACTTTGTTCGATGGGGTTGGTTCGTACACCTCCATGCAGGGCACGCAGACCGACAACGCACGGTTGCTGACCGCGTACATCGAGTCTCTGACGCGCTTTGACGGGGTCTACACGTTCCGGTTGGTAGGTCCTGCTGACCAGATCGCACCCCACGTGGAGCGTTTCCGCCAGTTGGCCTTGGGCCTCTAGGCTGCCGAGCTCCTTCTCGAGAGGAATCCGTGCTGACCGTCTTCAAGGACTGGATCCGCAAAGCCCTCGCTTGGAAAGATCCGCGCCCCGAAACCCTCGAGGAGTGGGGCGAACGGCATCGTTCGGTAGTGCGCGAAACCCTCGGGCAGGTCGAGCGTTGGATTCCCGAAGAGGGCGTCGTGCTCGACGTGGGGGCCAACATCGGTTTGTTCACCGAAGAGTTGCGCCGCCTGCGCCCGCGGGTGCAATGCCACTTGTTCGAGCCGGTCGCGCACTACTTCCGGGAGTGTGAACAGCGCTTCCAAGGTGTCCGCGAGGTTCAACTTTGGCCTTTGGCGCTCTCCAACGTGAACGAAGAGCGCCCCATCTTCAAGGCCAAGCACAACCCCGGCGCCAATTCGGTGGTTCCGGAAATCATGTTCGATCGCCGCGAAAACTCCATGGTCCAGCCGGACACGGTGGTCGAAGAAGAGCCGATTCGTTGCGTGCGCTTTTCCGACTTCGCTCCCGCCCAAGGGATCGACGCGGTCGCTTTCATCAAGATCGACACCGAAGGCTTCGACTACGCCGTATTGCAGGGTCTGCGTGACTTCCTCGCGGGAGTCGACCCGTTGCCTCCGATTTTGACGGAGCTTTTGAGCGAGGATTATCATCCGCTTTGGGAGCAGCAGCACGAGGCCTTAGAAGCCTTGTTCGCGCTCGGCTACACGCGCTTTGAAGAGAGCGAATTGCCCAAGGTCGGCGATGTGTTGCTACTGCCGGCCGCCCTAGGTCGTTCGTTCATCCTGCCCGAGGGCGGTCATGCGTAGGCTTTGGCTCCGGGTGCGCGAAAGCCGCTTCGCCCGGGATTCGACGATCCTGCAGCTCGGGTCGTTGCTGATGTCGATGCTGAGCCTGGTGGGGGTGCTCTTACTCTCCCACATCCTGGGCGCGCGCAAACAGGGCGAGTACTACCTTGGCATCGCCGTGTTCTCGGCGCTGTGGTTTGCCTTGAATCTCGGCGTACACGCGGTCGCGAGCACGATGGTGGCGGCAGCCCACGAGCGCGAAGACGAATCGGAGGTTCGGGATTGGCTCGCGTTCGCTCTGGAAGCCACCCTCTTGATGGGCACTTTGTGCGCGGTGCTGTGTTGGTTCCTGGTGCCGAGCCTTCTCGACTGGTGGCTGGGTGAAGACTCTTCCCACGCGGGCCGCGTCGCGTTTTACGCCTTCCTGCTGGCCCTCGAACCTTTGATCGCCCTGCCCAAGCTACTCTGCTTAGTGGCCTTCCAAGGACAGCGCCGCATGGGTTCCCTGACGCGCCTGGAAAACTCGAGCGAATGGCTGCGCGTGTTGCTGGTGGTGGCCGGCGCGTTTTGGAGTGGGTCGGTACTCGGCGCCGTGGTTGGGCAGCTCATCGCCGCGACCCTGAGTTGTGCTTTGGCCTGGATGTACTACCGCCAGGAGCGCAGTTATCGGCCCGGGTTGCCGACGATGGGCTCGGTGATTCGGCGCATCGGGCGCGTGCGATTGGCCGGGCGTTGGGGGCTGGGGATTCGCATGGGGCTGGTTCGCAACATCGATGCGTATTCCGTGCAGGTCTTACCCGCCTTGATCCTCGATCGCTTCGGATCGACCCAGTGGGTGGCGTACCTGCGCATCGCACAACGCATCGTGGCGGTTCTGCGCCTGCTCGTCACAGGGGTGGGGCGTACGGGGTTGGCGGCTTTGGGGCAGGCCGGAGTCGCGGCAGATCGAACCCGATTCGCCAAGGTCTATCGCCAGACCACGCTGATCGGGGGCCTGACGGTGATCGCTTTTGCGGCGGTCCTGGTGCCCATCCTGCCGTGGTTCTTGCGTACCTTTTGGCCGCAGGACTACGTCCAACCCGTGCAAACCTGCGTTCTGATCCTGATCCCCGGGGCCATCGTGATGGGCTTTTCGGTGGTGAACGACGTGTTCTATCTCGTGTCCAAGCGCTTGAACGTAGGGATCGCAATTTCGGTCTGGAACTTCGTCCTCCAGATGCCATTGTTGTTCTGGATGGCCTCTCGATGGCCAGAGCTAGGAGTGCCCATCGGGCTTTCCGTGATCTACTCGTCGAGTGCGCTGCACATCATTTATGCTCTCTATTGGCTGCGCCGAAACCAAGGGGGTCGTGCGGCCCCGCTCTCCCAGCCTTCGACGGCCCCACGGGCTTAGCCCGTGGGCCGGGCTCACTGCGCTGGTGCCTCGGAGGGCCCTCCACGTTTCTTTTCACCCTGCCAAGCCTGCCATATGGCATCGCCGAACCTACCTTTGCCCAAAGCGGTGCTTTGGGACCTCGACGGGACCCTGTATCGACAGGCACCTTTGCGCAAACGCATGCTGTGGGAGCTGGCCAAGGCGGGCCTGCGTCAGTCCCCGAGTTTGAGTGTGAACCTGTTTCGGTGGCTGAAGGCCTTCC
>JAUHXY010000192.1 GCA_030426785.1 bacterium
ACTCCGCGGTGAAGCGTTGGGTTACCTCGCGCGCAAAACGTAGGGCGGGATCGAAGGCTTGCGGGCCTTGCGCCCCCAAGATCATGTCCATCGGAAACATGGGCCACCCATGGTGGCCGTCGGGCCCGTCCGCCACGGGCAAGGACTGGAGCGCTGCGGTCAAGAGCTCGAAGTTGTAAGCAGCCGGGCCCGGCAATTGCTCCCACAACACTTGTCCTACCAGCTGGCCGCGGGCTTTGAGTTCGAGCGGCTCCAGGCTTCCGCGCAACGCGGCTCGATAGCGCCGGGTCGGAAACGCGGGCCACACGCGACGCACCAAGTGGCCTAACTCGAAGGCGACCCCTTCGGAGATTTTGTTCTTGAAGGGTTCCATGCCGCCCTCAAAGTCGGAACTCGACTTGCCGTTGGATTTGTTTGGCTTTGGATCCGGCCGGACCCGGTTCGAAACGCCAGGCGGCCAACGTGCTGCGCGCCACTTCGTCCAGGGGATCGTAGCCGGAGCTTTGCAGCACCTCGACCTGCCGGACGGAACCGTCGGGCTCTACGGTCAAGCGCAGTCGCACGGTCCCTTGCCAGCCGCGGCGTTGGTACTTCGCGGGGTACGGCGGCTCGGGGCAGTGCTGCGCGCTGGGACGGGGCGTCCATTCGGTTTCTACGGGCTCGCCGGGGTCTTCCGGTTCCGTGGGGATCGGTTCCGGAGCGGGCTGCGGAACCGCTTCTTTGGGAGGCACGGTGGCTTCGACCGGTTGGGGTTCGGGCGCGAGCAGCGGCTTGCGCCAATCGCCGATCGGCGCGGGGTGGGACTCCCGCTCCGGGGTGAGTTCTTCTCGCGGTAAAGGCTCTTCCGGTCGCGTCTCTTGCCACTCGAGTTCGGGCCCTTCCGTCGGAGTCCATTCGGGCTCCTCGAAGGCCGCCTCCAGCGCTTCCAGCGGTCGCGTCGGGGTCTCTTCAGAATCCTCCGGGGCTTGCGCAACCGCCCAACGCACCGTGACCGGCTCGTCGAGTCCACCGGGACTGGGGCGACTCCACTCCCACCACGACCAACCCAACAGAACCGGCAGCGCCGCCAGCCCCGCCACGTGCAGGCCCGAGGACAGGCCTACGGCACCCAACCATGCCCCTTTGGCGGCGGGTTTGGAACGGAACTTGGGGCGCGGCATGGGTCGGAAGGGCGGTCAGGGATTTTCGTCCCCGGGGCCCGGGATGGAAGGTGGCGCGTGGGGAAGTTTGCAGGAAGGGAACAGGAGTGCTGCGCTCGCAAGGCTGTGCCCCGACTTGACGCAGGCGGTCCAGCGCATTCTCAAGGAATCGCCACCAGAACGCCACGGCTTGGTGTTGGACCCCTACGCTGCGCAGGAAAAGCCTGACTTTCTCTGAACGCTTGGCGGGAGGTGACGTTCACGCGAACTCTCCCATCCTTGTCGATCCCCATGACCATTCCCGTCGTCTCCTTCGTTCTCGCCACGCCCTCCACCGCCCCTTGGCCCGCCCCCCAAGACCCTCCGCCGGAACCGCAGGAGCTCCCCCCCACGATCGTGGTCGAAGGGGATTTCCAAGAGATCGCTGGTCTCCCGAAAGGCACCGGAGCCCACGCTACGGTCACCGAGGAGGACCTCTTCGAGCAGGGCTATCGCACCTTACCCCAGGCCCTGCGGGACGTGCCGCAAGTGCTCGTGCAGGAGACCTCGCACGGCCAAGGCTCTCCCTATCTGCGCGGCTTCACCGGCTTCCAAAACGTTTTGTTGGTGGACGGCATTCGCCTCAACAACTCGGTCTTTCGATCCGGCCCCAACCAGTATTGGAACACCGTCGATGCCGGGTCCCTCGATCGCTTGATCATCGAGATGGGGCCCTCCTCGGCGCTGTATGGATCCGATGCGCTGGGCGGGGTCGTGCGGGCGATCACGCGCAGCCCCTACGGCGAGTTGAACGACCCCACCGGTAAGCTGATCTACCGCTACTCCGACGCAGCCGATTTTCACATCTTCCGCGCCGAGGGTTCGTGGGTCGGGGAGAACACAGGCATTCTCCTGGGTTTGACGGCGAAAGACTTTGGCAATGTGGAAGGCGGGAAAGAAGTCGGTTTGCAGCCCGGCACCGGCTACGACGAGACCGACGCGGACCTAAAGATCGAGCACTGGCTCGACGAGAATTCGCGCATCGTCTTCGGTCACTACCGCGTCAACCAAAACGACGTGCCGCGCACGCACAGCACCGTCGACGGCATCAACTGGGAAGGCTTGAGCAACGGCAGCGACCTTTCCCGCCGCCTCGATCAAAACCGCGAGCTGACCTACCTACAGTACCACCGCGACGGTGGCGTGGGCATCTTCGACGCCATGACGACCAGCTTGTCTTGGCACAACCAAACCGAGGAGCGCGTGCGCGTACGCTCCGATGGGCGGGTCGAATCGCAGGGCTTCGATGTGGGGACCCTCGGCATCACGCAACTCTTGTTCCGCGAAGGTGCGAGTGGCTCCTGGATCTACGGTTTGGACTACTACCGCGACGGGGTGGACTCGTTCCTCGATCGCGGCCCGAACCAAACGGCTGCGGACGACATCCAAG
Source organism: bacterium (assembly GCA_030426785.1). Lineage (GTDB taxonomy): Bacteria > Planctomycetota > UBA1135 > UBA1135 > NORP259. The sequence continues at coordinate 2,569 of JAUHXY010000192.1, forward strand.
GTCCGGTGGCCGACGATGCCAGCTACCAAAGCCTCGGCTTGTTCGCCCAGGACCGCATCGAGTTGAACGAGCGCACAGCCCTGATCGCCGGCGGTCGCTTCACGGCCATCGAAGCGGATGCAGACTCCGTGCGCGACCCGGTCACCGACATGCAGACCGCGATCGACCGCGACTTCGACAACCTCTCCTTCAGTTTGCAGTTGGAGCACGCTCTGCAGCACCAAGGTGGCGCCACCCTGTACACCGGCGTCACCCAGGGCTTCCGCGCCCCCAACCTATCGGACCTGACGCGCTTCGATACCGCGCGCAGCAACGAGTTTGAAGTGCCCTCCGTGGACCTGGAGGAGGAAAAGGTACTCGGCTTCGAACTGGGCGTGCGTCGCCAAGAAGGCGCGACGCGCTTCGACGTGGGCGGCTTCTACACCGACATCGAAGACGGCATCGTGCGCTTCCCCACCGGCAATACGAACTCCGATGGGGACCTTGAAGTGACCAAAGCCAACGTGGGTGACGGTCACATCTGGGGTTGGGTAGCTGCGATCACCTCCGAGCTCACCGATGAGGTGGAAGTGCACTTGGACGCCGCCTACCAGCGCGGCGAGCAGGAGACCTTCCCCACCAGCGCCCCCGTGCTGGCGACCGAACCGATCGACCGCACCATGCCCTTCACTATGCACGCCGCGGTGCGCTGGAAGGCGCCGGAGAAACGCGGTTGGGTCGAGCTGCGCTTGACCCACGCCTCCAAGGCGGACGAACTCTCGACCCGGGATGAAGGCGACACCTCGCGCATCCCCCCGGGCGGCACGCCCGGCTTTTCCGTGCTCGACCTGCGCAGCGGCTGGAAGGTGAACCGCAACGTGGACTTCACCGTAGGCTTGGAAAACCTCTTCGACGAAGACTATCGCGTGCACGGTTCCGGAGTGAACCGACCGGGCCGCGGGCTCACCTTCGGATTGGTCTTGAGCTTTTAGACCGGAATCAAGAGAAACCACCTGGGATCCTTCACGGAGGATTCGCACGCATCCGGGAGGGCCGTTCGCTAGCTTGGCTAGCACGGCCCTCCTCTCCCTAGCGCTCTGCTGCGGGCGATGGCGCTGCATGGGTGAAACCTCTGCAAAGCGCACGTCGGCCGCCCAGTCACCCTCTAGGCCTCGGAAGGTTTCCCTCCAGGACCGCTCGACTCGCGGACAGGATTCTCTGCCCCATGCGCTAAGCTGAGCCCTCGCGTCGCCACGCTACCCAAGGCGCCGCCCTCTGCTCGATGCCCGCGGTCACCACAAGCACCCCGATCTTGCGCCTTCAGCAGGTCACCAAGTCCTACCCCATGGGCGAGGTGGTCGTGCATGCTTTGCGCGGTGTTGATTTCGCCCTGCACCAGGGGGAATGCCTCGTGCTACTGGGACCCTCGGGAAGCGGCAAATCGACCCTACTCAACATTCTGGGTGGCCTGGACGTGCCCACCAGCGGTGAGCTTTGGTTTCAAGACCACGACTTGAGTGCGGCGAGCAGCCGCGAGTTGACCGAGTTCCGTCGGCAGCACGTGGGATTTGTTTTTCAGTTCTACAACCTGATCCCGAGTCTGACCGCACTCGAAAACGTGCAGTTGGTCAGCGAAATCGCGCCGCAGGGCATGGATCCGCGCGAAGCGTTGGAGCGCGTCGGGCTGGCGGAACGCTTGCACCACTTTCCCGCACAAATGTCCGGCGGCGAGCAACAACGGGTGGCGATCGCACGCGCCATCGCGAAACGCCCCGAGGTGCTGTTGTGCGATGAACCGACCGGTGCCCTCGACGTGCAAACCGGACGGCTGGTGCTGAATGCGCTCAACGAAGTCAACCGCGACTTGGGCACCAGCACCGCCATCATCACCCACAACGCTGCCATCGGCGCCATGGCCGATCGCGTCGTATCGATCGCCGATGGGCGCATCGCCAAGATCGAAGAAAACGCGAGCCCCGTCCCTCCCGGCTCCATCGACTGGTAGCCCCATGCTACGCACTTTGGACATCAAGGTTTGGCGCGAATTGCTGCGCCTACGCGGGCAGGTGGTCGCGATCGCCATGGTCATCGCGTGCGGCGTGGGCGTGTACTTGGGGCTGTCGAGCACCATGCATTCCCTGCAGCGCGCACGTTCCAGCAACTACGCCGAGCAGCGCTTCGCGCACGTGTTCGCCGAGTTGGAGCGGGCTCCGTTGCACTTGATTCCACGCTTGCAGGCCATCGAAGGCGTGCAGGTCGTGCAAACTCGCATCGTGCGCGGCGTCACGTTGGAATTGCCGGGCATGGTCGAGGCGGGCAGCGCGCGGCTCGTTTCCATTCCTGAGCGCGGCCGACCGGAACTCAACGACGTCAAGTTGAGGCTGGGGCGTATGCCGCAGCCGGGACACAGTGAGGAGGTCTTGGTGTCGGAGGCCTTCTTCGAAGCCCACGGATTCCGCCTGGATGACGAGCTGCCCGCCATCGTCAACGGGTCTCGTGTTGCATTCCGGATCGTCGGGGTCGCCTTGTCGCCCGAATTCACCTACACCGTCGCACCCGGCCAACTCTTTCCCGACGATCGCTTGCACGGGATCTTGTGGGCGCGTCGTAAGGGTCTCGCGGCGGCTTTCGACCTGGAAGGCGCCTTCAACAACCTGGCTCTGCGGTTGGCCCCGCAAGCTCACGAAGCCGCGGTCCTGGCGGCGGTCGACCGCATCCTGGAACCCTATGGGGGCCGTGGTGCCTATCCCCGCAGAGACCAGGTTTCGGCGTTTTTCCTCGAGAACGAACTGACGCAACTGCAGGGTTTTGCGGTCACGATCCCCTTGCTCTTTTTGGGCGTAGCCGCCTTTTTGCTGCACATCGTGTTTCAGCGGCTGATCGCAACCCAGCGTTCGGACATCGCAGCGCTCAAAGCATTCGGGTACCACGATCGCGAGGTGGGATGGCACTACGCCAAGCTGGTGGGCGCCATCGTATGGCTCGGCAGCGTCGCGGGATGGCTGCTTGGAGGCTATCTGGGTTCCGCCATGACCTCCCTATACGCCGACTACTATCGTTTTCCCGAGCTGCCCTTCCAGTTGGACCCGCTCAGTCCCTTCCTAGCCCTCGGGGTCGCAGGGCTCGCCGCGGGCTGGGGCACCGCCCGTGCGATTCGCCAAACCGTGGGCCTCGCTCCGGCGGAGGCGATGCGGCCTCCGGCCCCGCTGCGCTACCGGCGAACGCTACTCGAACGCCTCGGTTGGGTGCAAAAAGTCCCGATCGGGTTGCGCACGGTGCTGCGGGAGATCGAGCGCAAACCCTGGCGCGCCGTGCTCAGCGTTGCCGGGGTGTCCATGGCCACCGCCTTGACGATCCTCATGGCGTTTTCGGCCGACTCGATCCGCTACATGCTGCAGGTGCAGTTCGGTTTGTCCCAGCGCGAGGATGTGCAAATCTCTCTCCTGCAGACCCGATCGCAAGCGGTGCTCAGCGAGATTCGCAACCTGCCCGGTGTGCAGCACGCAGAGCCCTATCGTTCCGTACCCGTAGAGTTCCGGGCCGGGGCAAGCGTCAAACGCGTCAGCTTGACGGGTCTCGATCCTGCGGGCGAATTGCTCGCCCTGTACAACACGTCCGAAGAGCGCATCCCCATCGCCCGCGGGGGCTTGACCCTGTCCCGCAAGCTGGCAGAGGTGCTGGGGGTGCGACCGGGAGATTCCCTCGCCTTCCGCTGGCTAGAAGGTGCGCGCAGCACCCACAGCGCCACGGTCGCTCAAATCGTCGACACCTACGTCGGACTGAGCGCCTACATGCCCCTGGATGAGCTCGCGAGCACTTTGGGTGAACCACCGACCCTCAACGGCGCTCGTTTGTTGGTCGATCCGAGTGAGCTCGCGAGCCTGTATGCGGAGGTCAAAGCCACCCCCATGATCGCCGGCATCGCCGAACGCGACCGTTCCCTGCGTCTGGTGCAGGGCATGCTCGACGAAAACATGGGCACCATGATTTGGATCAGCCTGTCCTTCGCGCTCGTGATGGCTTTTGCGGTGCTCTACAACACGATCCGCATCACCCTGGCCGAGCGTTCACGCGAGCTCGCCACCATGCGCGTGCTCGGTTATCGGCGGCGCGAGGTCTCCGCCATCCTGATGGGCGAAATGGGTTTGGTGTTGCTGGTGGCCATTCCGCTCGGCCTTTGGATGGGGCACGTGTTCTCCAGCGCTCTGGTGCGCAGCCCCGGGTACGACACCGAACAATTTCGCCTGCCCTTCGTGATCTATCCCTCCACCTACGCCATCGGGGCCCTCGGAATCCTGGCATCCGGCTTGGTTTCCGGCCTTGGCGCCTGGCGCCGGCTCGACCGCTTCGACATGGTGGAAGTTCTCAAGTCCCGCGATTAACTTGCACGCCCCCTCATGAAGTCTTGGGTTTCCCGTAGCGCTTGGATCGCTGTTTTGCTCTTGGTCGTTTGGGCCCTGTGGCGCGCCTTCGAGCCGACCCCCATCCTGGTGGAGGCGGCGGCGGCCCAGCAAGGTCCGATGGTGGTGTCCGTGGAGGATGATGGGCAGACCCGCGTGCGAGAACGCTACACCATCAGCGCTCCGCGCCAAGGTCGACTCCTGCGGCTACAGCTCAAAGCCGGCAGCCCTGTGCGCGCCCAGGAAACCATCCTGGCGGAGTTCTTGCCCCTGCAGCCGATTCTCTTGGACGACCGGGCGCAAGCGGAAGCCGAAGAGGGGGTGCAGCGCGCGCAAGCTGCGCTGGAGCGGGCGCGGGCGAACGAAGCGCAAGCGTCCGCCGAAGTGGAATTCGCACAAGCCGAATTCGAACGCACGCAAGCGCTGTTCCAAAAGGGTTCGCTGCCGCGCAGCGAGCTCGACCGGGCCTCCCGGGACGATCGGCAAGCGGCCAGCGCCTTGCAGGCGGCGCGCTTTGACATCCAGGTGGCCGAGCACGAACTGCACATCGCCGAAGCAGCCCTGATGGCCCATGGCGAAACGGATGCTTCGACGCGTGCCATCACCTTGCTCTCCCCCATCGACGGTCAGGTCATGCGGGTCTTTGAGGACAGCGAACGGCCCATCGCCGCCGGCACCCCCATTCTGGAAGTGGGCAACGTGCAAGCCTTGGAGGTAATCGCTGACTTCCTTTCCCAGGAAGCCGTGCGCGTGCAGCCGGGCATGCCCGTACGCGTCTCCGGTTGGGGCGGCGTGGAGGCGGACGGCTCGGCGAGCGTGCTGTCCGCAGAGGTGCGACTCGTGGAGCCAGCGGGCTTCACGAAAACCTCCGCCCTGGGCGTGGACGAACAACGCGTCACGATCCGCATCGACCCGCGCGAGCCGCTAGAGCCTTGGCAGCGCCTCGGCGACGGCTATCGCGTCGAGGTGGAAATCCTCACTTGGCAAACGGAGAACACCCTGTGGATGCCGGCCGGCGCGTTGGTCCGCACGGGCGGCGAGTGGTCCGTGTACCAGATCGTGGAGGATCGTGCGGTGCGCAGAGTGGTGCGCATCGGCCAAAACAACGGTACACAAGCGCAGGTGCTGGAAGGTCTGGAGGAAGGCGACCGAGTGATTTTGTACCCTTCCGAAATGATCGCGGACGGGACCTTGATCGAAGTGCGCGGGGAATGAGTTCGCCGATTCTTTTGCGCGCCTTCGGCGTGATCTTCGTGATCCTCGGGTGCGCTTGCCAGGGTCTCACGCGACAGCCCTGGGTGCAAAAAAACGGACTGGCGCGCTCGGACCAAACCCTGCACCTGTTGGGCACGATTCCGGGGCAATATCCCGACGTGGTCGGCTTCCCCGGGGTGCGCGGGCGCGCCGGCTATCGCTCGGAAAACCTGCAGGCGAGTTTTGAGCAAGGCCTGCGTCAGCGCGCGCGGGTGTGGCAAGCCGAGTGGGATGCGC